>JBCDFE010000260.1:0-6403 GCA_039178745.1 Bacteroidota bacterium | reverse complement strand
GGCATTGTGTCCGAATGCGGAAGATGTCCTACTTATACTGGAAGAAATAGGTCCTGATGAGGCTTTTATTTATTGGGACATCGAAGGAATTATACCCGAATCGATGACGGTTACGATATACCAGGAGGGGGCACCACCAAGTGAATGGACAACCATAGAAACCAATGAGCCGGAAATATTTTTGGCTGATTTAGATCCTTCTACAGAATATGTGTTATTTATTAGTTGGACATGCGGCAATCAAACTATAATCAGCGACGAATTGTATTTCACGACCATTGAAGCGGGTGGCGGTTTTTGTCAAACCATTTACGACATCAATATCGAATCTGTCGATTATACGACCGCAAGCTTTTCCTGGGCTCCTTCGCCTAATACCTCCGTATATTTTGTAGAATATACGCTGGAAGACGAGGACGATTGGACTCGGATAGAAACTACTTCACCTAATATCACCCTGAATAACCTGGTAGAAGAGGCAGGATATTTATTGATAGTAGGATTTCCCTGCGGAGAAAATATACTCTGGAGTGAGCCGATCTACTTCGAAACCGATCCTTTACTTTCAACGAGTACACTCTCTGGTGAACAACGACTGATCCATACATTTCCCAACCCGACTCGCGGTCCCATCGGCATTCAGTATACCAGCAATAGGCAAGAATCCTTGCAATATGAATTGGTCAGTCCCATCGGTCAGGTACTAGAAACCGGTCTATGGAATCATATAGGTGGTGAACAGCAATATGGCCTCAACATCAGAGGCCAGGTCGATGGCGTTTACTTTATTCGCCTGCTGGTGGATGGTCATATTCCATTGGGTACTCAACGCATTGTAAAAATTGGGAACTGATAATAACCCAATTCAGGAATAATAGAATATATTTTCCACGCTATTCTATTCGAAACCGCTCGAAGTCGTTACCATCGTATTGGTATATCCCATTGCTTTCCGTACTAAACCAGAATATCCCCTTATCGTCCTTGTACATGGACGTAGGGGATATATTTTCTCCACCAAGTTCGATAAAGAATGGTGTCAACTTTTCCCCGTCATTTTTCCAGAGTCCATCTTCATTGGCAAACATGAATAGATTTCCATTGGCGTCAAGTTCCATCGAATAGAAATACAAATCGTCTTCTGCCAAGTTATCTATCCCAATCTGTCGGCTGTAATTCAAGGGTACAAATCCGTCACCTTCTGTTTCATTAGGCAGCAGTGTGTATTTGTATTTGGGATGGCATATCCAATAGTTCCCATCACGATCTTCCCCTATAGAGCGAATGCCGAAACTCCCGCCAGCAGGTGTCGTGGTCAGATGATCTTCATACATCCAGCTGACGGTTTGTCCATCAAACATATAAATGCCGAAACTAGAAGTCCCACACCAGACATTGCCCTTGCTATCCTCATAAAGCGAGTATATACCATAGGGATTGAAAGAAGAATTCGGGTATTGCCTGAAATAGTCATCCGCCATTTCATTTTCGGGGAATTTCAAATGATACAGTTTCTTCCCATCATATCGAAACGGTCCACTCTTATCCCATCCCATCCTAAACCACATGTCGCCCGGTTCTGATGTCCATGCGTTCCCGGCTTCTCCACTTTCAGCAATAGCTAGCGTAGTGAATATTTCTCCGTCGTATTTATAAATACCTTCGGGGGTATCGAAATAAACATTGCCGCCGTCATCTTCCTGAACACCGAGTATGCGATAGCTGCTCAGACCATCATCTGAGGTAAAAAGAGCAAGATCCGTTCCATCATATTTATACACGCCCTGTTCCCTACTCGCGAACCATAAATTATCTCTCGAATCTCTGAATATTACATCTGCTTGGGCATCAAGCTCGAGCTTTTCATCAGAATCTACTTTTTGCACGAGCGCTGTACTTCTATCGTCTGTTCTAGCCTGGCCGCTGCAAGCGCAAAAAGTAGATAATATGCTGAAAAATATTCCAAGAGTTAGGTATACTTTATCGGTCCGCATACTACTGGGTTTTGTTTAGCAGACCCAATGTACAGCGCGTAGCTGAATCATCTATCCAGCCGAAGTACCGTGATACTTACGAGAGACCTCCAGGCTATCCTCAAACCAATTCCAAAGGGTAATTTTTCCATTGGCTACTTTCACGCGAAGCGCAGAACTAAACTCGTCGGTTTCCTCACCAGAATGGGTCAATACACTATGATCAAAATCCGCCTATTTACTGTAAAAACTGGAAACTAGGCCTGCTAGACTACAGACCGATAATCGTCCGACTATTTCTAACAGCAGCATCAAAAAGTTCGAACAGCTCTTACCTTAATGATACTAGACTTTCCAACAACCGCATGAACCCCACCCGCAAAGGAATACCTCCAAGCTCCTGAAAAATCTCTTTCTGTAGAGGTCCAATACGAGGAAGGACCAAAATTTATATGGCCTTTCACCTCGAGGTTCTTATATACCTGATCTATTGCACCGGAAGAAGGTAAAAACCAATCGTCAAATCCTCCGGTAGACAGCTGAGCGCAGGCTATTGCAGCAGAGTTCTCACCACAATCGGAATTCACAATGGCCTCTGTATTTGCACGACCCTCACCAATTCTTCCACCAGGCTGGTTTTCAGTAGGCCTGTTCGGATATTCAGTTACATTACCTATCTCGACCAAGTCTGTTCCAGCACAACCCCAAGAATAGGTGCCTGGCAAAATTTCCGTAGATAAAACCATCCCCTCGACTCCTGGAATAAAGTCATCTACGTCCATATAAAAAATCATGCCGCCAGCATATACTTTTCCGTATAAACTATCTAAATACATCCCGCTTTCAAAGATTTCAAGCGGTGTTTCTGTCTGTAGCCGAACAGCTACCGAAGTGTAGATTTGGCATCGATCGCCCGAATACCCAGAGGCACAAACACAGCTTCCATTTACGCAATCACCACCAACACCACAATTGACGTCCTCACAAAGATCCATCATTTCTGGCTCGACTATGGATGAATCCTCGTCATTCCCACAAGAAAAGAACAACATTAAAAAAGTAAGCAGTAAAACAAATCTCATTTCTCCGATTTTAGGCTATAAAATTTGAATTAAGGTAATCCTTTTCTAGCAACTCTACTCTTTCTGCTCAAAAATAAGATAATCTTGCACTTGAAGAACCAATTCAAAAGAATCGATCGTTTTGGGCCAGTCTGATTCCGATTCTCTGCGGATATAGTGGGTGTAAGAATCGGAGTCGAGCGGTAAACCTCGTTTTCTGATCAGGTAAGCTGGAAAAAATGCTTCATCACTACACCTCACCAGGGACTGATCGGGTAAACTATCGACCATTTCCTGCAAAGCCTTATGGGTGTCGGCAACAGGATAATAATACAAGAGAGATGCCTCGAACTTAGCGGGCAGATATTTGAAATTTATGAGGGCTAGAAATAAAGCGATACCGATACCCGCCACGGTACCAAAACGTACCCGTTTAAGCACTTGCAAAATAGCCAGCCAAAACACCAGAAAAGTAGCTTGAAGCTGCCAAAGCAACATGCGAGCAGCGGGAACCTCACGCAAAAAAATGGTAATCAGAACGGTCGAAATCCAGACACATAACAGCAAGCCAGCCAGCATGCGCTCGCGCTTGCCGCCTTGAAGGTATAGCCAGATTGGACAAAGTGCGATTAGCAAAACCAAGAGGATCCAATGCTCTGGTGGCCACAGACTGAGTGCGTACTGGAAATAATAAGGTAGGGTCGGCAACCAATCAGAGGCAAACCCAGTAATCCCCAAGTCCACATTGTTCTGTAGCCCATCTACATATCTGTTACCAGTAAGGGCCGACAGACCGGAAAATGCCAGGATCGGCAAATACAACAGATAGGTTAACATGAGCGTGCTGCCCAGAATTCGGATGGCCGAGCGGTTGAAGGTCTTCCTACGAATTTGCTGAAATGACCAATACATAACTATACCCGCAAAAACGTAAAGGTAGACCGGCACCGTAATAAAAGCCAGGGCCGAAAAAATGACGAAGACCAAAGACGCCGAGGGGTTCTTTTTCTCGCGCTCGAGCATCTTTTCCAAGGAGCAGACGGCTAACCAGCTGAAAAGCAATAGCAATAAATATCCCCTGGCCTGGGTGGCAAATCCCCATATTCCGAGCTGGCTACTCAGCAGCAGTACACTCGATAGCCGAAGCCAGGGCGATGCGATCACCTTGCGCAGCCATACGAATAGCAAACCGCCAATACCTACAAGCGACAACAAGGAAATGATCCTGCCTACCCACAAAGGATCTATTTGCAAAAAGCTGCAAATTCGCCAGCAAAGCCCCAGCAAAAAGCTGAAGAATACGTGATTGTTGGGAATCATGTAGTAGGAACTCGCTACAAACAGCTGACCAGTGGAAATTCGCTCTGTCGTAAAGAGCTCGTCATAAGCCGGCGCCAAACCGATACTACCCCAAACCCATAATGCCGTAAGTGACAACATTAAGATAGCCAGTGGTTTTCTTTCCGGATTGGCCCGTGGCTCTCTGAACTTGATGGATAAAGGCTTGGGAGATTTCAGCACATAAATGATAATAGCCGTTGTCAGTACAAGTCCAAGCGCCACATAGCGATTGCCCGATTGCTTAACCGCTGGTGTAAAAAACTCACTAGTCCAGTATGATTGCCTATAAAATGGTCCTAGGCTTTGATACCAATCAGCCAGCGCCTCATAATCTAAAAGCAAGTAACAGAGCTGGGCCGCCAAAAACAGGAACAAGACGGATAAGACCAATACTCGCCCAGCTATAGTCCAATACCGAGGTGTAGGATTAGACATGGCTTGGTTTTACTGGTCAGAACCCATTTTGTCGACAAGTAGTTAACCCACTACCATATTGACCATACGGCCAGGCACGACAATGACACGTCTGACAGATTTATCGCCGATCTGCTGCTTGACTTGCTCATTGGCCAGAACGGCTTCTTCAACAGTAGCCTTGTCGGCATCTGCTGGAAATTCCAGGGTAAAGCGAGTTTTGCCATTGAAGGCAATGGGCAGGGTAACACTATCCTCGACCAGCCACTCTGGCTCAAAGACGGGCCACTCGGCATGATGTACGCTGGTGGTGTGGCCAAGCGCCCGATAGAGCTCCTCTGCCAGGTGTGGTGCAAAAGGAGCAATTAACCTGACTAGAAGTTCCAGCACGGTTCTCTGATTGGCCTTGAGCTTATTCAGCTCGTTGGAAGCCACCATAAAGGCAGATACGCAAGTATTGAAACTCAGTTTCTCGATATCGTCGGTCACCTTCTGAATACAAGTATGCAAAGCCTTCATTTCTGCCTTGCCTGCCTGCGTATCGACAACAGACATCTTCCCATCTTCATCGTAGAAAAGTCCCCAAAAGCGACGAAGGAAGCGATAAACCCCATCGATACCGCTGACGCTCCAGGGCTTGGCCTGATCCAGCGGACCGAGGAACATTTCGTACATGCGGAAACAGTCGACACCGTAACGCTCGCAGATGTCGTCGGGGTTAATGACATTGTATTTTGACTTGGACATTTTGCCCATGACAAAACTCAATTCTACATACTGCCGACCGTCTTTATCCTGGTTCCAGGCAATCCCCTCGCCCTGAGTAAGAATCTGGCGGAAATATGCGGCGTCTTGGGCATCGTCCTGATCCAGATCGTCTATGGCTTTTTTATACAACCTGAAGCTGGCCTCATTGTCGACACTGGTTTCTTCGACCATACGGAGAGGTACCTTTCGGTCTAATTCCAGAGACTGCACAGTAAGGGCGCCCAATCCGTCTACCTGGGTCTGACTACCTGCGGAAGTCCCAAAACTCACCCAGACCTTGTGCTCCGAACCATCCTTGGCCTTAGCATTCGTCAAATGTATGCTCGTGATGGGCGCACCTATCATGCCCTGGTTGACCAGCTTTTTGTAAGGTTCGCGGGTAGGTACATAGCCCAGATCGAACCACAGCTTGTGACATAGGCGGCTATAGAGAATATGGCTGACAGCATGCTCGGCACCACCGAGATACAGATCTACATCCTGCCAGTAATTGACGGCTTCCTGGCCAACGAATGCTTCCCCGTTTTGCGGGTCCATATAGCGCAGATAATACCAGTTGCTGCCGGCAGTAGCGGGCATGGTGTCGGTCTCGCGGCGACCGTACTCGCTGTTGACCCAATCGATGGCCCGCTCCAGTGGTGCCTTGCCATCGCGATATCGGAAATCTTCCATGGGCGGAAGCTCCACAGGCAGCTGCTCGGTGGGTAAGAACTCGGGCACACCGTCTTGGTCGTAAACGATGGGCCAGGGTTCGCCCCAGTAGCGCTGGCGACTAAAAACCAGATCCCGAATGCGGTAGTTGAGGTCGAATCGACCACGGCCTTCATCTTCCAACTTGGCCGTAGC
>JBCDFE010000259.1:0-6407 GCA_039178745.1 Bacteroidota bacterium | reverse complement strand
TCTATCGGACTATTCTATATTCTTGGTTACTCCTTCCAACCACTCAGCTTCCGAAATTTCCCTTTTCCCTTCTGATGTCAGGTGAAAGTAGGTGCCGTCCATAAAAAGGAAAGCTTCATTGGATAAGGGGAGCTTAATGTTGAAGGCAGGCTGGGATTTTCCACTTTGCCATCTGGCTTTCAATTTTAGAAAAATGTGCTTTGCTATATCATAGGTAGCTCCTGATAGTGCCGAGAGAACAACAAACTCAATGACTGGCAATAAGGTGTTACCATCAAAGCCTCCCATGTTCTGAGCTTCCTTTAAAGGTACCTTTTCAGCAGTCCATGATTGCAGGTCTTTAAGCAGCTGATCGTCTATGTCAAATGGATAGGATACGTAAGCATTCATAAGCTAGATTGATGCGATTTTGCGAAAATTTTCGAAGTCTTTCAGCATGATTTCCTGGTCTTTGAGTTGCATGACATCATATGCCGGGATGGGATATGGCTTGCACCCGCCAAATCCATTGACGACTTTATCTAGGGCTGCCATTAGTCGGGAAGTGTCTTCTTCGGGGAAGGCTCGGTTGTTTAGTAAATGAACCAACATACGCCGCATAAATAGTAGCCTGTTGTGCGTCGTAGGGTGTGTTCGAAAAGTCGTGCCCAGATCCATATCAATATCCAAGTTGCTAGCCTCATAATGAGAATGGCAAATATGCACACTATACAATCCTATCACAAATAGCTCGTAAGGATCATAGATGGTGTAGGAATATTCTTCCAGAATGGCGCAAAGTATCTTGCTGCGCTCTAGAGCATTTGGCCATGAATGATAATCAGCCTCAAGTTCTATAGCTCTGTAAAAACTAGCCGTTTCGTAATCTCTGAGGCGAATATTGGTAAATTCGGTTTGTCTGCTCTTGCTAATAGTTGTGCGCACTTCGTCGGGCTGGGAAATGAAAAATGGACGAAGCATACTTGCATGATTCCGAGCTATATGGATAATTTCATGACAAACCATACTCAGTAAGCCCGACATGACAATTGCTGTCGATAGCATGCCGTGCTCGTCGCTTACGCCACCAATACTGGTTAATTTGGGTTCCATCATTTTTTCAATGAGCTCGTCGGCCATATTGAATTTGCGTTCTTGATCTCTCAGTATCGGATGAAAACCGGGTAATACATCGTAGCAGGATAACGCATAACTAATGAAATTGAAATAGCGAATGATGGCTCCGCTGGAGAGGTAAGCTGTACAACCACTAGTATCGGATCGATAAAAGACCTGAAAGCTGGAATCATCTGTAATTATGATGTCTTCTAGCTCCGGAAAAACCTTAATTTGATTTGTGAAAACACGCATTAATTCGCGTATGGCTATGAGTACTTTGCCATTATCTGCTCCATATTGTTGGGCTATAGAGTCGTCATCGCCTAGGGGTGAGGATTGGCGCAATACGCCTTCCCCGTATAGTTCTTCCCTCTGTTGCTGTACATTAACAGTTAATTTCATGGCTTATCAAGTCATGTCTGCACCTGAAAAATACAGCAATTGAAGATAAAGCCGTCAACGATTGCATACGCACTGCGTTTCTGAGCATGCGGATGTGCCTGCTGAACACAAATAAATAATATGGGCGTCATAGACCCCAATATAGATGACAAAAAGCAACTTCAGCTGCTGGCCAGTGAGCTGGAGGGAGAGTTGCACTATGATCGTTTGCTGCGAACGCTCTATGCGACCGATGCTTCGGTATATCGGGAGTTGCCACTGGCGGTAGCTTTTCCAAAATCGGAGGCTGATTTACAAAGACTGGTCCAATTTGCGGCTAGGTATGGTACTTCGCTTATACCCAGAGCTGCGGGAACATCCCTGGCTGGGCAGTGCGTAGGTTCTGGTATTGTAGTCGATACCTCTCGCTATATGACTCGCATACTGGAGCTCGATCTGGAAAATAGATGGGTGCGTGTGCAGCCCGGCGTGATACGCGATGAGCTCAATGATTACCTGGGGCCTCATGGCTACTTTTTTGCGCCCAATACCAGTACGGCCAATCGCTGTATGATAGGGGGCATGGTCGGCAATAACAGTTGTGGCACCACGAGTATAGAATATGGTTCCACACGCGAGCACGTGTTGGAATTGCGCTGTGTGCTCAGCGATGGACAAACGGCCACATTCGGGAAGCTACAACCTGCGGAAGTCCAAGAAAAAAAGAAAACTGCTGATCGAGAAGGAGCTATTTACCAAGAGCTGGTCCAACTGCTCGATGATGACGAACGCCGTCGTGTCATTTTGGATAGTACCCCAAAGTCGGTGATCAGCCGCCGCAATACGGGCTACGCGCTGGACCTGCTGGCGCAGCAAGCGCCTTTTGACGATCAAGGCTCTGATCTCAATCTCTGCACCCTGCTCTGTGGGTCTGAGGGAACTCTGGCGATAACCAGCGAGATCAAGCTGAATATCGTACCGCTGCCACTGCCCATAGATGTAGTCGTGGCGGTCCACTGTCGCAGTGTAGATTCGGCTATGCATGCCACGCAGATGGCTATGCAACACCAACCCAGCCTGTGTGAGCTCATGGACGATGTGATACTCAACTGTACTTCGGAAAGTCCTAAATATCGGCCCTTGCGCGCCTTTGTCGAAGGTGATCCCAGAGCCTTGCTCCTGGTTGAGATGAGAGCGCATGATCTGAACACCGCCCTGGCGAGAGCGGACCAGCTAGTGACCGAGCTCAAATCCGCAGACCTGGGTTATGCCTATCCTGTCATAAGTGGCCCGCAGACATCGGGTGTCTGGCAGCTACGTGCCGCCGGTCTGGGTTTGCTGGCCAACTTGCCGGGAGACAAAAAAGCGGTGGCCTGCATAGAAGATACGGCGGTCAGTCTAGATGATCTGCCTAGCTATATAGCAGAATTCGAAGCCCTGATGAAGCGCCACGGGCAGCAAGCGGTCTACTATGCACATGCCGGGGCAGGCGAGCTGCACCTTAGGCCGATACTCGACTTGAAGAAGGCCGCAGACCGGCAGGCTTTTTTCGACATTAGTCAGGATGTGGCGCTACTCGTCAAGAAGTACAACGGCAGCCTGAGCGGTGAGCATGGAGATGGACGGGTGCGCGCGCCCTTCATCGAGCTGATGGTAGGGGAAGAAGTCTATGCCTACTTCAGGCAAGTCAAGCAAGCCTTCGACCCCATGAATATCTTCAATCCGGGCAAGATCATCGATGCGCCACCAATGAACGAGACCTTGCGCTACGAGCCGGAACAGCAACAGCGCACTTTCGAGACCATACTCGACTTTTCCGAGGAAGGCGGGTTGCTCCGATTGGCAGAGAAATGCAACGGATCTGGCGATTGCAGGAAGCTATCTGGTGTGATGTGCCCCAGCTACCAGGCCACGCGTTTTGAACGGGATAGCACTAGAGGGCGGGCTAATGTGTTGCGTGAAATGCTGACGCGCTCTGAGCGGGACAACCCGTGTACCGAGCCCGAAATTCAGGAAGCACTGGACCTTTGCTTATCGTGCAAGGGATGCACGGGCGAGTGTCCGAGCTTAGTCGATATGACCAGCCTGAAGGCCGAGGTGCAGCACCAGCGCTTTCTGACGCAGGGTGTTCCACTGCGCTCGCGCTTCTTTGGGCATGCAGCTACCCTAAACCGAATGGCTGCCATCTGGCCGGGATTGAGCAATTTGATCCTGAATGGGAAGTTGACATCGACTGTACTTAAGCGTATACTCGGTATAGCTTCTGAAAGGAGACTTCCGCAGGTCGGTCGCCTTCCTTTTCAGCGAATTAATCGCCAGCTGGCCAAGAAATATGCTGGCCGTAAGGCAAAGCAAACGGTCTATTTATTACTCGATGAATTTATCCGCTACAACGAGCCTGAAATCGGTCGCTCTGCCTTGAAGTTGCTATGGCGGTTGGGCTATTCTGTCGAGATAGCTCCAGTCAGGGATAGTGCGCGGGCACAATTATCCAAGGGGTTGCTCCCTTATGCCCAACAGCTTGCCACAGCTAACGTAGAAGCACTTGCCTCACTAATCGGCCCAGAGGCACCACTTATTGGCATAGAGCCGTCGGCCATTTTGGGCTTTAGAGATGAATACCTGCGCCTTACTCGTGGCGAAACGCGAACGCAGGCCGAGCTGCTGGCTCCCCATTGTCTGCTCATCGATGAGTTTTTGCTGCAAGAGCTGGAGAATGGTCGGATCAAGTCATCAGACCTGAGCACAGCGCCCCGCCAGATTTTGCTCCACGGGCATTGCCACCAAAAAGCACTCTCTTCTATAGAAACCACTGCTCAATTGTTGGATGCTGCTCGTGGTTTTCAGGTAGAGCTTATCCCTTCTGGTTGTTGTGGAATGGCCGGCTCATTTGGATATGAAAAAGAGCACTACGCCCTGAGCCAGCAGATAGGCGAAATGGTCCTCTTTCCAGCAGTACGGCAGGCTCATCAACATACAACGGTAGTGGCTACAGGTACGAGTTGCAGACATCAGATTGCCGACGGTACGGGAAGACGAGCCCTACACTGGGTAGAGATATTGTAAAAAGCAACTTACTCTTATTCCTGCTTTACATCTATCTTCCGGCCGTTTTAACGGATCTAATACTATGATCAAAGACATTTATCGCTTCCTCTCTCCCAAGTTTCAATCGCTTTTCTTGGAGTACAAGGTAGATATGAGACCGCGCTACGGTCACGGATTACCCGCTCACCCTGAACTACTTCAGATCATTGAAGATCAAAGGGCTAGTTATTTGGATTTTATTGACAAGGCTCTAGTGCACAAGGATGCTATTTGGAAGATTAAGGATAGTAAAAACGAAGCCGATTCAAGGCTGCCGGTCTGGAATAATGGTTTTTTACCGGGCCTGGACATCGTGATGATCTACACCATGCTGTCGCACTTCAAGCCTGGGAAGTATATAGAGGTCGGCTCAGGCAACTCCACTAAAGTAGCCCACAAGGCCAAGCAAGAGCAAGGACTTGAAACTAAGATCATATCCATAGATCCACAGCCCAGGGCAGAGATCGATCAACTGGCCGATCAAATAGTGAGAAAACCTTTTGAGGATACCAAGCTCGAGATTGTAGATCAGCTCGATGCGAATGATATTCTTTTTATTGACAACTCGCATCGCATTTTGCCCAATTCCGACGCCAATGTCTTTTTCCTGGAGGTTTTACCCAGGCTTAAGAAGGGCGTGATCGTACACATTCACGACGTATACCTGCCTTACGACTATCCGCAGTTTATGTGTGATCGGTTTTATTCTGAGCAGTATGGTCTAGCGATGTACCTACTGGCCAATCCGGCTAAGTATCGGCCATTGGCGCCCAACTACTTCATATCTGAGGATGAAGAGTTAGCTGGCAAGCTGGCCCCCATCTGGAGCCACGTCAATCTCGAAGGCGTAGAGCGCCACGGGGGCTCATTTTGGTTGAAAATCATGGAATAGCCAGATCAACCTCAACACATGGAGATTCGTTCATGTATTACATTTGTTGATTAGCAACTAAACGGCCTTTATGATCATCGAACAAATCTACACGGGCTGCCTGGCCCAAGGCGCGTACTATCTAGAGTGTAATGGCGAAGCTGCCGTTATAGATCCATTGCGTGACTATCAGACCTACATCAAACGTGCAGATCGATCTGGAGCCAAGCTGAAGTACATCTTCGAAACGCACTTTCACGCCGATTTCGTGAGTGGCCATTTGGATCTGGCCGAAGCGACTGGTGCTAAGATCGTGTATGGGCCTGGTGCAAAAACAAATTATGAAAAGTACGAAGCCAAAGACGGTGAAGTACTGGCTCTTGGAAACGTAATTATAGAGGTTCTCCACACTCCTGGGCATACCAACGAGAGCACCTGCTACTTGCTCAGGGACGATCAAGGTATACCCAAGGCGCTCTTCACAGGAGATACGCTTTTTATAGGAGACGTTGGCCGCCCCGATCTTTCTCAGCCCGGTAGCGGAGTGAGCATGGAAGATCAAGCAGGCATACTATTTGATAGCCTACGCCAGAAGGTCATGCCCTTGCCAGACGATGTTATGGTTTATCCTGCTCATGGTGCTGGGTCTGCCTGCGGCAAAAAAATGAGTCGCGAAACTAAGGATACCCTAGGCCAACAAAAAAAGACCAACTACGCCCTGCGGGCAGATATGACGCGGCAAGAGTTTATCAAGGAAGTTACAGACGGCCTCATGCCACCACCAGCCTACTTCTTCGAGAATGCCAGGCTCAACAAGCAAGGCTACGACTCCTTCAAACAAGCCCTGAAAACCGGCCTGCAAGCGTTAGACCCAGAGCAGTTTGAGGCAGCGGCCAATCGAGAAGAAGCCCTGGTGCTGGACGTGCGCGATAAGAAAGACTTTGTCAAGGGATTCATCCCCAACAGCATA
>JBCDFE010000258.1:0-6494 GCA_039178745.1 Bacteroidota bacterium | reverse complement strand
GTATCCTTTTCCAATGTTTCCTGCAATGCAGATAGCTACAGCTGGAGCTTTGGCGATGGTGAGGCTAGCGATGAAGAGAACCCCGACCATACCTACGATGATCCCGGCACATACGTGGTAACCCTGACGGCCACCGGATTTTGCAATAGCGATGAGCTGACCGGCATCATCAATGTGGAAGCTCCTATTATGCCTGAATTCAGCTCCACCAATCTAAACGACGACAACGAGGCCTGCATCAATGATGAGATCACCTTCACCCAGCAAGGCAACGACAATACCTTACTGAGCTGGAATGTACTGCCCGCAAATGGTAACCCAATCCAATGGGAATTTACCGACCCCAGCATGAATGCTCAATCCGAAATCATTACCATCCGCTTTTTACAAGCTGGCAATTTCCGGGTAGAGTTGACAGGCTCCAACGCTTGCGGTGCTGCTATCGAAGGAATCGATATTTTGGTCGAAGAACCTCCGAGTCTGAATCTGAATGTACCTGACCCAGCCTGCGAACAGGCCGCTGTGCAATTGGTCGATCTCAACCTATCGACAACAGGAACAGCAACTGAATTCAACTGGACCTTTACCAACGGACAGCCGGGCAGCTTTACGGGCTTCGACTTCGGCACTGTCATTTTTGATCAATCGGGGAGCATCTCGCTCACAGTCAATGGCCGCTGCGGCACCACTACCGAAGAAATCGATGTGGAGGTGGTAGATCGCCAAAACCCGCAATTGGTTGCAGAACCCATTTACTGTAGTGGCTCCTCCGTTGTTCAACTCCAGGCGTTTCCCGGAGGCGGCAGCTGGTCTGGTCCAGGCATAGTAGATGCCACAGAGGGCCTATTCGACCCTGGCGAAGCCGATCTGGGCGTCAATCAAATACAGTACATTCTGGCAAATGGTCCTTGCCTGGATACCAGCACCATAGACATCGAAATCATCCCTTCAGAAACGGTCAATGTCACCAATGAGACGCTCTGCGAAGACGACGGTAGCATACAATTGCAGTTCAACCCTACAGGTGGCGACTGGTCTGGTCCGGGTATTGTAGACGGACAGTTGGGTGTATTCGATCCGGCCATTACCGGCCCCGGTCTGCACCGACCGATCTATACCTATCTCGACGCCAACGGATGCACCATCGAAAGGCGACCGGACATAGAGGTCGTGGCCCTTCCGCAAGCTATCACATCCGATGCTGCTCAGGCTTGTCTGGTCGATAGCTTGTTGTCTTTGCAGCAGCTGGGTATCGAGCAAATTGACCCGCCAGATGGTGTTTTTAATTGGACTTCCGCAGGTGGTGACATCCCCAATGGACTGATCAATCCCGCACAAGACCTGGTCGTAGCTGGCGTGTATACCTTCAATTTCACCTACGATTCGGGGCCCTGCTCGATAGACGGCAGCTTCGATCTCGAAATTGTAGAAGAGCCGGTACTCACCCTCACCCCCCAAGACCCTACTTGCATAAACAATGACAACTTTCAGCTCAGCGCCAACTTAAGCGGAGGTAGCTGGTCTGGTCCAGGCGTAGATCCCCTCACTGGTCAGATCAATCTCGCGCAAGCCGGCAGCGGTTCGTACACCTACACCTACGAATATGCTGCCGGCACTTCGTGTGCTCAGACTGCTAGCCAAACCATTACCATAGTAGATCCGAGTTTGGACCTCATACCCGGTCCACAGCAGGAAATCTGCGAAGGCATAGTAGAAACCATCACCCTAATCGGTGCCAGCCCCGAAGGCGGTCAATGGGCTGGGCCTGGGGTGATCGATGCCTCAGCTGGTCTTGTCGATCTAGCACTCCTCGATCCTGGGCAGACCTATGAATACATCTATACTATCCAAGATCAAAATGCAGCCAACTGCCCCGCCAGTGTCTCCAAAACTTTAACCTACCACCCGGGGCCAGACCCGACTTACATCGTCGATGGCGGGCAGTGCCTGGGCGATACCTTCCAGCTCATCCCCAATCAATCGGGCGATGAATTTTCCTACTTCTGGGATCTGGGCGACGAGACCACAACCGACGAGTTTAGTCCCACCCACACCTATGGGGAAACGGGCATTTATTTTCAGGTCTTTACCATCACTTCAGCAGTTGGCTGCCAGTCATCGAGTACCAGAACGGTCTCTGTAGTCAACCCGCCCGTTTCTTCCTTTGCCCTAGCCGATACAGAAGGCTGTGCACCCTTTGTACTCGACATAGATGACCAGAGCAGCGGTTTCGACATACAGCGACTTTGGTGTATCGGCCCCGATACCGTTAGCGGGCCTGCGCCTAATGGCTATGTGCTCGACGGCTTTCTAGTAGATACCTGGGTACCCATCGAGCTCAAAGCCTCCAACCAGTGCGGCACCAATATCTTCCGCGATTCTGTTTTGGTCAGCCCCTACCCCAGGGCCAATTTCGGCTTTGATGTCCCCAATGGTTGCTCGCCATTTGCACCAGAGATCAGCAACGTAACCCTCGGCCAGCCAGACAACTACTTCTGGGACATGGGCAATGGCCAAACAGGCATAGATAGTATACCGCCAGAAGCAGTCTATACCACACCCGATGGAGAAGTAACGAGCTATGACATCACCCTGATCGCCTTCAACGAATGTGGATCTGACACCATGACCCGGCAAATCAACGTCTTTCCACCCGACGTCGAAGCTTTCATTTCGCTCGATACGCTGGCAGGCTGCCCACCCTACAACCTACAGCCAACCAGTTTCTCTACACCTGGAGCATCGCTGAGTTGGTCGATCTTCGATCCCGAAGATGAACTGATCGGCACGGCCAGCAGCCTGAGTCCTGAGTTTGCCATCAGCGATCCCGGTATTTATACCATCGTACTCGAAGCTGCTCGTTGTGGCTCTGATCTGGACACTGCTTATTTCGAGCTATATCCCAGCCCGGATGTCAGCTTCACCAACGACCCTAGCGGTTGCCAGGGTGCGCTTATTGATTTTGCCAATACCTCACTTGAGAGCGCGGGCGTAATCTGGGACTTTGGTGATGACCAAACCAGCAACCAAGACGTGACCCAACACGCCTACGATCAGGCGGGCACTTACGAGGTCTCCCTCACTGTTTTTGCGCCCTTTACCGGTTGCCCCAATAGTGCTACAGGCACCGTTGAGGTATTGCCCTTGCCCGAAGTATCTTTTGAAGTACCCGAAGACAATGGCTGCGGACCACATACGGTCACCTTTGTCAATGGTACATCCCTGTCGGATTCCCTCGAGTACTTCTGGGAGTTTGGCGATGGCAGCAACCCTTCGAGAGATTTTGCACCTCAGCACGTATTCGTCAACAGCGGCAGCTACCAGGTTCGCCTCACCGTTACCGACATCAACGGTTGCGTCAACTCGACCACATTCGATAGTGTAGTGGTGCATCCTGATCCAGTCGCGGCCTTCAGCTTTGCAGACAGCAGTCTCTGTTTTGGCGTGGACGAGCTAGAAATCATAGACCAGTCGAGTGGGGTCAGCTCTGCCTTTTGGACTTGGGAAGAGCAGGTTTTTCCGGGACTTCCGCCAGTGGTTACAGCAGACGTACTCGGTGAGTTTGCTATTGGCCTCAACGTCGAGAGCTTTTTTGGTTGTAGAGATTCTACCGAGCGCATCTTCAGTGTACTCCCAGTCCCCGAAGGTGAGATTCAACTGAACCCAGCAGAGGTTTGTCTGGGTGAACCGATCAGCTTTACCAGTATTACGAGCAATGCCGACGGCTTTTTATGGGACCTGGGCGATCAGACCGGTAGTACCGAGACCGCGCTCGTGCACACTTATGCGCAGGCAGGCGACTTTACCCTCAGCCTGGTTGCCAGCAATAGCAACGGCTGCCCATCCGATACTTCTTTTGCCGAAGTCGTCATACATCCCAACCCGACAGCACTATTCGAACAAACGCTGGTAGATCCATGTGGCGCACCTGCGGAAGTACAAATCCAAAATAATTCCGTCGACGCTTTGAGCTACCTCTGGTTTTACGGCGATGGGCGCTCGTCTACCCAGCTGGCACCCACGGTCATCTACGACAGCATCGGTTTTTACGAACTGAGCTTGGTCGCTACCTCAGATTTTGGGTGCCAGGATACGACCCGCCAAACGGTGCAAGTCCGCGGACTACCCGTAGCTGACTTCACACCGCCACCCGTGCGGGCGTGCGCACCATTCCGCCTGCAGGTAAATGCCACACCTACCCAGGCTACCCGCTACGAATGGACGGTCAATGGCAATGGCCCACCAGCTGTCGGATCGGTACTGGACACCTTGCTAAGTAGTCCGGGAAATTACGATCTGCGCCTGATTGCCATTTTCGATGAGCAGTGCCGCGACACCCTCGCCCGATTCAATCTGTTTGAGCTACGCGAGCAACCACAGGCCGATTTCGACTGGGATGAAGATCCGTTGCCCAATGCCCCCGGCGATGTGCGCATGATCAATCTCAGTATTGCTGCGACCGACTTTTTCTGGGATTTCGGCGATGGGTTTACCTCGACAGAGATCGCTCCTCAGCATGTTTATCCAGAGCCAGGACCTCGACAAATCAGCCTGACTGCCTTCGCTCGCTATCCCGACGGTTTGGTCTGCCAGGATGAAGTGACTCAGGAGGTCATTCCCGACTGGCTCGACAACTTCTTCTTGCCTACTGCCATGGCTCCTGAAGCTGTGGGCGGCGAATTTCGGGAGTTTGGCCCCAAAGGCCTAGGCGTCGCTGAATACGATTTAGAGGTCTTTAGCCCCTATGGTCAGCTGGTGTTCAAGACCAGCGAAATGACGGAAGACCAACCCTCTGGCCGATGGGACGGCACCTACCCAGATAGCGATCAATTGGTCTTGCAGGGCGCTTATACCTGGCGAGCGAGAGTGGTTTATTTGAGCGGTAATATCGAGACTTTGGTGGGGACAGTGACGGTGATTAGGTGAGAATTGAGATCGCTCGCGGCGCTCGCTGCTAGACTTAAGATCGTTCGCTGATGCTCACTGGCTAGGACTTCATGTTGACTCCTTCATAAATCCTACGCATCGGAATAGTCTGGCCGATACTTTTCAATTCCACGCCAGCCTCTAAACCAAGGAAGTAATTGATTTCGAACTTCCCCTTGCCATCTAGCCTCCTGAATAGAGTAGCCATGGCTTTTTTCTGCTCTAACAATAGATATTCAACTACTGAATCCAGCTCAAAGTACATGCGCAGCTTAGCCCCTCGGTCATAATCTCCACTCGTATCTGAAATAACTTCAACGATTAAAGTAGGATTGCACACACATCCTTGAATTTTTTCAGAAAGTACTAGCTCTCCGCAGGTGACAGAAGCGTCTGGGTATACATATTGATCATTCTTTTTCACCTCCACCTTCATCTCCGAATTATGCGCCTGGCAAGATGATCCTCTGAGATTTTCTCTTAACTCTCCATAAATATTTCCAGAGACCGTATTGTGCTCATAAGTTCCTCCGGCCATACCATTCACACGATGTATCTCACCAAAATGATAATCGTATTTCTCACCGGTTTCTCGCTCCAAATTGAGCCAATCTTCGACTGTAAAGCTTTTTTTAGCTAGTTCGGCCATACAGCTAAGATACAGAATGTCCCTATATTAGGCTCATGAGAATTTTCCTGTTCATTTCCCTTTCCGCCTTTATGAGCACCTTATTTGCTCAGGGCTCCGTTCGCGATTTCGAGCTGGGCGGATCAGCCTATATCTTAGACGAGGAGTGCATACGGCTAACACCCGATGTGCCTTATGTCAGTGGCTCAGCCTGGCACAAAGATCCCATAGATCTGAACCAGGGTTTTGAGATGGTCATCTGCCTCGTTCTGGGTGAAAAAAACCTGCTTGGAGCCGATGGTATCGTGTTTGTCTTTCACCCACAGAAACTAACTGGATATAGAGGCGAAGGTATGGGTTTTGGTGGTTTGGTGCCTTCACTCGGCATCGAATTCGACACCTACCAAAATCAGCATCTAGGTGATCCTTCGTCAGATCATTTGTCCATTATGCCCAATGGGCGAACACACCAAGTCCAAAGCTTAATAGGTCCCATCCTACTCCCCAACCTGGAAGACGGTGCTAAACACCCCTTGCGCATCCTATGGGATCCAGAATTGCAGCAGCTTGAAATTCAACTCGACGGCGAACAGCGCGCGCTCTACACCGGCGATATTGTCAATACTATTTTTAGCGGCAACTCGGTCGTTTATTGGGGAGCCACTGCTGCTACCGGCAGGAAGTACAATTTTCAGGATGTATGTATAAAGAGGTTGGTGTATGCCGGAGGACGATAAAGCAGAGCAGCTCAAAACTGATCTGTGCTTTGAGCTGCTCTGTTTCAAAAAATCTTAATCAAAAAAAGTTGCTAGCTTTAATTGGTAACAATAAATCGAGTAGTAAGTAAATCTTGTCCAGTACTTAATCGGGCAATGTAAGTACCCGATCCAATATTTAGATTATTAAAGTCCAGTCTAAATGTTCCTGAGGATAAAGTCTC
>JBCDFE010000257.1:0-6507 GCA_039178745.1 Bacteroidota bacterium | reverse complement strand
ACTCAGCTACAGCATCAGCATCAATGACCGCACCTGCCGTTTCAAAGGAAGTTGCGGGTACACAAGAAGGCGCCCCAAAATTAATGGAAAGTGGTGTGTGTCTAGCATTTTTAAGCATATACATTACCCCTTCGACACCCATCACATTCGCTATTTCGTGCGGGTCGCTAAGCGTAGCCACGGTTCCGTGCATAGCTGCGATTTTGGCAAACTCAACCGGCAGCAGCATACTGCTTTCCACATGTACATGGGCATCGATCAGACCCGGCATGATGAACCAGCCCTTTTTGTCGTAGCGCGGCAATCGATCTATGGCTGCTATTCTTCCAGTAGCATCGATGAGCATCTGCACCCCATAAATCTCTTCCCGGTCTAGATCGACCAGGCGCCCTTTGATTATTTTCTCCAATTGTTCGCTTCTGAAAAGTTCATTTGTAGAATGCATCCAGCCATATAATGGTCATAAAGCTGCCAAAAAAGCCGCTTACGCTTCATTCAATCCAAGATACATTATCCCGATGATTATCGGACTGACTGCAAATCCTTTATTCATCTATAACAATTAGCCTACATCTATTTGTCCGTTGATCCATATTGCATAAATTTGACGAAACTCATATTCATACTTTTTTGACTAATGGAAACACAAGCTTGGTGGAATAAGATTGTCATTGACTGGGAAGGACACGATGTAACCGTGGGGCGCTTCATTATTATGCTCATAATAGTCGCAATGATAATTGGGGCCGCGGTGTATTTGATTCGCAGATTGATGCCCCGCTTTTATAATCGAGAAAACACCTCTGAAAAGCTGCAAGGCAAAGCCATTTCTGTAACCCTGGGGCTCGTCCTCCTAGGCGTGACTCACGTATTGATCTGGGGCCTGCGGCTAGATCCTAAACTGATCAATGAAGTTCCTTTTGGGAACATCACCGTACATGTTTGGGTGAGTACACTAATCGATGGGCTTGCGGCCTTTTGGTTGGCTATGCTACTCGACTGGCTCATCGAAGAATACCTCATTCAAAATTATTACGGCAAGGAAGACGCAAAGGATCGAGCACAGCGCGACCGACAACGCTTCAATAGTGTCCGGCCCGTACTCTACACCTTGGCCACTATCTTTTTCGTAGATGCCATTGGCTTGGGTCATTTCGAATTCTTTAAGGTTGGCACTGGCGATACTCAGACCCCTATTACGATAGATACGGTTATGCAGGCCTGCCTGATTATATTTACCGTACGTCTTTTTATCAACCTGCTCATCGGTTTTGCCTTCAATCGATACTACACGCGCAAGCAGCTGGACCAGGGCTCGCAGTACGCCGCTAATAGGCTATTTACCTATTTTGCGTACTTCTTCGGAGCCATCATGGTGCTTAAAATAGCTGGTCTGGATCTCGTTGGATTGTGGGCAGGTGCGGCGGCTCTGCTCGTTGGTATCGGTATTGGTCTACAGCAGACTTTTAACGATCTCATTTGCGGCATCATTATTCTATTCGAACGATCGGTCAAGGTGGGAGATGTAGTCGACATCAATAATACCATAGGTACCGTACGCAAAATCGGCACCCGCACCAGCATGGTCGAAACCCGCGACAAGATTATTGTCTTCGTCCCGAATAGCAAATTGATCGGAGACTATGTCGTCAATTGGAGTCAAGGTGAGCGCCGCGCCCGTTTCCATATTACAGTAGGTGTGGCTTATGGTAGTGATACGGACTTGGTAAAAAAACTCCTGGTCAACGCAGCTAGAGAACACCGAGAAGTGCTCAAGTTCCCTGCTCCGTGGGTGCGCTTTCTGAGTTTTGGCGACTCTTCGTTGGATTTTGATCTGATCTTCGCTTCAAAAGAGTTTTTGCGGATCGAAGATGTAAAAAGCGACATCCGCTTTGCTATAGATCAAGCTTTCAGAGAGCACGATATAGAAGTCCCCTTCCCACAACACGATCTTTGGATGCGCGGTGGAAAGGGGATTGATCAGCTGGTCGGTAAGGGCCAGCGGAGTGAGTTTGATCTAAGCTAATCAGAAAGTGACACCATAGGTAAGCAGCAACTGCTGAGCGACATTAACTCGCTTGCCCAGTCCACTTACGCCATTGGGAAAATCGTAATCTGTAACTTGTACGAGCACATCGTCGTCGTAAAAGACATTCAAAAGTAGGGTCAGATTCAAATTCTTCAGCAACTCGTAGTTGAGGCTACTGTTCCAGTCGACATCAATATTCTGCGGGTTACGCAAATAGTTACTATACAGTTGCAAATTGCTGGTAAATGATCCACGCTCGCCAGCAAAAGAGGTTTTGTAGCCGACCTGCGCAATAGATCCTACCTGAAAGTCCGTATTGTCAAAGCTAGTGACCACACCTGCCTCATCTCGTTCTACGGGGTTACCATGTACGCCCTGCACTGCAATATCATCATTGGCCACAATGATCATTTTGATACCGGCGGGAGAGTAGAAGAATGACCAGTTATCATTGGGTTTCCAATCTGCACCCAAGGAGAAAGTTATGGTAGCAGGCGATAGAAACTGGGACAGTGGAACGATATCCTGATCCAGGAAGTCGGTGATGAAGTTGCCCGCAGGGGCTCCTTCTCCTGCATACTGGAAAGCAGGTGTCGCTTGACTCAAGAAGGTAAAGTTAGCGGCCCAGTATAGGTTTCCACTTTCACTGGCTTGAACGCCATACTTGGAGTTGAGTCGAAGCTCATCGATGGATTTTTGGAAGGGAATCCTAGCATCTGCGCCCTCGGCAAAAGCACCAGAACCCAATCGCTGGAGCGCAAACTGCCAGCTGGCTGTGCTCTCCCATAACTTGCGGCCACGCTTCAAAGTTCCGAAAGCGTTTAGTGCGCCTCCAAATCCCAGACGGTTCTGTCCTGCTCCCTGGCGTGGGTTGATCTGTAGCAATTGTGCAAAGTCCAGTCCCAGTCCCGCACCTACAGTCCAACCTTCTGGCAGTTCTTCTTCCTCGTCCTGTGCAGATAGGTATATGGGTGAAACAAGCAGGACAAGTGCTGTCAATAAAAGTAAAAATAAATTCTTCATAGCTTGAGCTGATTTTTTTAGTTTTAGACTTTCGCGGGTCGGCAAGGTCACCCACCTGCGGAAGTACAAAAATAAACCAACATGAACTTTGTAAGGAGCCTTATATCTGTCACCATTTTGTGCGTTTTTACGTGCTGCGAGTCCGCTGTTGCTCCGCCAGAAGATGACAAAGCGATGAGCCTGGCCGAATATCACGACAATAGCACACGGGCCGACCGCCTAACGGGCGGTGTACGAATGATACCGATAGAGACTCCTTCAGGAACATTTAATGTATACACAAGGCGAGTTGGCAACAATGCAGATATAAAGCTACTCATGCTACATGGAGGGCCGGGTTCTACGCACGAGTACTGGCAGCCCGCTGATGCCTACCTTCCACAGGAAGGTATCGAGTACTATTACTATGACCAACTCGGAAGTCACTTTAGCGACCAGCCTACAGATACAAGCTTATGGAATATAGATCGCTTCGTAGACGAGGTCGAGCAAGTGCGAAAGGCCCTGGATCTAGGTCCTGACAATTTTTATCTCATTGGTCATAGCTGGGGTGGTATTTTGGCTATGGAGTATGCACTGGCCCACCAAGATCAGCTGAAGGGGCTCATCATCAGCAATATGATGAGCGATTGCCCAGCTTATGGACAGTATGCACACGATGTACTTGGTCCTGGCCTCGGTGATGACATTTACCAGAAAATCGTTGCCTTTGAAGATGCTGAAGATTTCGGAAATCCGGAGTACCTCCGCATTATGGAAGAAATTCACTATCCAAAGCACGTTTTGCGTATGCCTCTTGAGTCCTGGCCCATAACGGCAACGAACGCTTTTGCACACATCAATCCAGATATTTATGTGCCCATGCAGGGGCCTAGCGAATTTGGCATCAGAGGCAAACTGGCCAACTGGAGTGTGACCGATCGTTTGAGTGAAATTGAGGTGCCCACCTTGGTCATTGCCGGTCAACACGATACCATGGACCCAGAGCACATGAGCATGATGGCCAACGAGCTACCCAATGGCCAACTGTTGATGCTTGACGAAGGCAGCCACATGGCCATGTACGACGACCAGGAAGACTACTTCGAAGGGCTGGTCAAATTTCTTCAATCATCTTCTGCTGCAGAGTAAAGCTGATACTGATTGGTTAGAGATTCGGGGGCAACAGATCGTCTCTGGTATTGCGGCTGTGTATTTCTAAGGTCTGATTGCTCAGTTTTCTGAAGGGTACGATTACTTCTGTATCTTCTTCAGACCGCAGGGTGAGACTGTTGTTATTCATGGCTATAATGCGACCTCGCTTTCCATCGATAGTGATTTCATCGCCTATTTCTATTCGACCTCTATTGTAAAAAGCCGAAAGTAGATTGCCCATTATATCACGCGAGGCCAGGCCATAACCAATAGAGAATGCAGCTGCTATACCTGCCAGTATGATGGATATGTTCGATTCCATGAATGCCGTTTGCAGATTGGCTTGGCGTAGAGAAATCAGCACGATATTCAAAAAAATGAAGTAAAAAACAACATTGGCTATCAGATTGGATGCCGCTATATTCAATGATTTACAAGTAGCCAGAACTATCTTTTTTACGAAATCGGCTGCAAAAATACCAACGAGCAATACGACAAACGCTGTTACAGCCTGTGGAATATATTTGATCAAGTCTGCCATCATAACCGAGACCATGTTCATGCCTAGGGCCTCTACTGAGGTCATAATGACAATGATCATCATAAAATAGTAGACTATTTTAGATAGTAGCGTACTGATTTTTAATTCAATACCAGAACGCTGAATGAATTCGACATCATTGATCCTATCGGCCAATTTATCGGCCTTCAATTTTTGGAGTCCCGCCTTAATCCCCCTGGCAATTAGCCTCGCTACCAAATAACCAATAAGGAGTATCACTGCGGCCTTTAATAAAGAGGGAATTACATCAAGCAGGGCCCTGAGTTGTGCGAGTAATAGGTCGAGTATCGATTCTGTAGTTCCAGAGGCTTGAGCTAGGAGTGTGGGAAATAGCTGCTGATCCATGTGTTTTTCGTATGTGGGCTTTAATTTATGTTTCGGCCGTGATTATCGCAAATCTTTGGGATTGTCGAGCTCTTCGGGACCTTGAGGCCCTTCTGGTTTGTCAAGTTTAGCCTGATCATTCACCTCGTCTGAATTTGGGCTTTCTACTATGTCTCCTCCTGAAAGGCCAACTACTGTATCGGCCATACGAGGCAAATAAATTTCCAATACTGCACCTATAATTCTCAATGTGCCAAGTGTTCCTTCCAGCCTTTGCCGAATAGAAGATTCCCTTCCAGATTCCCGGAATTCTACTTCACTAATTGCAGCCAGCTTTTTGAAACTATTCTCCATTGTTTACTCCGTTTCCACTGGAAATTTGTCGAGGAATATTTTTTTTGCTTTTTCTTTGGCGCGCTTGAGCTGCATTTTTACTGCTGACTCCCGCTTGCCTATAATTGCAGCAATTTCTTTGATCTGCATATCTCCCTGATATTTCATCAATAATATGGATCGATCTCCATCTGAGAGCGTATCGAGAACTACCTTCAATTGATGGACTTTCATTTGTAGCAGCTCTTCATCTAGACTATCGTCATCGATGATATCTGGCGGATTTTCGACTTCATCAGCGAATAATTTTTGCTTGCGCTTATTCCGTCTGATAAAATCAATACAGTAGTTGTAGGTAACCGAGTATACCCAGGTTGAAAACTTAGATCCGCCGCTGAATTTGCTCAGGTTCAAGAAGATTTTGGTGAAAATTTCCTGGGTTGCGTTTTCTGCGTCTCTTTCGTTTTTCAGCATTGCTATGGCCTTGCTGTAGATTTTGGCTGCATAGCGATCGTACAACAGGCGGAAGCATTCCTGCGCCTGTAGTTTCAGGTAGAACTCAATTACTTGCTTGTCGTCTTTTTCGGGCGAACAAGGGGCGCTGGCCGTAGCCGTATTTGTCATGGATATTGGTGGTATTCCTTTCAGAATACGTTAAAGAGACGTTAAAAAATGAAAAAGGTCACACTTTTCAGAAAAAAAGTGGCCTTTATCTTGACTTATATACAATGATAACACAAATTTCTATGTGTGGCTAATATTTCACACTAAGCCTTGTGGGTGTAATCGTTGGCTCTTATCTGCCTATACATTCGATCCTCACAAAGCGCGTAGCGACTTCCGGTTTAACCACGTTCCGCGTGGTCACAAGAACCGCACATTCCGTATGCGTTGTCTTATGAGGCCGCACCACACAGAGCGTGGTGACTCTGGGTTGAGCACACGAGCGTGGTGACCCCCTGGTCTTAAATGGCGAAGGGCCATTCGATACCCATCGAATGACCCTTCGTAAAAATTGGCAGCGACCTACTCTCCCGGGGGCTTTGCCCAAGTACCATCGGCGCAAGGTAGCTTAACTGCTCTGTTCGGAATGGTAAGAGGT
>JBCDFE010000256.1:0-6585 GCA_039178745.1 Bacteroidota bacterium | reverse complement strand
CCGCCGACTCAGAAGCGAGATCGAGTGTAGTGCTATTGGCCAGGGTGCTAAATCTGTCGGCCGACGAGCGCAGCTCGGCGGACGACATTCAGCTACAAGCGGGTAATACCTACGATCTGGACTTCACGGCAGAGGATCTGTACGGTCTACAAGGCACCCTGGAGCTAGGCGCAGGGCTAGAGCTGGTAGACATCAGCTATGGTCTGGCGAGTGTTGGAAACATCAATCTGGAGAATGCAGCAGAAGGCATCATCACCTTCAGCTGGGATGACGCCATGGTAGCGAGTTCCTCGGAGGCGTCTCGCTCCTCCGAGGTGTCGAGCAGCCTCTTCACCCTAAGTGTGCGTGCCACAGCAGATGCGACCCTGAGTGAGGTACTGAGCCTGACGGACCGCATAACACGCTCGGAAGCCTATCCGACCTTTGGTGGCGTAGCAAATCTGACACTGAACTTCTCGGCCGACGATCTCCGCTCGGCGGACGAGTTTGCACTAGGTCAGAATAGCCCCAACCCGGTAGATGCAGCGACTCAGATTGCGTTCACCCTACCGGTAGCGAATACCGCTACGCTGACGATCCGCGATGTACAGGGACGTACGATTCTGGTTAGAGAGATCGAAGCCGCAGCAGGTGTAAACCTGATCAATCTGCAACGCAGTGATCTGGCCGCCAGCGGTGTGTATAGCTACACCCTGACATCTGGAGAGCATACGGCAACTAAGCAGATGGTGATACGCTAGAAATAAGTGACGTAACGCTGGTGCGTGTCTTAGAATAGCTACCAATACGTAGTGAAATGGGACGCGGATTACGCGGATGAACACAGATATTATTCAGCTATGCACTGCGTGCAAAATGGATAAGAAAGACAAGAGGATGGGCTGCTGTGCAGCCCATCCTTCTTTTTAAAGCTAAAGCTGAAAAAGAACACGAAGTAAAAAATCTACATTTCGCATTCACGAATCTAGTCTGATGTATTGCTCATAATCTGAACAAGAGATGAGCCATTTTCATTTAGCGCTTAGCCTTATCATATAGATATTGGTCACATACTCATATCGCATATATAATCTCCGCTAAGTGAATCGCTTTTACATACCAATCACGGTCTTATTTTTCATAGCAATCGGCAATATTAGCGCCTCTACCATCATACCGTACCAAAACCTGGGGGATATGATGATGGGCACAGAAACCGTTGTACTGGCACGAGTTACCCAGAACTACGAACTGGATTTGGAAAACCAGATAACAAGGTTTCGCTCTTCTCTGGAAGTCATCGAATCCATAAAGGGAAGGCTCAGTCCTGGTGAGGAATTTGACGTACAAAACTTCCATCTCAAGGCAGGTGGTCTGGAGAGGGTCGTACCTGATGATCTCAACTTACAGGAAGGGCATACCTACTTACTTTTTTTAGAGGAACACGAGCCAAATGTCTGGCAAGCCACTATGCTGTCTTACGGAGCCTTGGAGCAGCACGAGCGTAACGGTCAACTTCTTCTGGTGCCTTTTGGAATGGGAAGAGAAATACATATATATGTATCAAACTTTCAGAATCCACCAGAGCGGCTAAGGGTCTATTATCAGGATGCGCTAATTCGTCACTTTAGAGATATTTTAAGGGGAACTACAGTATGGAATCAGGACGAGGTTCAGAGCCAAGAAGATCCAGATGATTTTCAAGTTACGTTTAGGAATGATCCACCAGGATTTTGTACTTATTTATCCGATACTCCCTATGCGCGTTGGCAGGACATCGAAACGAGCGATGTTCCTGTGAGATATTTTTCGGGGGGCGATAGTGAATGTGCAAACGTAGGAACGGTAGTTGATAATTCTATTGGGGTTATAAATACAAATTACCTAGGTGTGAATCTAAGCAATGCTGGGACACACAATTACACACCTTCTTGTACCGGGCAGGGAGCTTTTGGTGATGAGTATGTTGAATGGATTGACAATAATCTGGGCGGATTGAGAAATACACTGGTCCAGTTTGAAGATCCCTGCAACGAAATAGCCGGATTAGATGGCGGATGTATAGGAACACTAGCAATTGGTGGCTTGTATTGGTCTAGTACTACCTATGATTATGAGGGAGAGACTTACCGGATAGCTGCTTACGGCTTTGTTTTAATGAATGATGGTGCTGGTGATTGCTTTTGTGGTACCCCAGACTACGAGATCCTAATAACACATGAGCTGACCCACACCCTGAATATAGACCACATAGCAGAGAGTGAGGGCGATGCAAATATGAACCCAATCTGCTGCAATAATGTATCGAATTTAGACATTCAATGCCTTGATTTCCTCTATCCGCCGCTTGGGTTGCCAGTAGAGCTGACGTCCTTTGCTGGAGAAAAAGAAGGAGAGGCCGTCACGCTGGAGTGGTTAGTAGAATCAGAGGTGGATAATGACTACTTTCTACTGGAGAGGCAAACCTCAGCTGGGGGATTTAGAGAAATATATAGGACTTCCGGAGCAGGTAACAGCTCTATAAAGCGCAGGTACGAGTTCGTAGATCGGAATCCACTGGTCGGCGATAATATTTATCGATTGAGCCAATTCAACTTTGATGGCAGCCAGACCATCTTGGGGATTGTGAGCATCAATTTTGATAGGGGAGCATCTATGCTGACCGAAATCTTTCCCAATCCTTTAGTCGATTCTGAATTGAACGTGCGCACTTATAGTCCGATAGCTGGCGAAGTCGAGTACGCCATACACAGCTTGAGCGGGCAATTGCTATACAGCGAGGTGTCGGCTGTAGGGCCTGGAGATCAGACAAGCGGAATGGATGTATCTAATCTAGCCAGTGGTGTATATGTAATGAAAGTTACCCAGGCCGAAACCGTTCAGACCATGAGGTTCGTCAAGCGTTGAGTTGGATTAAAACCGCCGCCAGATAGACTACCATCCCGCAGCTCACTCTACAAGAGTTCGCGCGAAGATGTCGGCATTCGGTGAAGGCCTCTAATCCCGTTGCTCCTGCTGCAAGCAGTTGCACGAGGATCGGAGCCTTCGGGGAACGCTCCGACCTGCGGAAGTTCAAAAAAAACAAAGGGTTACAAGAAATCAATCGCGACAATTGTTAAATTTTTCTATGCAATCGTAATTGTGCAATACCTGCACAGCGCTTCCGTTGAATTACTATGCGCGTCTAGTCACATTTAGCGGCGCAATTACCCGATCCCAGTATTGTCTATTTTAAATTGTGTTTTCAGCCGATTGGTCTGAAGGAAATCGTCGTTTGAAACCATACAACCATCTATTCTACACACTATGCCCGATCTCTTGCACAAGATGCTGAGGACGGCTTGATAACTATAAATCGATGCGATTTGATCGGATAATCTACATCATTCCATTTTGCTTTTTTACAGTACTTTCAATCTGCAGCCAGACCATAACGGGTTTCGAGCTGATCGATGCGGCAACGGAGACAGACATCGGTGCACTGTCGGATGACAGTACCATTGATCTGGCCATAACGGGAAGTGAGCTCAACGTGAGAGCGGAGGTTAGCGGCTCAGTGGGCAGCATCAGATTTAGCTACGACAACAATCCGAACTTCCAGACAGAGAATATTGCTCCCTACGCCTTCGCGGGCGATACAAATGGTGATTATGCCAGCTGGACACCACAAATAGGCGAACACACCATTACCGCAACCGCCTATGCTGCGGTAAATGCTATGGGTGCCGTACTGAGCACCATGACCGTCAATTTTACCGTAGTGGATGATAGCAACGGTGGTGGCGGCCCAATAGATCTGCCGGATGATCCTGGAACGGGTGAGATGGCACTGAGTGGCGAACTGAAGAAGTGGCACAAAGTTACCCTCTCTTTCGACGGGCCCGCTTACTCGGAGAACGAGATCGAGCTAAATCCATTTTTGGACTATCGCTTAGAGGCTACTTTTACTAATGGTAGTAAAACCTATCGAGTGCCGGGATACTTCGCCGCCGATGGTGATGCAGCAGAGAGCAGTGCAACTACGGGCAATGTGTGGAGAATCCACTTTTCGCCCGATGAGGTAGGTACTTGGTCGTATAGCGTTTCCTTCCGAATAGGTGAAGGCATAGCCATTAGTACTAATCCTATAGCAGGAGATGCCGTGCCGCCCATCGATGGCACATCGGGTACCTTTATGATCGGCCCTTCTGACAAGATCGCGCCCGACAATAGAGCTAGAGGTCGATTGCAATACGTCGACGAGCGATACTTGCGGTATGCCGAAACCGGGGAGTACTTCTTAAAAGGTGGAGCAGACGCGCCCGAAAATTTTCTGGCCTACGAAGACATCGACAATACGCCAAATATCGGAGATAGGCGCAAATCGTGGGCCCCACATGCCGATGACTGGAACCCCGGAGATCCAAGCTGGCAGAATGGCAAAGGCACAGAAATCATTGGAGCGGTCAACTACCTGGCTTCGGAGGGTTTAAATGTATTCTCCTTTCTGACCATGAATATTCAGGGGGACGATAGAAATGTCTTTCCATACGTGGATGCGGGCGACCGACTCCGATTTGACTGCTCCAAGCTAGACCAGTGGGAGATCATTTTTGAACATGCCGATCAGTTGGGAATGTACCTGCATTTTAAAACTCAAGAGACAGAAAATGATCAATTGCTCGACGGCGGAGCTGTGGGTACCGAGCGCAGACTCTACTACAGGGAGCTGCTCGCTCGCTTTGGTCATCACCTGGCCCTCAATTGGAATATGGGCGAGGAAAATACCCAAACGCCGGCTCAGAGAATTGCCATGGCCCAGTGGTTTGCCGACAATGACCCCTATCAGCATCATAGGGTTATACACACTTATCCCAATCAAATTCAGAGTGTATACAGCGGACTGGTGGGCAATCAATCTGAATATACGGGTGCCTCTGTGCAAACGGGCTGGAACTCCGTGCACGCACGAACCCTGGATTGGGTAGAAAACGCACAACAAACAGGAAAACCCTGGGTAGTAGCTAATGACGAACAAGGCAACGCCAATACCGGTGTACCACCAGATCCGGGCTATCCCGGCTACAATGGGAGCAATCCAGATCTCCACGGCATCAGAAAAGAGGTTTTGTGGGGCAATCTCATGGCTGGCGGAGCGGGAGTAGAGTATTACTTCGGCTACAATTTACCTGATTCCGATCTGACTTTACAAAATTATCGAAGTCGGGATTTGAGCTGGGATTATGTGCGCTATGCCCTGGAGTTTTTCAGGGAACTGCCAATTGAAACAATGCAACCGAATGACAATCTGGTCGATGATGGTTGGTGCCTAGCTCGCGAAAATCAAGTCTATGTCGTGTATTTGAAAAATGGCGGCAGCACTACCTTGCAAATTGATCAAGCTGGTGATTATACCATCCGATGGTACAATCCCCGTACGGGCGAACTTCAAATGGGTAGCTTAGAAAATGTATCGGGTCCTGGAGCAGTCGAGCTGGGTGACCCACCAGCCGACCCAGACGAAGATTGGGCCATTTTGATCACGAATAATGAAGAACCACCAGCAGACTGCGGGTCCTTGTTGACGCTGTACTCAAGGGATTTTCCCTACCAGGATTCCGACTTTTATCTCGATAATTTCATCGGTATGGATATACTGGCCATCAATCCGGATCAGTACCAGTCGGCAGAGGTGACTCAGACATTCCATGGAGAGAGCTGCCTATACGACCTGACTTTTCACGGGGTAGGGGAGAGCGATGGGCAATCGATATTCAGATTGTACATCAACGACGACTTCATGGGAGAAATAGTATTGCCGCTAAGTAGCCAGGACTGGGAGATCGGACCTGCTTACAACGCCACTTTCCCCAACATCTTACTGAATGATGGCGATGAAATAAAGGTATACGGCGAAGTGGGCACAGACGGTCAGGAGTTTAGCCGGGCGCGATGGTTAAAAATAGACTTAGAGCCCGTGCAAACGAGCGGAAGCTGCCCGGCCAAATGGGAAGAGCGCAACGGACTGGTCGTTATTGAAATGGAAAATAACACCTTGACCGATTCTTGGGATCAGACTTCCGAAGTCGGTAACTTCACTGGCGAAGGGTACATCCAATGGAGTGGCAGCCAAAATTTTGGATCTACGGGAAACGGGGTGCTGGTCTATCCGGTATCCATCAGTAATCCGGGCACCTATATTTTTGACTGGCGTTCGGGCATCGCCAATGGCAATGATGGTACCGAGCACAACGACAGCTGGCTCAAGATCGAAGCTGATAACTTTTATGCCGTCCGCAATCAGAACGGCAGCCAGCTTAAGCCTTGGCCAGCCTGTAACAATGATCCCGACTACGGTTGCCCCAATGGCAGTAGTTTAAATGGCTTTTTTAAGGTCTATATGAATACCGTAAATGGTTGGACCTGGGCTGCGTCTACCAGCGATAACGATGCCCATGCCATTTACGCGACTTTCGACGATCCTGGCGTTTATGATATTGAGGTCAATGCCCGCTCGTCCTTTCATCGAATCGATCGGATGATCTTGTACCAACCAGGTCTGATCAGCCAGGGAGCAGCCCGGCAGATCGGCAATGAAGAAACCCTATGCGAAGGTGCGACCGATTT
>JBCDFE010000255.1:0-6613 GCA_039178745.1 Bacteroidota bacterium | reverse complement strand
TTGGATTTGTACACCCCTATACTCGGCGGGCCGTACCACACATGATCGCTCAGGGCGATGTAGATGGTACTGGGGCTATCGGCATCTACCACTATACTGCTTACGGCCAAAAAAGGCAGCTCGTCGCCTAGGGGCGTATAGGTCTGCCCGTTGTCTGTGGTACGCCAAATACCTCCGATTGCTGCGCCAACGTACCAGGTGCTTGGATCTGTGGGATGAAACCCAATAGCTGTCGTTCGCCCCAGACCGATCTGCCCGGTTATGTAACCCGCATAAGAGATATTGGTCCAGGCCACGCTGGCAAAAGGGCTTAGGCTTCGGCTCGCTCCCTGCGTATTTTCGCCTCTGTGAAAAGCCGTAATGTCAGCCAGCCTGCCGTTGCGATCCAGTCTTTGAGACCAGCGGGCTTGCCAGCGCCGAAACTTGACGTATTCTCCATCTCTGAATTCGCCCTCGCACAGCTGTCTGGGACTAAGATCAGGATGCTTTCGATCGAAATAGTCATTAGCCTGCTCTATAATTGTTTCAAAGTCTTGGGGAGACCACAAAATCTCTTCCAGGCTGTTTTGGGCTTTCAAACCGCCAGCAAAGGTATTTAGACTTGCGCAGGTCGATAGTAAAACTAAATAGCTCAGTATATACACCTTCATGTGACTGTTTTTTTGGCAAAATAAGGAATCGGTTACTTTTCCATAATTGCCAAATTAGGGCCGTATTTTTAATTACTACCTTTAGGCCAAATCACCATTTTCCTATGCGATTGATCGTTATTCTTGCTGTTGCCATAATATCATTGGCGTCCAAATGCAAAGAAGCACCAGAAGGCCTGGTCCAAGTTGATTATGAAGAGGCATTCATTTTGGCCCCAGGAGAGAGTGTAGCCATTCAGTCGAGTCAAGACATCGGTTTTCGATTTGATGCCGTCACAGCCGAGAGTCGCTGCCCTACGGGCGTAAATTGCATGCGAGCTGGCGAAGTGAAATTTCGGATTACCCTACCCGACGGAAGCAGTCAGGAGATCGAGCACCCAGCGGGCAGCCGATCGCCAACTACCTTCTCGCTGGCATCTGGTGCCAAAGTCAGAGTCATTTCTGTAGACCCATACCCCGATAGTAGCGAACGCACGCCTTTTGAAGAATACAAGCTGCAGGCCACCATTATGAGAACCAATCGCAACGCCAGCTAGCCCATGTTTCTACCTATAGGTGACGATCAGGTTCGCGGAGGCTACTCGCCGCATTTGGCCTACGGATTGATCGTAGTCAATGTGATCATTTTTATATATCAGAGCACACTGACTAGCCCAGAGATCAATAGTTTCCTAACCACTTATGGTGCCATCCCGATCGAAATCACGAATGGCCAGGATCATTTTACTCTGCTAACGAGTATGTTTCTCCATGGCGGCTTGATGCACTTGGTCGGGAATATGCTGTTACTATGGATATTCGCAGACAATGTAGAGGCCTCGGTGGGTAGTGTGGTTTTTCTGGTGGTATATCTGGTTAGTGGCCTGGCAGCCCATGCAGGTCAGATTCTGATCAATCCTGAGAGTACAGTGCCAATGGTTGGTGCCAGTGGTGCTCTGGCCGGCATCATGGGTGCGTATTTGATTATGTTTCCCAGGTCTAAAGTAAGGGGCTATCTCTTTGTCTTTCGAGTAGCCGTTCCCGCCTTTTTATTTCTCTTTTTCTGGATTGCCCAGCAAAGTTATATGGGCTATACCCAGCTTCAGAGCGGACCTAATAATGCCGGCGGTGTCGCTTGGTGGGCACATGTTGGAGGTTTCTTATTTGGTGTGATTGCCGGTCTGGTTATTCGCCAAACACACTATTTGCCCAAGCATGCCGATGGCTATCAGATGCCCAAAGATCGAGACGTCTTGTATCCCGATGTCTTAGATTCCAACGACCCTTTTTTGTAATTCAGCCGTTCCTATTGCATGCTCAATACTAAAGTTCTGGGTCAAGGCCCGCCGTTGATCATTCTCCACGGCCTGTTCGGTACACTAGACAACTGGCAAACCCTCGGAAAGCGATGGGCAGAAAACCATACGGTATTTCTGGTAGATCAGCGAAATCACGGTAGGTCTCCGCATTTAGAAGGTCATACCTATCCGCTTATGGCTGCTGATCTAGCTAGTTTCATGGAAGGCGAATGGTTACACGAAGCCATCATTTTGGGCCATAGCATGGGGGGAAAAACAGCTATGCAGCTGGCACTGCACTATCCCGATCTGGTCAAGGGATTGATTGTTGTCGACATTTTGCCCAAGACCTATGTCGGTGGGCACGACCAAATATTCGCAGCCCTGAGATCACTACCGATAGACCAGATTAGCAGTAGGGCAGAAGCAGAAGCACACCTGGCACAGCAAATCGAAGAAGTAGGCGTCAGACAGTTTTTACTCAAAAACCTGAGCAGGCGCAAGGAAGGTGGATTTCAATGGAAAATGAATCTGGAGACCTTGTTTCGTGATTATCACCACATTTTAGACAAAATAGAAGGGCCGGCCTACGAAGGACCGACCCTATTCATAAAAGGAGATCGCAGCCAGTACATATCGAATATCGACTGGCCTGATACGCTCCGTTTATTTCCAACTGCCAGTCTGGAGACGGTGGCCGATAGCGGTCACTGGGTACACGCCGAACAGGCCGAAACCCTCTTCCAGCTGGTATCTACGTTTTTAGAGCAGACTCTTTAAGCGTAAACGCTTTCTTTACCTAGCTCTTTTACGACCATGTAGTAAAACACGGCGCGGTGCTTTTGTCGCGTATCATACGCCTTGCACACCTTGGCTACGGCAGCTTCGGCATCTCCCTGGCTGGCACCTAATTTCTTTACGCCAAAATTAGTCACTACACGAGCTACCTCTTCCTTGTCAGAGCAAGCCACCAGGTGGCTGTCTGCATTATAAATAGATGGCCCTAGGCCTTTTGTTACTTTGTGCAGCAGATCGTGATCTCCACCACCAAATTTGTCGAGCTCGGCCTTGTAAGCGGCTAGTTTCTCATCAAATTTACTCATTGTCTAATGTGGGTTGTTGTAGCCTCTTAAGATAAAAGAGACCGGGTTAAATTGTCATGTGCCTTCTATCGTTACCAAGGCAACAACTATGCGCTAAAATACAGATTTGGCAGGAAATTATTTGCTTGTATGGCAAGAAAAGATCTTAGCTAGAGCTAGAGATCTCAATTAATACACTGCCTCCACCACCTGCTTGATCGTCTTGCTATCTCCCATAGTATAGTAGTGCAAGCAGGGCACGCCCGCAGCTTTCAGCTCCTTAGACTGGGCCGTGCACCATTCTATTCCAGCCTGCCGACGGCCTTCTGCATTTTTAGCACCAGAAACTGATTTGACCAAGTCTTCTGGAAGATCGACATAAAAGTTGCGTGGTAGGCTGGTCAGTTGATACTGCTTGGTGATCGGCTTTAGGCCGGGCACAATGGGTGCGGTTATCCCTATACTGCGGCAGTCTTCTACAAACTTGAAGTACTTGCTGTTGTCGAAAAACATTTGCGTAACTACGTAGTCTGCGCCCGCATCGACTTTGGCTTTCAAGTATTGGAGATCGCTCTCGTAGTTGGGTGCCTCAAAATGCTTTTCCGGGTATCCTGCCACACCAATACAGAAATCGGTTTTTGCTCCTTCTTCCACCAGCTCATCCAGATATTTTCCGCTATTCATGTCTACAATCTGCTTGACCAGATCGAGTGCGTATTCATGACCATCCTCTTCCGGGATGAATTTACCTTCAAATTTTCGGGCATCTCCCCTCAGGGCCAGCACATTTTGCACTTTGAGAAAAGCCAGATCAATGAGTGCATTCTCCGTATCACTGCGATTGAACCCGCCACAAAGCAAGTGTGGTACAGCATCTACACCATACCGATTCATGAGTGCAGCACAAATGCCTACAGTGCCTGGGCGCTTTCGTATCGAGGTCTTTTCATAGTACCCACTAGGCCGCCTTTTGTATATAAACTCTTCGCGGTGGTAGGTCACATCGATAAAGGGTGGCTTGAATTCCATTAGTGGATCCAGGGACTTGAAAATATCTTCTATCCCTCCTCCTTTTAGAGGAGGTAATACCTCAAAACTGATGAGTGTCTGATCCTCGGCAGCAGAGAAATAATCGGTGACGCGCAATAGCTTATAATTTAAGAGCAACAAATATAGACAGACCTACACTACAGCCACAGCAGCAACCAAATAATGACACCTGCCAAACACCTTTAGCGATATACGAAGACAAGTTCATCACATCCCCGGCCACCAAGCATCCTCTATATGTTCCAATTGGTAGTCGCCATTTTCTTCGATCAAAATCCCGATGATGTCGAAGCGAATTTCCCAATCGTGCCCCACTTGCTCCATATAGTTGCCCGCTGCACGGCTCAATCTGGCCTGTTGGGCAGCCTCTACAGTACCGGTAGGTCCTTCAAAGTAGGCCTGAGTACGCGTTTTCACTTCCACAAAGACCATAATGTCGCCATCCATCGCGATGATGTCAACCTCTGTTCTTCTATATCTCCAATTCTGTTCAAGAATGCGGTAGGCCTTGCCTTCCAAATAGCGGCAGGCATATTGTTCTCCTTGTCGGCCCAATTTTTGCTTGTCGGTTTTTGCCATGGCTGATTTCACATCTTTAGCCACTTCTGATCGCTGTGGCTGCTTTGCACAACCCGCTCTATAAATTGCATGCCGCGCAAACCATCGTAAACGGTCGGGAAGTCGTGGGCCAACTCATCTGCATCCACACCTGTCAATCGAGCTCGCAGGCATTCTGCAAAATTGCGATATATGTTTGCAAAGGCCTCTAAAAATCCTTCGGGGTGACCTGCGGGCAATCGAGTCGCGCGCTGCGCAGCTGGAACCAAGTCGCTAACTACCCCTGTCCGATATATTTGCGTTGATCGATCAGGATATTTGACCAGTAGTGTATTGGGCTCCATTTGGTGCCATTCCAGTCCGGCTCGCTCGCCATAAATTCTGATGTTTAGGCCATTTTCCTCACCCACACATATTTGACTGGCGTGCAGTATACCCTTGGCGCCACCTTCGAAGTGGAGCAACACGCTACCATCGTCATCTAGCTGGCGGCCAGGCACAAAGGTGGTCAGATCTGCACAAACTTCACTGATGCGCAAACCAGTCATATACTCGACTAGATTCTCGGCATGTGTGCCTATATCCCCAATGGCGCCCGCAGCGCCCGATCGGGCTGGATCCGTTCGCCAACTCGCCTGCTTCTGATCTGTAGCTTCCAGGCGAGTAGAGAGCCAGCCTTGCGGATAATCGACCAGAACCTTTCGGATTGCGCCCAAATCGCCACGGGCTATCATTCCTCTGGCCTGCTTGACCATAGGATAGCCTGTATAGTTGTGGGTGAGGGCAAACAACAAGCCAGAACTCTCTACCAAATCAACCAGCTCCTCGGCCTGAGCTAGGTCGAAAGCCAGTGGCTTGTCGCAAACTACATGAAATCCGTGCACCAGCGCCATCTTGGCTGGCCCAAAATGCAAGTGGTTGGGGGTAACGATGGAGACAAAATTCATTTGGACTTCCGCAGGTAGCTTGCTTTCTGCAGCAATCATTTCTTCATAAGTGCTGTAAACGCGATCTGGACGTAGGCCCAGCTCTAACCCACTAAGGCGGGACCTCTCCGGATCGCTGCTAAATGCTCCACAAACCAACTCGATCTGGCCGTCTAAGGCAGCAGCCATACGATGCACCCCACCAATGAAGGCACCTTGCCCGCCGCCGATCATGCCCATGCGAATCTTCGATTGCATAACCCGAATAATTTGGCTTAATGATAAGTAAGTTTTCCCGATAAATAGTGGAAGCCTCGACCTGCGGAAGTCCAAATTCAGTAGATCGAAACAGTATAAATAGTGGTTCAGGCAACATAAAGCGTGGATAAAATGTCGCCAAAACGTCATCTTCTTGCGAACATCGTGTTTGGTTTTCCGTTACATACAGAATCCTTTTACCTTTTAGTGAAATGTCTATCTTTACGGGCTCACTAAAAGCCCACTAACGAGCTTTGGAACTGCGAAGACCCCCAATTACTGGCCAAACACCTCGCCATGGGCTCTACATTACTTAAATTAAACCATCCTTTTTCATGAAGCAATTTTATCTGCTGACTGTCGCACTGCTCGCAAGTTTTGGGCTCTCGGCACAAGTTATCTACGTTGACATCGATGCCGCTCCCGGAGGAGACGGCTCAAGTTGGGAACAAGCTTTTACCACCATCACAGCCGCTGTAGACGCAGCTAGTGGCGGAGAGCAAATCTGGATTGCCGACGGCACCTACAGTGAAGGTGTATCTGTTTTTATCAGCAAGCAGTTGATTTTCTTAGGTGGATTCAATGGCACGGAAGCCACCCCTGGAGAATCTAATCCGTTTATGAATATCGCAACCGTCACTGGAGATGTAAACGGTGACGATGTCGATGGAGACTTCGAAAACAACCGTACAGACAATATCCGCATATTCGAAATCGACAGTTTGATACCCGAGCTCTTTGGCCCAGGTACACCATCTGTTGTATTTCAGGGACTAACATTTACAAATGGCCAAACAGAACCCTTCACGGGC
>JBCDFE010000254.1:0-6692 GCA_039178745.1 Bacteroidota bacterium | reverse complement strand
TCGCGATGATTGGAGCGATCTAACTCGAATACCGCTTCGGCCAGCCCGTCTTGCTCGATATTTGGCACCTGCACCACCAGCTTGGAGAGCTCCTCGCGAAGAGCATCGGTCAAATTGGCTACGCCTTGATTGGCATTCTCCTTATAGGTCTCATAGTAATCTCTGGCCGACATGGCAGCCCCGAACTCGATCATGACCTGACCGCGTATCCGCTCTGCCTTATTGAAGTGGACGCCGACGGGAATGATCGGTACATCCTCCAGGCTAGGATCTCGCTTTAGTGCACCCAGGGCAATCCGTCCGGTGCCTTTTCGCAATGGTCGCAAGCGTTTCTCATGTATGGTGCTGCCTTCGGCCAATATCATAATGGCCCCACCCTTGGAGAGACGATCATAACAAGCATCGAATGTGGAAAAATTGTCCTTCAAGCGTCCGTAGCCCCCGTCTTTCAATCGGAATACCGGTAAGATATTGACCGAACCGAGCAAAAATTTAAAAAAGCCAGTTGTAAACATATCGCCCCTTGCCAGAAAGTACAACAGACGCGGCTGAAAGCATGCCAGTAAGCAGGGCTCGATAAAGGCCGTCGGGTGATTGCTGGCAAAGATGACCGGACCGCGCGCGGGGATGTGCTCCAAGCCACTAATGTCTAAGTGTCGGTAATAATAGCGCAGCACATATCGAGCAATCGGGCGAGCCAGTCTGTAAAACATGGTCAATTTTGCGCGGCCAAGTTAATACCATTAGGCCGGTGTCTACCATGATCGTCATAGGCGGCCCTACGGCCAGTGGAAAAACGCGTCTGGCCATCGAGCTGGCTCGGCATCTCGGCACGGAGATTATCAGTGCCGATTCTCGCCAGTTTTATGCGGAGATGTGCATAGGCAATGCCCGACCCAGCGAAGAAGAACTAGCAGCCGTCAAGCATCATTTTATCGCCGATCGGTCCATAGAAAATGCGCTCAGCGCTGGCCGTTACGGCGAGGAAGCGACCACCCTGGCCGAGCAGTTATTCGAGCAGCACGAGCATATCGTTTGCGTGGGTGGCAGCGGGCTCTACATCAATGCCCTATGCGAAGGCCTGGATCAGTTTCCAGCAGTTACGAATGCAGCAAAGGAAGGCGTTTTGAAGGTTTGGACTTCCGCGGGTCTCCATGGTCTCCAGCAAGCCCTGGCCGAGCACGACCCAACCTATTTTGAGCGAGTAGATCAGCAAAACCCCAGGAGACTCATGCGCGCACTAGAGGTCTGCTACAGTGCCAATGCCCCCTACTCTTCCTTTTTAGGAAAAAGACCGGAACGATCCTGGCAAAATATCTTTCTGCGCATACATCCAGACCGAGAAAGCTTATACCAGCGCATTAATGCCAGGGGCGACCTCATGATCGACCAGGGTCTTGAAGCCGAAGCTAAACAGCTCATCGATTACAAGGAGCTTCCCGTTATGAATACCGTCGGCTACCAGGAATGGTGGCCCTATTTTGAGCAAGCCTACGACAAAGCTCGAACGATCGAACTGATCAAACAGAATAGCCGCAGATATGCCAAGCGGCAAGTGACCTGGTTTGGCCGGGGCGGAAAATATCAGATAGTAAGTAATGTGGAGGAGTGCCTCAAGAAAGTAGAATCGGTTGGAGGGTGATTGAGGCGCTCACTACAGACAACTATACGCTATAACCATCTGTTTTCCCAATATCCAAACCATCAGCCACCATGGTAGAAGTCAAATCTCAACCCCAGCCGGAAGTTATCGAAAGCGAAGACAGCTACATGCCCATGAAGCAATTCTTTGCCCACATGGCTACTATGGAAGATGCCAACCCCTACCCTTCTACTTTCAGCTTCTCGCCTTTTCTGGAGAAAATTAAAGAGCACAACACCCAGCTAAAGAGCAAAACACAGGGAGTCGCCAGCTCGGTTATAGAGATGGCTGAAACAAGTCTGGCTGGGCTGGTAGATCCTTCTAATCTGGAAGATGCCGAAGACCGGGAGCAGGTAGTCAATTTGCTCTTTCCCTCTCTTTTCTTTGAAGGCCAGCTAGGATTTGTGGTCAAACCATTCGATAAAGGGTTTTTCTACGTCACTCCGGCTCTGCAAGAACTATTCTGCTCAGAAGAATGGGCCATAAAGATGGCTGGCTCACTACCCGAAGGCAAGATGGGTAGCCCGATTACCGAGGCAGGAAAACACATCTTGAATACGCTCTACGGACAGTCAATTACACTGAATACCAACCAAAATCTGTCTTTCAAAAGCCTACAAACGGGATTGAGCAGACACTACAAAATGGATCTGGTTTTTGACTTCGTCAAGGTCAAGCCTAAAAAGAAAGTAGAACCCCTTAGTGATGATCGGATTTTCGAATTGCTCAACCGATGGGAAGATGAGCCGTACTGGCTAAAGCAATTCAGCCCAAAAGATTACGCCTTTGAAGGATTTGTGATCGGCTACTTTCAGGATGTGACCGAGACTCAGGTCCTCTCTCGGATGAAACAACTACTGGTAAACAAGAGCAATATAGAACTAGCAGATTCCGCCACACTCCGCAATCAGCTAAACGATCTGATCCGTTCTTTTCTGGATATGCCCGACTTGGTATTCGGAAATCTACTCAATAGAGAGTTCAAGTATGGCCACTTGTACTCTTGGAGTATCCTGGGCGATCTGGATACCATCACCAAGTTCAACCAGGGCGATTTTTGCAATTGCGGCTCTTATGGCAAAGCTTTCAACGATCGCGAGCAGATCATCATAGGAGACCTGCAATCATTAGACAATCCCAGCACCGTCGAAGCCAGTTTAATCGAGCAGGGATATAGAAGCCTGCTGCTATCCCCTCAGAAGGACCAGAATGACGAAATCATAGGCATCATGGAACTCACTTCCAAATTGCCTTATCGATTCAATAAGCAAATTCTGGAGAAACTCAGGGAGGTGATCTCACTCAACTCGGTGGGCATCAATCGCTGGATCAATGGCATGGACAACAACGTAAATTTCTTCATTCAGAAGCAGTTCACCTACATCCATCCGAGTGTCGAATGGAAATTTCAGGAGGTCAGCCAGAAGTATCTCTTCCATAACCTGGAGAATGGCGAAGATCCCTCCCTCGATCCCATCGTGTTCAAGAATGTATACCCCATGTACGGGCAAGCGGACATAGTGGGTTCATCCAAAATTAGAAATCGATCCATCGAGCAAGACATGCTCGACAATCTGGAGCGGGTCAGTGTTGTGCTGAAAGCATTTCGAGATTTGCTGGATTTTCAGCTACTCGATATCTATATTTCTAAGGCAGAAGCGTGTATTACCCGCATCAAAGAAGGCGGTTTTATTTCTAGCGACGAGTCTCAGATCGTAGAGCTGCTCGCCTCGGAAATTCATCCGCTCTTGGAGGAACTCGTTAACAAGTACAGCTTTCTACCTGCGGAAGTCCTAAAAGAATATCAAGACTATCTGGATCCCAAACTCGGCATCGTATACCGGCAGCGGAAGGACTATGAAGATAGTGTGCAGGGCATCAATGCGCTCATTGCTAGCTACATAGATGAGGAAGTGGCCAAGAAGCAGGAGATTCTCCCCCACTTCTTCGAAAAGTACATCACCGATGGGGTGGAATACAATATGTATCTGGGCGAATCTATACTGCCCGACGGGCAGTTCAGCGAGTTTTTTTTAAAGGACTTTCGACTGTGGCAGCTCATGCTCATGTGTGAGGTAACCCGGTTGGTCAAAGACCACAAGGACGAGCTGCCTGTGCCCCTTACCACTGCTCAGCTGATATTCATTTATAACAATTCGCTCAGCATCCGTTTCAATATGGATGAGAAGCAATTTGATGTAGATGGGGCCTATAATGTGCGCTACGAGATCTTGAAAAAGCGGATCGACAAAGCCTACATCAAAGGGACGACTGAGCGGCTAACACAAGAAGGCAAAGTAGCTATCGTTTGGCTACAGGAAAAGGACCGCTCGGAGTACATGGAGTATATCGATTTATTGATTGATCAAGGTTTGATCACTAATGAGGTCGAAGAGTTGGAACTGGAGCGCCTACAAGGGGCCGATGGCCTGAAAGCCCTGCGGGTGACGGTGAAGGATGATTAACTAAACGTCCAATAGACGTTACATGACATCAATTGGACCTTGCTTGAAGGTCGCTGAGACTTCTGTTTAGGCCGCTTTTGGGGTTATCTCACATTACTCAATTATACAAGCTATTTACTCAATTAGTATACCATCCACTCATGATGATTGAATAGGTATCCCCACCCTGCTATCTTTAGCGTACTGAACAGGATCATTTGTTGTTGAAACCGTTATTCAAAACGTCTGGCAAACTTGCGATACGCCTAGTATTCTTTTCTGGCTTGTTGATCGGATGGGCAGGAAAAATAAACGGTCAGGATTCAAGGCAGAATTTCGAGCCTATCATTGAGTCCAGTATCGTCTTTGATAAAGAGGATGGTCTTCGATCTAGTATTATCCAGTCTATTACAGAAGCGGAGGATGGCTTCATCTGGATAGGTACGGGTGATGGTTTAGTCCGATTCGATGGGAGTACTTTCCAGCATTATTTGCATGACCCACAAGACAGCAGTTCTATATTCGACAATCGGGTCAGGGATGTAATCGTGGGAGAGTCACATGTTTGGGTAGGCACTCACCTTGGTTTTTCGATTATGGATCGGTCAACTGAACTGTTTAAGAATTACCAGTTCGAATCATTTAGCCTACGAAATAATTTGAGTAGAGCCATTCCAAGCAGGGTAGGCAATTTGGTGAAGGCTCGGAATGGGCACATCTGGATGGGCACCTTTAGCGATGGAATATTTCGCTATTTGCCAGAACAGGGTAGTTTTATCAATTACCGCTTTCCTCAGCAAAAAGTCGCAGCGCAATTTCCTGCTCCAGAAAATATTGATCATATCATCAGCCTACAACAAGACCGCTTTGATGATCAGATATTCTGGGCAGGAACCACTGCTGGACTCTTGAAGATCAATGGTAGCTCACACAAAGTTTCCTGGTTTCTTTATCCCAAAAATGAGGAAACCGATTTCTTACATCAAAATGCCATTCGCCATATTTATCAGCATGACAATGGTAATCTCTATCTAAGTTCGTGGTATGCAGGTGTAAATATCTTCAATCCCGAAAGGGCTCAATTCTATGTTCTCCCTCTTGAATCAGAGAATTCGCCGTTTTACTCGGATGCCAAAAAGCTATTACGAACCCCTATAAGAGGTGTATTTTTCAAGTCTGAAGGGGAGCTCTGGATTTCTACACTGGATGGTCTGATAACCTATTCTACCAATCAGGAATCTTGCACCAGAATTCAATTTAATAAAGAAGGTGAGGATGCTACTTTTGGCCTCAGCTTTATAGATAGGCAGGGGCGATCTTGGCTGGGAACTAGTCGAGAACTTCATCTATTTGATCCAATTGAGCAACAATTCACAGTCTATGATTATGCAGATTTAAACCCAGATAAGCGAGGTTTCTCTTTTCATATCCTCCACCCTGTCCCAAATGGAGATTTCGCGATACTGCCTCAAGCTGCGGATGGTACTTACTCTGTAGAACTAAGCAGTGGCCAATGGAATAAGTCAACTATTCCCTTGGCTTTCCAACAAGATCCTATTGGTTTTCTTCCACGCTCTTTTAGCCAGGCTCCGGATCAGTCGTGGACAATAGCAACACCCGATCACATATATAGTATGGGCGAAGATCTCGAACAGATTACCCAATTTGACTTGCCAGATCACATGTCTTCCTACAACTTTCGCTGCCTGAGCTGGGATCAAGAGGACCAGCTATGGGTTGGAACTCAAAACAACGGGTTGCTCAAATGGGACCTTAAAAAAAAGGAATGGACTGCATTTGATCAAGAAATCTATGGCACCGAATCACCAAGTAGTATTAGTCATCTACTCGTAGACAACAGAGGCAATGTTTGGATAGACCGATCAGGCGGATACAGTGTATTCGTCGCAGCGCAAGGACGTTTTTTACACTTCATAGAAGCAGACAATCCAATAGCTGCCGGAATGCATGGATTTACAGAAGATAGGTCCGGACGGGTATGGATCAATGGTATCAATGGCATTTTAGCGTATGGCCTTTCCGATCAGCCTGAAACAGGTATTCAGGGATCGTATAACCTATTGACAGATCATCAAATACGAAGTTTTACTTCCCTACAATCTGATGAGCAGGGAACCCTTTGGGCATTGGCAGAGAGTAAGCTCATGAGGATGTCTCCAGATTCGATCAATCAACTTGAGCTTTATGACCTGACCTATGGAATACAAGACATTGATGACTTGTTTTCCCTTAGCATATTACCTGATGGCTATATAGTGATCGGTGGTCGGAATAAAGTATGGGTTGGGCACCGCGATAAGTTGAGGAAAAATGAAGAAATTCCAATTCCTTATATAACGGATATTCAGGTACTTCAAGAACCTTTTCTGACTGGACAAAATGCTTCATCGTTAAATGAGCTGAATTTTACTTATGCACAAAATTTCTTCACACTCAACTTTTCAGCCCTGGCTTTTTCTAGAGGTCAGGATGTAAAATTTCGATCTCGCCTTTATCCATTCGAAGAAAAATGGACGACGACTCATGGAGTTAGGTTTGCCAACTTCACAAATGTTCCACCTGGAAAGTACACCTTTGAATTCCAC
>JBCDFE010000253.1:0-6735 GCA_039178745.1 Bacteroidota bacterium | reverse complement strand
TCTAACCAATGCTGGTACCAGCGCTGCTCGACGTCTTTACTGCTGTATGTTTTGGGGCTACTCATATCAGAAAATTAAGGCGCAAAAATAGGGTAAATCAACTTATCGGCTCTCCATTGCCAGCACCATCGGCAGCTTGTACCAGCCTAAGTTTTCCGTCATTGTCTTCCGCCATTAGGATCATGCCCTGACTCTCCACACCTCGCATCTTGCGAGGAGCCAAATTGGCGACCAGCACAACACGCTGACCGATCAAATCTTCGGGTTTGTACTGCTGGGCGATGCCGCTCAGTACCGTCCGGGTTTCAAAGCCTAGATCCAGAGTCAGTTTGAGCAACTTGTCGGCCTTAGGTAGCTTCTCGGCTGCAGTGACTGTAGCGGTGCGCAAATCCAGTTTGGCGAAGTCGGGAAACTCAATGGTATCCTTTATTGGAGTATATTCTTTTTGGACTTCCGCTGGTGGATTGCTTCCTGAGCCTGCTGTTTGTTTCAAAATGCTATCTAGCTTTTCTTTTTGGGCTTGTATGATCTTCATTCGGCTATCGTCCTTTCTATCCGCTACTTTGGGGAACAGCACTTGTGGTTCGCCTATAGTGTGACCAGCGGGAATAAGTTGATGGCCGGACTTGAGCACTTTTGTCAACGACTGCCAATCCCTACGGTTTAACCCTGGTAAGTTCAAGATCTTGCGCAACCGATCTGCGGTAAAGGGAATGAAGGGCGAGGCTGTCACCGACAACACAGCAGTCGTCTGAATGCACACCTCCAGGATTTCAGCGATTTTGGGATCTTCAGGATTGGCCTTTGCCAGCGCCCAGGGGGCAGATTCCTGAAAGTATACATTTCCCCAGGTCGCTAGCTCAACGAATGCTGTTGCAGCATCTTTGAAACGGAAGGTTTCAATGCTCTCCTGTATGCGATGTACGAGCGACGAGACCTCTGCCAAAGCGTCGGATCTACTAGCACTTCCAGAGCTATTGGGCACTACAGATTGTAAGTACTTTTTGCTGAGCACCAGTACGCGATTGACAAAGTTGCCCAGCTTGTCGGCTAGGTCTTTATCGTGAAAATCGACAAATTCATCCCACTTAAAGTCCGCATCTTTCTGCTCTGGCAGGTTGCGAATGAGCGCCCAGCGCAAGGCATCTTCCTTGTTTGGAAAATCTTTGAACTCTTTCAGGTATTGGTGCTGCTCTATGCCCCACCCTCTGGACTTGCTGAATTTATCGCCTTCGAAGTTGAGGAACTGGTTGGCCGGTACATTGATCGGTAGGATGTAATCGCCGTGGGCCTTCAGCATGGCCGGAAAAATCAGGCAGTGAAAGACAATATTGTCCTTGCCGATGAAGTGGAATAACTCGGCCTCCTGATTTTGCCAGTAATCTTTGAAATCCAGCTTTTGGTCAGCAACTGTATGGTTTCCTGCGCTGGGAAGGGCTCCACACCCGCGGAAGTCCAATTCTCCCCGATTATAGGCCTCACAGAATGCTTTCGTGCTGGATATATATCCGATGGGTGCGTCGAACCAAACGTAGAGCACTTTACCCTCAGCCGACGGCAGCGGTACCTGAATGCCCCAGTCGAGATCGCGGGTAATGGCTCTGGGCGACAGACCGTCGTTGAGCCAACTCAGACACTGACCGAGTACGTGATTTTTCCAGGCTTTGGGGTCGTGGTGCTTATAGCCGTCCAGCTGGCCGTTTTCTATCCAGTCTTTAAGCCAATCCTGATGCTTGTCGAGCTTGAAGTACCAGTGGGTAGTCTCTCTGAGTTCGGGGGTATTGCCGCTCAAGGTCGATACCGGATCGATCAATTCTGTAGGTGAAAGATCTTTACCACAATTTTCGCACTGATCACCATAAGCAGAATCAAAACTGCAATTCGGACAAGTCCCCTTGATGTATCGATCGGCTAAAAACTGATCGTACTCTGCATCGTAGTATTGCTCCTGAGTTTTGGTCTCGAACTGATCGCCTTGTTGGTGCAGCTTTAGAAAAAATTCCTGGCTAGTTTGGTGGTGAACGACTTCGCTGGTGCGATGGTAGAAATCGAAGCTGATGCCCAATTGCTCGAAACTGCCTTTGTTGAGCTCGTGATATTTGTCGATAATATCCTTAGGACTGATCCCTTCCTTTTTCGCTCTGAGCGTAATGGCCGCCCCGTGCTCATCGCTACCGCAGACCCAGAGTACGTCTTCTCCCTTCAGGCGCAGGTAGCGCACGTAAATATCGGCAGGCAGGTAAGCCCCGGCCAAGTGGCCAAGGTGTAGTGGACCATTGGCGTAAGGGAGGGCAGATGTGACGAGGGTACGACTCATGATCTAGTTTTCTAATTGTTCCTGGGCTTCTTCCCAACGCTCCATCTCGTCGGCAAGTTCCGCTTCTTTGGCCTGGTGCTTGTCTATAGTCTTTTGCGCATCGCCGGATTCGTAAAATCCGGGCTCGCCCATTTTTGTGAGCAACTTTTTAATTTCTTTTTCCAATTTGTCGATGCGCTGCTCCGATTTGTGAATCTGGCGCTTTAGCTGACGCTTTTCCTCTTCACTAAGACTGCTCGACTTTTTTGGTGCTGAATCGATGCTGCCAGCACCAGAATTGGTTGCGGAACCGGTAGATTTTTCCACCTCCCGCATATCCTGCATCTTTCTCTTTTCGAGGAAGACATTGACATCGCCCAGGTGCTCGTGGAGTTGGTGATCTCTGAATTCTATGGTTCGATTGGTCAAACCGCTCAGGAACTCCCGATCGTGACTCACCACGAGCAAGGTTCCGTCGTATTCCAGCAAGGCCTGTTTCAATATGTCTTTACTGGCCATGTCGAGGTGGTTGGTCGGCTCATCGAGCACCAGCAGATTGAAGGGGCGCAGCAACATGCAGGCCAGAGCCAGTCGGGCTCTTTCACCTCCGCTCAGCACAGACACTTTTTTATCTTGATCTTCACCACTAAATAGGAAAGCACCCAGAATCTTTCGCAGGCGGGTGCGCATCTCTGGTGGCGAGTGATTTTCCATGGTTTCGTGGAGGGTCAGCTTACCATCGAGCGAATCACTCTGGTTCTGGGCGTAGTAGCCGATGCTCACGTTGTGCCCCATTTCTACATCTCCCGCTGTTGCTGGTATTTTGCCGATCAGGATCTTGGCTAATGTCGTCTTACCCTGTCCATTCTGACCTACAAAGGCCACGCGATCCTGACGATCTACTTTAAAGTCCACGCCCAATAAGACATCCAGATCGCCATAAGATTTGGTAACGTCATCGCCTTTCAGGACCACAGCACCTGAACGCGGGGCTGGTGGAAATCGTAGGTTCATGACCGCTTCGTCGCTTTCTTCCAGCTCTATGCGCTCGATCTTGTCCAGCTGCTTCTGCATAGACTGGGCCATCTTGGTCTTGGTGGCTTTAGCCATGAAGCGATTTATGGTCCGCTGCTTATCGGCCAGTACGCGCTGTTGGTTGACGTAGGCCGCTTCCATTTTTTCCCTGCGCTCGGCCTGCAAGATCACGTATTTGCTGTAGCTGGCTTTATAGTCATAAACCTTACCCAACTCCACTTCAAGAGTTCGCTTGGTCACATTGTCAAGAAAGGTGCGGTCGTGACTGATGGTGACCACTGCGCCGGGGTAACTGGCCAGCCAATTTTCGAGCCAGAGGATGGATTCGATATCGAGGTGATTGGTGGGCTCATCGAGCAGCAGATAGTCTGGTCGCTGCAACAGCATTTTGGCCAATTCGATTCGCATTTGCCAGCCGCCAGAAAATTCAGTAGTCAGGCGGTCAAAATCCGTTGACTCGAAGCCCAGTCCCATCAAGACTTTGCCCGCCTGAGCCTCCATAGTGACCCCGCCAAAGGTGGCAAAGCGCTCATTGAGTACGGCGAGTTCTTCCAACAGCTCTGCGTAGCTATCCGATTCGTAGTCGGTTCTTTCGCCCAACTCCACGTTGATCTCCTCCAGTCTGGCCTCTACTCGCTGCATCTCGGCAAATGCCGTCAGACACTCTTCCATGACCGTTTTGCCCGAGGGTAAGTCCATATCCTGGTGCAGAAAGCCGATTGTGGCTCCGGGAGGTCGAACGAAGTGGCCTTTATCGGCAGAGATCTCTCCGGCGATCAATTTGAGCAAGGTCGATTTGCCCGCTCCATTGCGACCAACTAAGCCTACTTTGTCGCGGTTGCCGATGGTAAAACCCACGTGATTGAGCAGGATGCGCTCGCCGTATTGGACGTATATGTCTGAAGCCGTGATCATGAAGGGCGCAAAGGTAAGACTTTGAGATGATCAGCGCAGGTATTGGATAGAGTTAAGTCAATCCACCCTGGCCCACATCTCACCACTCGCCGGATCATAGAAGGCAACTACGCCCTTACCAAAGGAAAAGTATAGCTGATTGCCATCTGAATTTGGCTTAAAGTAAACATCTCTTAGAGTTTGCCCATTGATGACAACCCATGATCTAAATTCTGAAATTTCTAAAAACTCCGGTACTGCCACAGTCGCTTTTCGATCTAGCAGCATAAAGAAGTTATTTTCAAGAAGCCCTCTGGAGGAAGACGAAATAATTCTATCGTAATCGTTGACTTTGAAACCCATGGGTGTAATTTCAATTTGAGCATGATTAGATATTGAAATATTAATATGAAAGGACAGTTCTTCTGCATACAACTCTATTCTTCGGGACTCTAAATCAGCTACATATCCAAATGAGTCGATAAGGCTACCAGATTTACGCCAAATGATCGACTCCCTCCTACCTGTGCTGTCTTTTATCACTGTAAATTTTCGCACCGTCCCGGATGCACTTACAAATTGAAGGGTATCTCCAAGCTGGTGATTAACTCGCGCATGAGAAGAGTCAGAAATATTACGGGTGAAAGTATCCAGGCAACACAAGGTATTGTAAGTATCGAAATCTAATAACGATATATCGTCATCGCCTACAGTACAGGAAAAAATCAGAAAACCTAACAAGCTTGAAATAAATATAATGTATACTATTTTCATATTTCATAATTTAGTAGTAAAACCCCTCGACTTCTATTTAAATTTCCATCAAAAGAGACTATGTTTTTATTGTAGATAATTCCCAGTCTAATCTTGTCCGTCAATTTGTAATCAAGCCCTATATCGGCATTCCAATACCTTCTTAAATCTCCTTCATCTTCATATTCTCCTTCCGTTTGATAAGGAATAGCCAGCTCGTGGACATCACGTGTGATTGAATCGTAAACATGAGTCGTAGTCTTTATATACTTATATCTACGACTTTGATTTAGGGTTTTTGCTGTTACCAATCCGAGTCTGAATCGAAAGCGGTTAAATAAATTGCAGGTCACTCCTGCACCATACTCAATGTAAGAAGCCCTAAGATGCAAATTGCCCATTGAGGTGCTCATTATTTGCGAGATAAAGTTTCCATTTGCACCCCGGCAAAAAGTGCATGCAAAAATTTCTCGATAACCCTTTATAGTAGTGCGCTCTGCTATGTATCTGATGGGAAAATACACACCTATTCGGGCGTCGCCATGGTAAGTTAATTTAAGACCTGCTAAAACGCCGCCTTCGGGTATGCCCGAAGCATTAGCATTGGAACTTCGCCCGGTACTATATTTATAAGTCGGTATAGTAAAACCGACGAAGGCCTCCATGCCAAAGTTGTTAGAGTATATCTGAGCATTCAGATCACAGAGCAATAAGGTCAATATCAAAAATGTCAATAGGTGCTTCATGCGTTAATGTTCGGATAAGCAAGCCTAAATATAACAATAAGTTGCCGAGCACAACTAATCCAATCGGTCCATAAAAATTGCGGTGTTATCATCTAAGTTCAATGCACACAAACACCCCTTATCTACATCTTTCTTATAGCATCCCGCATCGATATTAATAACCGGTAATTTCCAATCCGGGCTAAGGGAAAATTCAATCTCCGATCGGGGTATGGGTGTGTGGCCGTGAACGATTGTTCGTGTACCTAACCAATCGATGGCCTCTGGCGTCAGATCATCATACCAATAGCGCTGCCAAAGCATAGCATCAAGATCCGACATTGGATTCGCTCTATTGAGATTTAAGCCTGCATGAACCAAAACATAATCATCGAGCAGCTGAAAATAAGATAAGTCATGCATCCAGGCCAGATGCCGATCCGAAACCCGGTCCTGCCCATAACTCGCCAGCGTGACCCGTCCTCCCCACAGCTTGGCCCAGTCTGTATATATAATGTCAGATCGCAGCTTTGCGTGAAGTCTCAGGCACTCCGCTTCATGGTTCCCTCTTAGACAATAAACCTGATAACCAAACTGCTGCATCCCAATAATTTGATCGATCACTCCCCTGCTGTCTGGCCCCCGATCTATATAGTCTCCGAGCAAGTACAATTCATCACTGGGACTGAGTTGAATTTTATCGAGCAGGGCCTGAAAAGTTTTGGCATTGCCGTGGATGTCGGAGATGGCGAAGCGCATGTTAGTCTGTTAGAGGGTTGGTGGGAAGTGCTTTGGATTCGTTGGGGTGCTTTGGTATTTGAGGCATTATTTGAGGATTAGTGGGGAGTCTGTTAGTCTGTTAGTGGATGGTGGGAAGTGTTTGGGATTTGTTGGTGTGCTTTGGTGTTTGAGGCATTATTTGAGGATTAGTGGGGAGTCTGTTAGTCTGTTAAGTTATTGATTATCAGTAATTAAATCGTTTTTAAACGTGTATATTCGACTAAAAACGTTTAAAAATGGCTATTGTGTTTT
>JBCDFE010000252.1:0-6741 GCA_039178745.1 Bacteroidota bacterium | reverse complement strand
GCACGTCGCAGTGCTTGAGCTGACATGTAAGGCAGTTGCTGCCCATTAGCCAAAGTGATTTTCTTAATGGGATTGATATTGTCCACCTCCTTGTCTCCACCGTTTAAGGAGCCAAAGCTGACTTTTGCTAAGAAGGTGATGGTAATGCTATTAGTAGATTTCATAGTATTTTAGTTGTTACTTGAGTCAGAATTTGATTTTGAGGAAAGCTTTCCGTTTATGACATTCAGACTGCCAATAACGGCCAGTAGCTTTGCTGTTCTGAAGTTACTCTCGTCTATTTGTGTTAGGAGCAACTCTTTATTTACGGAAGTCTTGTAGCGAAGTTGAATACGCTTGATGGCTTCCAGGAAGTCATCATAAGTTCGACTTTTATCGAGGTCGATAATATATTTGCGTCCAAACTTGGCTCGATCCATCGGCGTTTGACCATTTTCAGTATCACCAGTGGAATTGATGATGGCCATGCCAATTTGAGTGCCTAGTTTGTAGGCGTTTTCGTTAAATGATTTCTCCATATCGGTACGATTGTTTAGTGGTCCGAATTCATTGAATTGAATGAGTTTTTCTAATTGTCGCCAGTTCTTGAAGCCAGCCGATTCTCCGCTTAAGCGAAAGCTTAACGCTCGTCTTTGCAGAATTGCCATTTCAGTTAAGAATGACTGGTCTCGCATTAGATTCTTAAGGAGCGATTCTCGGATTAATCGCTCTTTAGCGTAGTCCCGTTCGTCGGGATCGTGTATTTTTAGGCTTGTAAGAAGCGGTCCCCACTCTATTCCATAAGTTATTGCTGCTGCGATATATCTACGTGTATAATCAAAATGATTGAACACAGAAAAAGTGTTGGGGCGTATGGTGCCCGCAAATTTGTCTGCCCTAAGTAGGTATAAATTCAAGGGCTCGTCAAAGTCGGTTTCTACTACTCGACCAGTTTGATCAGTTTCTTCGAAGTACAGCGATTGTGTCATGCTAAAAACAAGCTGGAATAATACCTCGTATGGATGAACAAAATCAGAGCCGGAAACTTCCTTTTCGCTTTTATCGCTAAGTTTGAGCGAGATTAATTTTAAGTTTGACAAATGATTACCCGCCTGTTTTACTGCCTCATCGAGATATAAATCAGATTTTATATTTCGATAAATCTCGTACAAATTTTCGAGGCTAGAGCTTTCATAAAAGTAACAGTACAAGCTATCTAGTCCACCGGCGTAACGGTAAAGCGCCAGCACCGGTGCAAATCTGATGGCATACATGGGTTTCCAACCAATTTTATCAGACTTCGAGCTGAGCATCGGGAGGAAATTATTCAGGCCGCTTGAGACAGGATTAGCAGCAGAAGCACTGAGCAGTTTGATATAACCTTCACCAGTCACGGGGCATATTTGCTTTCCTGGCAGAATCATTTTATCATCTATTATCAGCTCCGGTAGGCGCTCATATGGAGCTCCTAAGTAGAGTTCGCTTTTAAGGTCAAGATTGTTATCTTTGAAATACTGCTCGTATCTAGAAACAATTTTTTTTCCTCTTTCACCTTGCTTGATGAGACTTGATTTTCTTATTTTTTTACCAGGAGGAAAAACTGTAGTTGGTCTATTGTTAGTGAGTAAGTAGCCAAATCCGTACGTCGATTTTTTAGGAAAACTGTGAAAAGAATCGCTCTTTTCATTATACCATCTATTGTCTTTATCGCGTAAGGCATCATTAGTGCTTGTATCATAGTAGCGTTTACCCATTAATCTGTAAAGACCATTTAAAAGATTTAGGTATTCCTCCGACTCCAACCAGAAACCATCCCGATCAAATCCGTATTTGTAATCCGGCAGTTCGATTCGCTCCTCCGCCTTCAAACTAGCCGACCAGAGCTTCGCATTATCAAGCGTGACAACGATACCAACTATCCCCGCATTCACAAACACATTTCCCGTTCTTTTAAAGTGTATTCTCATGTATCATTTTCTTCATTCACAAATAACCCACAACCCAGTGTAAATAAGTTTCACAGCCTATTTTTTGCGCCCGCGGGCACAAAAAATAGGCCCTACCTCACCATCCTCCCCCCCACCTTTCCCGTACAAACCCCAAAAACGCCTCCCATTCCCCAACTTCCTCGATCTGCACCTCCTTCGGCCCTAGCCCGCATACAAATCTGGCAACTGGCGGGAAGCCACACACCTCGATATCCAAGTAGGCGTTATCCTTGTGCTTGATGATGTACGGACGGGCTAGCGGGTATTCTTCGTGTAGCAGTTGGGCCGCCAACGGGCTCAAACGCAATTGCAGGTGATACTTCTCGCGGCCCGTCCAGCCGAAGGCATCGGGGCGTACGAGGCTGTGGTCGCCTTGTATTTTTTCGCTGGCAATTTCGACCACGCCGATGCGGTTGAGGCGGTAGCGTCGGTCCTCGCCCTTATTTACGTCGTGAGCATACAAGTAAGCGAAATCTTCCAGGAAATCGATGGGCTCTACATATCGGTCGGCTACCTTTCCCTTAGCATCGGTATAATTGCGCAGGTGTACACGCAAACCCACCTCCATGGCCTGGCTCAGCTTTTTACGATGGTCGGCCGTAGCGAATCGAGTCGTATTTTGAATGACGGGTACTAACGAAAACTGCTTATTGAATTTGAGCAGCAGCTGGTTGCGGATGGGATCTACGTCGCCTTGCTCCCAGAGTACGGTTTGCAAGTATTCCGCCTCTTCCTGGCTTAAAATTTCATCGTCTTTGATGGGCCGTTCCAAGTGTAGGAAGTGGCGGTGATCTCTATTCGTATCCGTCTGAAAGCCTACGCTATCGAGCAGCTTGAGGTAGTTATAGACTGTCTTCTTGGAGACGGCCAATCTGTTCGCCAGTTCAGGTGCAGTATAATATGGCGGACGACTCAACAGACGAATAAGCTCAAATAGACGAGCGAACTTCTGCAATTCTTTCGGAGAGGTGTTGGCGGGCATGGCATTTAAAATTCATACACTAATGTAAGAAATTAGCTTTACACGCTACCTTCCTTTCTAAAAAGCTAATTAGCTGCACCTTTTCCCTCAACCAAAGGGAGTCTTCCCCATGCCGCCGACAGGCGCATGAATCCCACGACCAAAGGAAGTTATCACCGTCCAGTTATCTCCCACTCAAAAATTCCCTCACCCCTGCTCCCACATCACCCAGTGCTTTCATGATGGCTCCATTCTCGGCCCTGCGCCTTAGCTCCTCATTCGACCAGTCTTGATCGGCTTTGGAGGTGTAGTTTTCTCGGGTAAGGATATGGGTATACGGCACGACGCCCGTACGCGTATCTAGCAGCAGAACCTCCACGGTAGCAAAAGCCTTGGCATCGTTTTTCTGAAAGGTGCGATAGCGATAGTACAGATCACTGCGTACCGTGTACACCAACAGCATATCGGCTTGCAACCTAACAGCGGCTTCCCGCAGCTGAAAAATATCGGGTTGAGCACTGGTCAGCATACTCGGAAAATTGATCAGCCGACCAACACGAGAAGAGCCTCCTATCTCCTGCCTAAGCGTATCGATCATACGCTGGCGGGTTTTGAGTTCCTCCTCATCGGTGCCGTAGTAGTAGCCAGAGTACCGACTGCTAATGAGCTGAAACGGATATATGGCTACATCTACAGTATCTGGCAACGCGATGTGCCCGTTCAGCAATCGCTGTATATCCGCTTCGCTTATCGTTTGATTCGGATTGTAGAATAGGGACTCGGTTATCGTGGGTTCGGGCTGCTGGTAGGCTACACTCGCCTCTGAAATAGGCAGTCTTTGCGGGTAGCAGCTGACTAAAAAAGGGAGGGCTAGGAGCAAAATTGTACGCATATTTAAAGGTATACCTTTAATTTCACCCCATCGATTCGCCACAATAACATTATGAAATACCAAATACTTACCCTTTTTACTGCCTTCCTTATTTCCTCTTGCGGCTCTTCCGACAGCAACGAAACAGGCATACTCGAATGCCTGCTCGATAGCTATATAGCCGAGTATCACAACCCTGATGTCGAAGAGGCTTTTATCACCATTACGGAATTACAGACCATCAACGACGTCGTCAATGGGTTTGAGATCGTCGAGATACCGACTGCTTTTATCGGATCAGAATTGCCCGACCACGCCAAAACGGCCACCTACAAAGGACACAGACTCATCTACGCCTTCCTCGATTTGAGGCGGCAAGAACCCATGGATATGAGCAAGGCCGCACCCACCGCCATAGACTGGCAGCCAGCTAGCAGTTTTTCGTACAGCACCGAAACGGATCAGGACCTCTCTGAAGTCATTCCCAAAAAAATGACCGCCAACTACAGATTGGATACCCGCTGCTTGGTCGATTTCGAGATGGCACGAGCGCTGCCCCTACCCGACCACAGCTGTCCGCTTTGCGAAATATAAAGGTGGGCCGAATAAAGACCCCGCTTGCTGATTGTCTTGTTTTTTTTAGACTTCCGCAGGATCGGTAACTTGCACCAGCAACGCTAGCTTTCTCTTGCTCAAACGACTAATTACTTTTTTGTTGGGGCCGATGCTCGCCCTTGGCATCTGGCTATTCCTGCCAGCTGTAGAACCGACCGATTCTACTGAGATCTTATTGACTCATTCTGCCAAAGCTGTATTGGCCGCTACAGTCTGGATTGCCTCCTGGTGGATATTGGAAGTTATCCCCATCTCAGCTACGGCTCTGCTGCCCATGATTCTCTTTCCGTTGAGTGGTGCATTAGACCTGAAGACCACAGCTGCGGCCTATGCTAACCCTATGATCTTCCTGTTTATGGGTGGCTTCATGATCGCCGTAACCATAGAGAAATGGAATCTGCACAAACGCATCGCCCTCAACATCATTATGGCCGTAGGCAGTGACCTGCGCTATATCATACTCGGTTTCATGATGGCTACTGGCTTTTTGTCGGCCTGGATCTCCAATACGGCCACGGCTGTTATGATGATGCCTATAGGTATGGCCGTAGCCCAGCAACTCACCGTCGGATTAGACAAAAGCATACTTAGACCCAACGATCTGGGCTGCGCACTCATGCTCGCCATTGCCTACGGATGCAGCATTGGAGGTATGGCCACCATCATAGGTACGCCCACCAATGTAGCTTTCACCGGTATAGTCGAAGAGTTGTACGGCATACAGATCGGATTTGGTCAGTGGCTCAGCTTCGGCGCTCCTATAGCCATCAGCTTATTGTTCTTGGCCTGGCTCTACCTGGTTAGGGTGGCCTACCCCATTCCTGGCAATACCTCTGTGGCGGGTGGCCGAGCTGAAATCCAGAGGCAACTGGATCAACTCGGCCCCATGTCTAAACCCGAAAAGCAGGTCGCTCTGGTATTCGGTCTGGTTGCCCTCGCCTGGATCAGCAGAAGCTTTTTACTCAAGCCTATTATTCCCGGCATCTCCGACACGGTCATTGGATTGATCGGTGTCATCGTACTTTTCTCCTGGAGGGTGCCAACTGAACAAGGGGAAGTCGAAGAAACCAAGGGCGGTACCGAGCCTGATGCTTTCGTTCACGACCGCGCCAACTTAGACCAACCCAAATACACCCGCCTGCTCGATTGGCAAACAGCAGAGGGCATACCTTGGGGCATTCTGATTCTATTTGGTGGTGGGCTGTCGATAGCCGCAGGCTTTCAGGCATCGGGTCTGGATCAGTGGATAGGTATGCAGCTATCTGGCCTGGGCGCTTTACCTTTTCTATTGCTCTTGCTCATTCTCGTAGCCGCGGTCAACTTCCTGACCGAAATCACCTCCAATGTAGCCACCGCTTCTATGCTACTGCCTATTCTGGCTGCCCTATCCCTATCGCTTGGCCTGCACCCTTACGGCCTGATGATCGCCTGCACCGTCGCAGCCAGTTGTGCCTTTATGCTACCGGTAGCCACCCCACCCAATGCCGTAGTCTTCGGCTCGGGCTATCTGACCATTCCGGGCATGATGCGAGTCGGTATCTGGATGAACATACTCTCTATCGTCTTACTCACGCTCATTGTATACTACTGGCTGCCCATAGCCTTTGGGATAGACCTATCGGTATTTCCTCAGGAGATGAAGGTCTCCGAGTAGGGGCCCTACCTGCGGAAGTCCTAAAAATGCTAATCCCCATTCCATGGGAAACTTCCACAGTCTACTTTCAGAATGTCAATCATTCGCTCTAGTATGACCGGGCAGTTGCTCGCATCGATAGCAATGGCCGGATTGGTTGTGGTGCCGCCCATACCTGCTCCATTATTGGGCGTATAACTGGCCTGCAAGATGACCGTGCCGCTAAGGACGGAGGGATCGAATGCAGTGGCCGGCTGCCCATCTATGGTAAACGAAGTCGACGTCGCCGCCGGATCGAAAATGGGATCGGGATTGGATATGCTTGTCTCGAAGGCAGCTCCAAGCGTAATGGAGGCCGCGGTCTGGCAGTAAGTATTTGCCAGATCAGGTTCTAGCCTCAGCACAGGATAAGCACAAGTATTGCTGATCGCTATTGGAGTTGTGCCGTCGTCTAGCAAAGCCAGATTCCAGGTAGCCCCACCATCGATTGAGAATTCGACTTGAGTGATAGCGTAGCCCGTTCGATCCTGGTGATCGAAGGAAATGGTGTAGTTACCAGGTGTTGATGCTGTCAATGGAGCGGGAAGGCTGATATTGAGTAGGCCTGTAGCCTGACTGACCCGGACCAAAAATCCTGCCTCGCCCGATACCGTAACGGTTTCATTAAACGTGCCATCACCAGCTTGATTGTTTG
>JBCDFE010000251.1:0-6750 GCA_039178745.1 Bacteroidota bacterium | reverse complement strand
CCTACATGGGCTTTAATACTTAGTATATTGATATCACTTTGGGCGATTTTAAAGCTAACCACTTTAGATACAAGCTTACCTAAGGAGTTACCAGAAGAAATTTTAGACGACCCTGATTCTACGAGCTCATCTAAAAATAGATTTCCTTTGACTAGACCTTTACTTTTAACTTTTATTGCAATAATCATTCCAGAAATTGCTTTAGAATTCGGGTTATTTTTACCTCTTCGCTATTGAGCGTAAAACTCAATTTTAGCCAGAACTAGAAACAGAAAACCCAATGAGCAATTTGTTTAAAATTACCCTTTTTATTACCAATTTTGGAAATATCGTATATCGTTTTTTGTGGTATTACAGATTTAGCTTAACGAGTGAGCTACCAAATTATATTTACCCTAAATGGGTGTTTATTTTAAGCCTGGTATCTTCTGTAGTGATTATCCTTTTATGCCTTGCTTTAAATAAAAAGGACAACTATGTTTTTCCGGATATTCTAGACTTGAATGGGACTGAAAGGCCACTTAAGATGTACTCTTTTGGAGCTTTATTATTTATACTCTCGACTGCCGCAATTCTAGCCCCAGAGCCCTTTGTAGAATACACCTGTTTGTAGCCAATGATCAATATTAGGCTGGCCGTAAACTTCATCTTAATTCTAGTCAACATCTGGAATCTTTATGTATGGACCTCTAGATTATATCACCAGATAGTCGGGGACATATTGTACTATTTTATGATTCCAAATTGGGTTTTAATTATTTGTATATGCTTATCTATCTGGTCTATAGTTGCTGTTTTTATTTACGATCCAAAGAGTAAAGCAGAGGTGCCAGAAAATATCCTAGACCACAATTACCACTCTCCTAAAAGTTTTCTCTCGTCATACAATGTTCATCCAGTCATTACAACTGTGCTGGCTGTCTTACCTCCCCATTTAGCCTAGCGCTTCTCCACCTCAAAACCTTCAGGTGCCGGCTCGTCAACCCATACTTTCTTCTCAGCTTACTTCAAATAACAGCAAATTAATTCACACAAAATAATCCGTATTTAGTGCGCGTACAACGCGAATTTTTCAAATACAAACAGAAACGGATGTGACAAAGTCGCTGCTCGATATACGCAGACGGGGGCCAGTATGCTTAAGATTGATGCACATATCTCAATAGTTTGACGCGGGCACTAATAGCCCAAGCTAGAAAATATCAAGCCGCGAAAATCCGCGCCAGTCAGCACATGCACTTTAGGGCATCCACTTGAAAAAGCCCTTTAGCGCTGTACCTTTTATCCGCGTTAAAAAATCCTAGTCTCGCATACTGAGTAGGTGCTTAGAAGCAAAAATTTACAAACTAGATTAATGGCTAGCAATAAGTCGTTTAAGCTCCCGCATAATATCTTTTTCTCCCACCGTCATAACGTTTGCCTGAGCTGCCCGAATGGCACAGCGCTTTAGGATCATACTGATCTGCCCGGGCGTCAACTCAAACTTTAATGCGATAGATTCTAGGTCGGTATCATCTTCTAAAGACAGCGGCCCGCTAAATGCCTTTTGCCATAAGGCCAGTCTATCTCGATCATCGGGCATGGGAAAGTGTACGATAGCGTCAAACCTCATCAGCAGACTTTCGCTGATACTGGGCTTACTGCTAAAAGCAAAAATGACTAATCCCGGATGGTTTTCTACACGCTGCAATAAATAGGATACTTCCTGATTGGCGTATCGGTCGTGGGCATCGGCTACTTCCGTACGCTTTCCGAATAGTGCATCTGCCTCATCGAAAAAGAGAATCCAATGATTGGCTTGGGCCAACTCTAGTATCCTGGACAAATTCTTCTCTGTTTCGCCTATATATGCCGATGCAATTCCCGCTGAGTGCACACGGTATACTTCCCGATCCGTTGTCTTGCCCAACAGAGAAGCCGTCAGTGTTTTTCCCGTGCCCGGCACCCCATGAAACAAGGCTTGATATCCGGGGTTGATTCGCTTGCTCAAGCCCCACTCCGTGTTTATAGTCTCGCTATGTTGGACCCATGATTCTAAGCTTCTAAGCTCGCTTCGGCTTTCTGCTGGCAGTACGAGGTCTTCCCAGTCCAGTTCTGTACTCAGTTTGGAAATAGGCAACTCATATTCCTGTACCTGATCCGTCCATTGGGCAGTGAGTAAGTATTCCAGCCACCTCTTACTCAGCATAAGTTTAGCGCTTCTAGCAGGGGTAAACTCATCGGGATCAGCGACCAGAAGCACTCGCTCGCGCGTAAATTGGTGGTCGGAAGATAAAACCCTCATCGCTTCAATCCGCTTCAATCGATCTTTGGCGCAAACTATAAAGAGAAAGGTCTGGACAGTAGGAAAAAATCCGCTGCGCATAGGATCGACAATTCCTCCGAATTCGGTGAATCTTTGATCGTGTATTTTGTTCTTTGACAGAAATACATCCAATACTTCCGGACGCAGGTGGGTAGCCAGACCAAGTGCCAGAGCCAAGCGTTCATAAACATCCAGTTCCCAGTCTCTGACCAAGGCAGCATAGGGCGTGTCTGATGCGGAAACATCGAGCAGGGCAATGTCTTCCCAATTACTCTCATGACCTTCCTGCATTAGATAGCTGGCTAGCGCTTGATGGATGACCTTTTCCAGCCAATCGATTTCACGATGCAGGATGGACAAATTTTGCTTTTCACTCATAGCGTTATGGGTTGTGTTTAATTAAATATAGCTCGTTTCCGTATCTTTAATGAAAGACCAAAGAAAAATTGCCATGACCATTGCCAGCAAACGCCTCCAAATTATACTGGCTGCTATACCAGTTTTGCTATGTATACCGCTATTCGCTATGCAATTCACAGACGAAGTCAACTGGGCCATCGGAGACTTTCTGATGATGGGCGTTCTGCTCTTAGGTTTCGGATTACTGCTAGAGCTTTGCATTCGCCAAATCAACAAGCGTCAATACCACAAGTGGGTATACGCGGGTATTTTCCTGCTATTTTTATTGAGCTGGGCAGAGCTTGCTGTTGGAATCTTCGGGACACCTCTTGCAGGAAGCTAACTTTTCTTACTCTCGGACTTCACTTGGATAAAGTAAGTAAGCGCGGCAATGATAGCTGCAATACCGAGGCCATAATATGCTATATTTTCTTCTCCTGTCCAGGTGACCGCACGACCGGTAAATGAAATACCGACTACCGTGATAGAAGCTTTGATAAGCAGCAGTTTCAGCTGATCGAAGTCCTTAAAAATAAGCCACTTGGGCAAGTTCTCCAGCGGAGAGACAAAGAGCTCATAGATACCTATACCCAGGATCTGAATAACGAGCCCCAGGAAGATGATATCCACTTTCTTTAAGACCGAAGAGATGATCTTTTCTTCGCTGCGAATGTCGAACAAGATGGTCTTCACAGACATGACTCCTTCGTAGCCACCGTAGCCGAAAAGCACGAGACCGACCATGATCAGCAAGATGGCCGCAATAACTCCCGTAACTTTGAGTAGAACCTGAAATCCGGACATGCTTAGTGCTTCTTTATTAGCGAATACTGTTTAGGGCAACCCCAAAATTCGCGTCTTGTTCGAGCAAACGATCATTACATTCGCCGAACGTCCTCTAGGTTTTATCGAAAAACTCAGGTATGTAAGCTGTTTACCCTTACTTTTATAAATAAATAATCACCGCTCTTTACGATATGAAATTCTTTGATCGCCTATCTCTCGGTTGGACTCTAGGTATCCGCAGCCTGGGTCTCATTAAAGACCATCCAAAGCTATTGCTCTTCCCATTGCTTTCGGGCTTGAGTATGATCCTCATTTTGCTGTCATTCGGAGGTGCTTTCCTCGGACTGACCGGCTTTGATCTGGAAGTGATGAAGGCCATCTTCGCCCGCATGGAAGAAGCTGGTGACCTTGTTTTCTGGGGTATCACATTCGTGTTTTACCTCGTCACTTACTTCATCGTTGTTTTCTTCAACTCGGCCCTGGTTTACAATGCGCGCATTATTTTCCAGGACGGCCAGCCGAGTATTCGAGAAGGCTTGGCGTTTAGCGTGAGCCGCATTCCTCAAATCCTGGCCTGGGCTGGCTTAGCCGCTACCATCGGACTGCTACTACAGGCTATAGAAGACAAGCTGGGCGGCTTAGTATCCGGCATACTTGGCTTTGCGTGGTCGCTGGCTACCTACTTTGTCGTACCGGCTCTGGTTGCAGAAGATATTAGCCCAGTCGAAGCACTCAAGCGCTCATCCAGAACGATGAAAGATCACTGGGGTGAATCTATAGGTGTAGGCTTTAGCCTGGGGATCTTCGTGTTGATAGGAATTGTAGCGGCCATTACTCTGGGCTTCTTATTTGGTATGGCCTTTCACCCGGTCGCAGGTATTATGGCTGGTATTTTAATCATTCTGCTAACGATTGTGGTCAATAGCGCCGCTCGCCAGGTTTTTCTGACCGCGGTATATGAACACACAACAGGCAAAACTCCAAAGGAATTTGATGCCGATGTGCTGGATGAGGCCTTTATTGTAAAGTAATTTACAACTTCCCCAAAATCTCCTCTGCCAGTGCTATAACTTCTTCTTTGCCTCTACCTATAGCTTGCAGGCTAAAAGAGTGGGTATCGGTATAGAAATTGAGGCTTTCTTGTGCCTGCGCAAAGTGTGCAAAAACAGCACCTGAAACTTCGACAGCTTCCATTACTGGGTTTTCGTCTCGACGCGCTTTGATGTCGCCGTAGTTAGCAGAACTGGCTTCTGATACACTCAGCGTCAGACCTCCGAATGGATCTGTACATCCGTATTTGCAACTGTTTCGAATAGAGCCTCCGCTCACCTCAGTATTGCAGCCCATGAAGGCCTGGGCCATTTCTGCCGTCAGCAGTGTACAGACATCGAGCTGCTCTTTTTCTGCGGCTGGCTCGGCTGCTTGCTCAGACACCTCAGATGCTGGTTCAGTTTCTGTTGTAGTGCCTTCGGTGGTATTCTCGCTTCCGCAGGCCAATAGGAATAGAAGTGGTAGGGTGTACAAGTATAGCTTTGACATGAATCGTGTGTTGGTTTATGCCTTTATAGCCTATAGCGTCAAAGCTGTTACACCCTTAGCGAGTTTACTCTGACTTTTCTCCTGCAATGACGCGTTCGCCCTGGGTCAATTCTATCTTGCTGATGACTCCCACTTCATTGCGGATGAACTTAAAACTCAGCGGAAAACCCTCCAGATAGAAATAATCTTCGCCTCCGTAGGTGAGCGGGAACTTCGGGTTCTCCGGAATATCGACAACCAACTGTTCTTCTGAGACTGAAAACTGGATCTCGGTTTTGCTTTCGTTTTCGAGGATGAATCGACCTGCGTAAGTCTGAAGTTCTTCCAATGCGATATCGACAGGAGAAAAGACACGCGGAGCTTCCAATTGCTGACCTCTCAAATACTGCTGTGCCACTTGCAGCAGACCGGAAAAATCTGAGCCGTCATTACTCAATGCTATGATAACATTTCCTTGATCGGGGTGACGCTCCAGATAGGTGAAGTACCCCGCCCAAGCGCCACTATGATCTACGACCATACCCAGGGTAGAATCTACAGACACACCTTGGCCAAAGGCGTATCCATCGTTTGGTGCCGATTCCAGCTCTCCTGCCTGCAGCAAAACGGCTGCCTGCTCGGCCGGAAGCAAGCGGTTGGCGCGCATACCCTCGGCATATCGAAACAGATCGCCCAGTGTGCTATGTACCATACCGTCGCCAACAATATTGGCCAGGATATAGTAGCCCACTGGATCCTCTACACCCTCTACACGCACGGCCTCGGCCCCCGCTTCGACCACTTCGTAGCCCCAAGCTCTGTTGCTATCTATTTGATCCTCTGGGAAGGGCACATCCGTTCGGTTCATACCTAGGGGCTTGAAAACGCGCTCCTTTAGGAAGGCACCATAAGACTGACCACTCACTCGCTCTATGACCGAGGCCAACATCAAATAGCCTGTATTGCTGTATGCACTTTCTGAGCCTGGTCCAAAATCAGCCTCTGGTTTTTCGGCCGTGAATAGATCAATGATCGTCTCGTTGTCGTGTACCCGGTCAGTATCTCCGCTCATGACCACCAGATCCATATAGTCGGCCAAACCGCCATAGTGATGAATCAGGTGGCGAATGGTCACATCTGGATGTTGCTCAAGTTCGGGTATATGCTTTACGATGGGGTCGTCGAAGGCCAGCTTACCATCGGCTTCCAGTAGGGCAATGCCCAAGGCCGTAAACTGCTTGGATACCGAAGCCAAACGAAAAACCGTCTCGATGTCATTCTCGCGCTCAGTATCGAAGTCGGCATAGCCAAAAGCGCCCTCGAAGACAATTTCTCCATTCTGTGCAACGAGAAAATTGCCGTTGTACGCACTCGATTCTGCATAGCTGGTGAGTACCTCCCGGAGTTCGTCAGGACTGCTCTGGGCAAACAGTTCGGCAGTAAGCTGACTCAACAGCAGAAGAATAGCAAAACGGAGCATAGATTATTGTTTGATGCGTGACTGAATAGCTAGTGGGAAATAGAAACCCGCAATTCAACCGATCGAACGGTCAAATTGCGGATTAAGTTTCCAATTATACGATGCTAGCGATCGACGCGGACCCCCACCCAGACAGATAAGAATTCGCGTTCTATGGCATGTGTAGATCCATATAGCTTGCCATCTTCATGATAGAAAGCCGTGGCATATCTGCCACTGTTGTCGCCCGATACCAATGCGCCATAGAGTCTATCGGTCTGCT
>JBCDFE010000250.1:0-6854 GCA_039178745.1 Bacteroidota bacterium | reverse complement strand
CTCTTAGAGATACTTGTTGACTCTCTGTAATTTCAAAATCTACAGATCTCTCTTGCATTACATTTGGCTCGTCAGGATCTCCAACACCATTTACCTGAGTTCCAGCGTCAATGAGAATAAATTCTTCTAGATTCGAATTGTCTCCATTTATGTGACTGAACTCATTTTGTTCGTATTCGTATTCAATCCTACCTCCAGTAGGGATTGTATACGATTGAAGCATACCCGATAGAGTTTTTTGATACACTGGAGATCTATCTCGCCCGTATACCCTTACATAGTTTCCAGCAGCAGATAAGTAATATCCTTCTGGAACTAGACTTACTCCAGTTGATCCGTTATGGAAACCCCACCAGTCAACCGATTGACTATTAATTGAGGGGAAAAAGGTAGAATGATAACTAAATGAATATGGCGGAGTAGAGACCCCATCATTGCCTACCTCATAATAGCTTTCCAGCATAAGTCTAGAGCTATTCTCTAAGTATTGGAACTCAACAGATTTGTAAGGGTAATTCCCTCTTCCAAAATCTATACTTTCAAGTCGTTTGAAGTTGTTGAATTCTAATAGTCCAGAGATGTCTGTTCGATCGACTAGATAATTAAAATCGATATATTCACCATCATTTGATTGTATTCTTGATAATCTTTTTCCATATATTTTTGAGCTATTTTGTGAGAAATTGGCATCACCGGAATAAGATCCGCTGCAATTTGATCCAGTGGACAGTCTGAAAGTTCTAGTTTCAAATCCATTCCAAGATTGTTGGTAAAAATAATCTTCATAATTGTAATAGAATAAATCAATATTATTATAGCTATTTATTTCTGATACTTTCCAAGAAGATGTAAAGCTAAGCCTGCTGGTTGCTAATCCGCATCCAATTGAGATGTTACTAGACATGTTTTCCGTCAATTCTGTATCTCCAGTATTGAATATGTATTTATTTCCAAAAGGGTCTGTCAGTATCCAATTTTGAAAAGAGTATCCTTCTTCACCCAAGAGTAGTCCACTTAGCTCGACTTTTACATCGCTTTCTGATATTACAACTATTTGTCCATCCCAATCAAATAAAAATTTACCTGAAAATTCACCAATCTTAAAATAAAATTCATCAGGTTCTGCGTCGTAACATCCGTAGGCCAATTTGTCATAAAACTCATTTGACGGATCGCTAGGCCAATTGTAATTAAAACTTGGGGAAACTAAGTCTTCGTATGTGTATTCGTCTTTTAGAAACAGGAAACCCTTCACATCAAGATCGTCGTACTTGTATTCGTCGGGTAGCCCATTGATCTTTCTTGTTATAGTACTCCCTGCGTTTAATGACCAACCAAGTCCGACAAACTCTGCTATTTGATTAACCTTGTTTCCGCCGGTTTGATATGAAATTGATATGTTGTCTGATAAGTTTCCAGTAGATATTTCGCCAATAGGTAGATTGATCATAGCCCTTCCAGTATACATGTTTACAGGCTGATCTTGATAGGCGATTATAGCACTTGCTTCAGGTGTTTTAGGGATCAAGTCAAATTCTTTTACAAAGTTTGTTTGTCCAGAGATTGTGCCATTAAATATTACCAGCCCTATAGTGAGCTGAACAAGTAAGTAGGTATGATTAAATTTCATTATAGGGTTTATTTTGATTTAAGGATAAGGTTAGAATTGATTTACTGTTTTATGAATTTAATGGTACGGGTTTTGTCTTCCTCATATGTCATCTCAACAATATATGGTCCAGGTGTTAGACTAGATATGTCAATTGTGCCGCCTTCGAAGTTACTTATGTCTATTACTTCATTGCCAGCTATGCTGTATATTTTTAATTGACTAGGTTTTTCTGATTCTATTTCAATAAATTTATCAGCAGGATTAGGTGATAAATTTATTATGGAGCTTTTGGTGAAGTCTATGGATTTGCAGTAATTCCATATTGTTCTTGAGTCATTGCAATATATGTTGTTATTTGTAATGATTAAATTCATTGATTCCGCACTTAAATACCCACAAACCGCCTCCACATGGCAATAATCCAGCAAAGGGTTGTCAATAAGCTCCAATCGAGTAATTGAACCAGGATCGATATAATCCAAGCCGATCAAGCTGGTAAGTCGTTCGTTATCTTTTACGATGAGTTCTCCGGCCATACTTTTTAGGCCGCTGAGGCCACTGATATTGATCAGCTCGTCATTGTCATCTAGGATCAGATCGCCAGCTATAGTCCAGTTAGGGCTTAGAATGGATACTTCTTCCAATTTTTCTGACCGAACAATTCGAAAATTTCCATTTACACTTTCCAGTTTGGGCAATGGATGGATTTCGATCAGATGAGGTAAATCTCTTAGGAGGAATTCACCGCCGATAGTCTGTAATTCTGGTATGGAGCCAGAGCGAATCAGTTGCTCATTATTTTCTAATACCCAGCTTCCGCCTATGTTGGTCAGGTTTGGCATGTCGCCTATTTCTTCTAAGCCTGGATTAAAGGCAAAACGCAAATCGCCGCCTATATCATTTAGCAAATGGCAATCTGGGAATGCGGTCAGGCTTGTATTATGGGCTACGAGTAAATCGCCAGCAATATGCTCTACCGTTCTTAGCTCATGCAGTTGTTGAAGACGTGGGTTATTAATCAAGTGCAGGTGCCCATTTATATTTTTTGGTAGGTTTAGGTGGTTCAGGCTTTCGAGGGCGGAATTGCCTTCTATGATTATGGATCCCGCTATAATTACGCCATCTAGGCCAGCTAAGCGAGTTAGCCCTGCATTGTTTCGGATGATTAAATCGCCTCCAACGTATTGTAAATTGTCTAGTCCGCTGAGGTCGTAGAGCTTGGGATTACCTACAATCCGCAAGTCGCCATTAACACGTTGTATATGCTGGAAATCCAGTAGTGATTCTAAATCATGACTAAACTGTATGGACAAATCACCATCAACCTCTCTGATTTCACTAGGCAAATCGGATACTTCCGAATTTGTGGTTTGAATGGTGAGGTAGTCGACAGATTCTGGTGTAATTTCACCAGATTGCAATATTCGTCCCGCTACAAAATCAGAAGGAGTTGATTGCTGAGAAAAAGCAATCGACGATATCGTTAAAATAAAAAGAGAAGAAAAAATAAATTTTCGCATCATCTGGCGTTTATTTCTATGCCTGTAGGCAAAGGTTTATAGTCACCTTCATATAGAAGGAGGTCAATAGAGTCGATTAATTATGAGCGAAGAGCAGGAAAATGCTCTAAATAGTCAATAAACACGAGATAAAAATAAAAAAGGTGGCTTTTTATCTTTATATGGTGTTAATTGACTGGAACTAAATTATGGGTTAATTTGGTAAAAACCAAGTAATATCAAAAATTGGTATACTAAAATTAAAAAAAACAGCTCAAGCCCCTTTCCGGCCTGAGCTGTTTGACGCTTGCTAATGACCTATTTACGTTTTACGACGATGTTACTTCCAACTGATGCATTGGCGTATAATAAAACGCCTCTTGAACGATCTTGCCGTTTTTGACCTGGTATACACATATTTCGTTCATGTCTACGGCTGCAGGGGCATCATGAAATTTGATATTCATGAACATGCCGCAGGTAAAAAAGTCATCGGCAACGATGGGGTCTGATACCTGACAGGAATGGAATTGCTCTACGCGACGCTCGAAGGCTTGCCCTTTTTCGGCTACGGCTTGCATGCCTTTGACGACGCGATCGGGCACTCCTTCTGCTTCGATGGAGATGATGTCGGGCGAATAGAGTTCGATGCAGGCTTGCTCAAACTGCCCCTGGCGGCAAAGCGATACGAGTCGGTTAGCTACTTCTTGAGTGGTCATAATCTATGTTGATTTATGAGGTGAATGATGATTGATACACCAAAGGTCAGGGAGCCTTAGGACAACCCTGTGTCAGGAAGTAATGGAGGAGCGAAAACTTTATTGATAGTGCTGATACAACTCACTGGCTAGAGCCCGCATGCGTTCTTGTAAGCTTGAGGATTCGATTACTCGGGCATGGTTGCCGAATTGCAGCAACCACCGGGCCATCATTTCATGGTCGGAGATCAGGAATTTCATGTATACGGCATCTTTCCTGCTGTCCTTTTCCAGGAATCCGAAGTAATACTTCCGCCATTCCGCAAATTTGGCGGCCTCGTGGGCAAAGGCGATTTCGACCTCGTGAAACTGGTGTTCTCTTCTCCAGGCTTGGTCTTGTTGATCTATGTATTCTTGTAGGCTGATGTGTTTGGTGTGGAATACATCGTCGAGCACCCGAAGAGAAACGACTCGCTTGAGTTTGAAGGTGCGGTAGTCGGCTTTCGAGCGGCAGTAAGCGATCAGGTACCAATTCGTGATGTGGTGGTAGCAGCCTATGGGTTCTATGGTGCGCTCGGAGCTTTCGCCATTCGCTTTTTGATAACTCATCCTGACCAGCTTTTTGGCAGCTAAGCTTTGCATCACTTCCTGTAGGTAAGGCGTTCCCGATGCGGTCTGTCCGTCTGAGATGGCAATGGATTGATTCAGGGTTTCCATCGCTTGCTTTTCGGAGCTTCTTAAAATAGATTTGATTTTGATGAGCGCATTCGAATAGGCAATATGAGTTTGCTTATTGGTCAGCTTGCTCATAAACTTCTCGGCCGTGAGTAGGGCTGCCGTTTCCTCTTCACTGAACATGACAGGCGGTAGCCGATAGCCATCCATGATCGAATAGCCGATGCCGGGATCACCTATGACTGGTATGCCCGCGTTTTTCAGCGTACGTATATCTCGGTATATGGTTCTTGGGCTTACTTCAAAACGATCTGAAAGTTCTGTCGCCTTGACGATGGGCTTCGTTTGAAGCAGTATGAGGATGGAGAAAACGCGATCAAACTTATTCATGGTCCAGACAGCAGTATTACCTCAATATAGCAAAACTCAGCCTACCCCCTATACCTCAGCCCAAGCAAGAACCAACGACCAAAATTGAAGCGCTCATAGATGCGACTATCCGATTCTGACGGGGTGCCGATATAGGATTCGAAGGTATGGTCGGTCAGGTTGTTGGCGCGCAGAAAGACAGCCCACTGACGGCCCAGTTGGCGGTCTATGGCTAGGTCCAGGGTGAACTGATCGGCGGTATAGATGGGAGCGCCATTGTCGAAGCGGTCGAGCTGACGATCGGAGTAGGTGGTAGCCAACACGATGTTCCACTTGTCTTGTGCACTGCGGTAGTTGATGCCCAGATTGGCCGTCTGACGGGGGGCTCCGGGAAGCGACTGCGTAGCCAAGATGGCCAGATCGTCTCTGAGATCGCTGTAGGTGTAGCTATAGCTGAGAAAAGCATTCCACTCCGATCCCGTTGTACCGGGGACATTCGACCTGCGGAAGTCCGAACTCAAAAAACGGAGATTGTGGATCAGACCCAGCTCTGCACCGACCAATATGCCCTGGTTTGCATTGATTAGACGGCGACGACTGAAGGCCGTTGGAGAAAAGGTTTGAGACAAATCGTTCTGACTCACTATAGGCTGATCGATCCATTTGGCGAAGGTCGAAATGCTAACGAAATTGCCCGTTTCGCTGTAGATCTCCAGGCTGAGGTCGATGTTGTCTACGGTGCTGCCGAGGGTTTCCAGCTCGCTGATCAGGCTCTCGCGATTGCCGAACAGCAGTTCCTCTTGAGCCAGCGCCAGGTAGGGTGCCCGATTGATGGCCTGAAAGTAGGCCAGGCGCAATTGCTTGCGCTCATTGAATCGGTAGGTCAGCTGTAGGCTGGGGAATAGATTGTCGTACTCATCTTCATCCTGAAATTCGGTGTTCATATTTTCGAAATCCAGCTCGGTTTGCTCGTATCGCAGACCGGCTGTGAAGCTGAGGCGACTATTCAGGTTGGCACCGACCATCAGGTAGGCCGAAAGAATGTCCTCTTCGGAGCGGAAGGCATTCTCGCCTGTGAATGGATCTGCTTCCAGCTCATCCAGCAATCCGAGCTGATTGACGAATTCAGTATTGTTGTCGAAATCCGTATTGCCGAATGTGCCCGGAGCGATATTGACCGTGCCCGGCTCGATGAAGTTATTGCTGGTGATGAGCCCGAATCGCCTGCGCTTGGATCGCAAGCGGCCGCCCCCCTTGACGAAGGCAGTCTGCCGCTCGTTCAAAAATCGGGTGATGTTCAGGCTGCCGATGGCAATGTCTTCTTCCAACTCACTCCGCTCAGGCTCTACCGCAAATAGCCGCAAAGGATCACTGGCCAGGGCATCGCCAGGGCGCACCGATAAAGGATCTGCCACCTGATCAGCCCAGTTGGCCAGATAGCTGAAGCGATATCGGTTTTGGACCGACTCGCGGGTGCGGGCAAAGCTGATCTGATAGTCGAGCTTGGTCTTGTCGAAGTTGTTTTCCACTTCCAGGGTGACCAGATTGAGCCGCCTGTTGTCTTCCCAATTGGTCGTTTCTCGCCTGATCTGGTCGCCGACCTCATTGAATAGTACACGCCGGCGACTATTCATCTCATTGCTGTTGCTGAGGTTATAGCTGAGCCTAAGTCGGTTAAAAATACTGGGTCGCAACTCGATACTGCCCAGCAATCCGAAGTTGTCGGTTTGGATGTCGGTCTCTCCGGCTCTGGTCAGATCAATGCGCCGTCTGTCGACGAGATCTCTGCCATATCCAAAGCGATTGGAGGCGATACCTCTATCCACCCGCTGTGTATTCACAGCCAGCAATCCGAATACTTTTTCTTCGCTCAACTCGCTATTGACCGATAGACTGGCCTGATAGATGCCACGGCCTAGTTCGCGATTCCCCCCACCGGTATAGATACCACCAGCGGCCTGGGCCAGCAGCTCCAGCTTTTCATCGGGTTGGCGCAGCCTG
>JBCDFE010000249.1:0-6873 GCA_039178745.1 Bacteroidota bacterium | reverse complement strand
TAAGAACTCGGGCACACCGTCTTGGTCGTAAACGATGGGCCAGGGTTCGCCCCAGTAGCGCTGGCGACTAAAAACCAGATCCCGAATGCGGTAGTTGAGGTCGAATCGACCACGGCCTTCATCTTCCAACTTGGCCGTAGCTGCCTTGATGGCTTCGGGTACCTGCATACCATCCATGAAGCCGGAATTGATCATGATACCGACTTTGTCCTTCAGGCTGGCACCGGGATAATCCGTTTTATCGACCACGGGAATAATCTCGATACCAAAATGCTCGGCAAAACGCTTGTCGCGCTCATCGTCGCTGGGCACGGCCATGATGGCACCGGTGCCGTAGTCTTTGAGGACGTACTCGGCAATGTAAATGGGTACGCGCTTGCCATTGAGCGGATTGATGCAATAACTACCCGTAAATGCACCACTGACAGTTTTCACGTCCTGCTGGCGCTCTAATTCCGTGCGGCCGCCGACATAAGTCTGGTAGGCATCGATTTCATTTTGTTGATCTGCGGTGGTCAGCTTCTCGACCAGCTCATGCTCGGGTGCCAACACCATAAAGGTGACCCCGAAGATGGTGTCTGGTCTCGTGGTGTAAACCGTTAGCCGTTCTTCATGACCCTCGATATCGAAGTAGGCCAAGGCACCGGTCGATTTGCCGATCCAGTTCGACTGCTGCGCCTTGAGACCCTCGCTGTAGTCTACGGTATCGAGCCCTTGCAGCAAGCGCTCAGCATAGGCCGTGATGCGCAGCGACCACTGCACCATGGGGCGCTGCTTTACGGGATGCCCGCCGCGCTCCGATTTGCCGTCTTTGACCTCATCATTGGCCAGTACCGAACCCAGGGCCTCGCACCAATTAACGGTACTCACACTGCGGTAAGCCAGACGATAATTCATCAAAATATCCGAGCGACCTTTTTTATCCAGGGCTTTCCAGTCTGAGGCCGCCAACTCCAATGGCTCGGTCTGGGCCGCCTGAAGCCCATTGGTACCCTTTGCCTCCAAATGTTCGACCAACTCGCTGATGGGTCTGGCTTTGTCTGCGGCCTTATCGTACCAGTTGTGCCAGAAGTTGCTGATGGTCCACTGAGTCCACTTGTAATAATCGGGATCTGAGGTATTGACGGCCCGACTCCAGTCAAAACTCAATGCCAGGCGTTCCATCTGCTCCTGGTATCGCTTGATGTTTTTAGCTGTAGAAACCGTAGGGTGCACGCCCGTATCAATGGCGTATTGCTCAGCCGGCAATCCAAAAGCATCGAAGCCCATGGGGTGCAACACATTAAAACCCCGCTGGCGCTTGTAGCGCGCAAAAATATCGCTGGCGATATATCCAAGCGGATGTCCCACATGCAAGCCCGCTCCCGATGGATAAGGAAACATGTCGAGTACGTAAAACTTGGGCTTTTCACTGGTGGTTTCCGTGCGGTAGGTTTGGTGTTCGCGCCAGTATTCCTGCCATTTGGCATCGAGTTGAGTCGGGTCAAATTTCATCTAGCGAGTTGATTTTAGATATAAAGCACGAAGATATGATGATTTGTAGAACTACCTTCACATCATGCTAGCAGACATTTACGCCCTCCTGCCGCTGGGGTTACTTGTTATTGTCGCTTCATTCGGTTGCGAGTGGGCCGCCAGACAGGGCTGGCTGCCGTATTGGCTGAGTCGCAAAGCGCTGCATATCCTAGCTGTGGGAGCGTGTGCCTGGGCGCCGCTATGGGTAGATTCGCTCTGGAGTCTGATTGCCGTTGTAGCACCTGCCTGGATGCTGCTCTTATGGCTGGTCAGTCAGCGAAAGCTGATGGTCGACGACGAAGGGCGCAGAGCATGGGGCATCGTTTGGTTTCCACTGGCCTACTTGATCTTACTGATCACAAGCGGGGAAGGTAAGAGCCCAGTTGTATTTGGCATGGCGGTTTTAGCAGTTTGTGATCCGGCAGCCACTGTGGCGGGGACATTGTTGGCAAAGAAGTACTATACACTTACTGGCGATAAAAAATCGTGGATTGGGGGCAGTGCATTTTTACTTTCATTTTTAGTCCTTTGCGGACTTAGTTTATACACTTGGACACTCCTGGAATTACATCCTTTTTATTGGCTCTATTTCCCGATAATGGGTGTTGTACTGGCTGTGGTAGAGTCTCTTGGGTCAGATGGGCGAGACAATTTGTATGTGCCACTCGTAGCAGCTGCCCTGTGGAATAGGCTCATAGCCTGCGGTCCATTTATATCCATAGCAGAAACTTACTTCACGGCGGGACTCGCCCTGGTTTTTGTTTGGTTAATGTATAAAAGAGGTAGCCTCACACCCAATGGTGCGGTGGGATCATGGTTATTGGCTGTGGGCATTATCTGGTTTGGTCATTGGACCTTTCTAGTACCCATATTGGTATTTTTTATTTCGAGTGTGCTCGTTGGCAAACTATTTCCAAGCAACTTACCCTCTGATGTAAAATCTGGAGGAGGCAGGGATATATCGCAGGTTTTCGCAAATGGCGGAGTTTATTTGCTGGTGATCTATCTAATTAGTCCCAACGCACCTGGTGCCTACCTTTCTGTTGGTTCCTCTCAGTCGATGGTGTACACCCCACTTTTTGATTATCAGGTTATCAAGTTGAATCAGCTAAGCGACTTTTGGCTAAATATTTGTACTTCCGCGGGTAGAGGCATCCGATGTTGCGAATGGACAGCCCTTTCTGCCGAAAATCCCGGTTTTAGCCTCGCCCCTTATTTCAGTGGCATGCTTTTTATCCCACTGGCGGTACTGGCTACGGCCAATAGCGATACCTGGGCATCTGAAATTGGTCGATATTTTAAAGGCAGAACCTACGATATATTAAGATTTAGGCGCGTAGAACCCGGCCTCAGCGGAGGCATCAGCCTGGCCGGTACAATAGCAGCTGGCTTTGGCGCGGCCTTGATCGCCGCTTTTGCCTTCCTCATATCTCGCGACTGGATTTCAGGATTGATCGTATATAGCTTCATCTGGATCTTCGGCTTCGCTGGCATGCTGATCGACTCGATCCTGGGCGCTCTTTTTCAGCCTAAGTACAAGCATCCGGAAACAGGAAAACAATACGACTACCCCTGGTGGGCCGCATCTGCAACAACGGCCCAAAGCTCAATTCCTGAGACCAATGAAGCAGATCAGAGAACTGGGACTGCCGACTTAGCTACAGCAACCGGCCTGGATTATGCTGCTTCAAATGGAAGCAACTTAAACCAGAAAAACATTTTAAGAAAATTATGGATGAGTAACGACATGGTAAATTTTGCCAGCCAACTCATTGTGGCAGCCTTACTCATCCTTTTGCTAGGCAACTAAGGTGATGCCAGCACTTACTTTTTCTTTCGCTTTGATTTCTTACTGCTCCCCTTCTTTGGCTTGGCTTTGGCAGTTGTGACTTTAGCTGGTTGGCTGCTACTTTTCTTCTTTGCGGACTTCGTAGCGGTTTGCACCACTGCTGCCCCCTCATCACCGCCATCGGGTTGTGCAGGTGGCGGACTAGGATCACTGCCTTTATTATTGCTCCAGAACCAGTAGCCAGCATAGCCCAGCAAACCAAAAATGATGAGCAAACTGAAAATGGTAGACAAAGTCCGGCCGGTAGAGAAAGATTTTGGATTAAATACCATTTCGATCTCGTGGTTTCCGGCAGGCACACGCAAGGCGCGGAGTACATAGTTGGCCCTAACCAACTCGGCAGGTTCGCCATTGATGGTGACCTCCCAGCCGAGATCGGGACCGTACCATATCTCAGAGAATACCGCCAGGCCTTCAGCGGCATTGCTGGAGGTGTAAGTCAGCCTATTTGGCGCATAGCTGGTCAGGGTAATTTCTCCGTTGGGGCTGGGATCTAGGCCACTCAGCTGGTTCTGAAACTCATCGGCTTTGACAATGGCCGTAGATCCGGGATCGAATTCGTTAAGAGCTGCCATTTCCTCGTCGTGGCTATTGACGTACTGAATATTATCGACGAACCAAGCATTGCCTAAAGCACCAGGATTGCGCTGGGCCTGTGGCTGCCCATTGGGGCCGTTGACGAGGTAGTATTTGGTATTGAGCATATTGAATACACTCTGGTTGCCGCGACTCAGTTGGCGATTGATCAGATCGTCGTAGCGTCTGAGTTTTACCGCATTGTACCCGCCAATACTTTTGTGCAAATAACTGGTCTTACTATCCGAAAAGGGTTGCCCATTGGCTGGTGAGGTATTGTACACCCGGTAGTGAGGATCGGGGTCTGCCAATATCTGATTGTCGGCAGCTGTAGGATCGAAGTAACCCTGAATAGATCTGATGGGCTGGTACTCATCGTGGCTATGGTAGCGCTGATTGATGAAATGAAAGTCGAGGAACGCCAATGCACCCAGAGCGACAATGCCTACTGTTTCATTTATCTTTTGCGTGAGGATTAACCATAGGGCTATAAAACCAGCCACTGCAAAGCCCAACACGTAAAAAGCGTCGGATCTGAACACCGCCACACGGGTATCTTCCAGAGCGTTGATGAAACTATTGACCGTAGCGGTATCTGCCTGGCCGCCAAACATAGCGCTGATTTGCTGAGCATCTCCGGGGTTGGAGAAGTTGATCATACTCGGCAAGACCAGTGCACCGAGTAGGCCTATTCCAATACTGATGCCGCCAGCAATGAAGAGCTTCCGCCTGGCGAGGGTGGCATCCGACCTGCGCAAGTCTAAAAATTCTTTAAGTCCCAACAATCCCATCGGCAGCAGGAGCATAAGGGAAAGAGACATGGCCGAATCTGGTGCTCTGAATTTGTTGAAAAGCGGCAACGTATCGAAAAGGGGGCGGTTGAGCCAGGATGCGTGCTTGCCCATGCTGATTAAAAGAATAAGCAATGCGCCACCGGCGAACCACCAGCCTATGGACTTGCGCACGAGTATGAGCCCCAGGAAGAAGAGCATCAACACGATAGTGCCGAAATATTTTGGCCCTACGGTGAATGACATGGAGCCGTGATAGAGCGGTGCCTGATAGCGGCCGTCTCTAGGCTGAGCGCCTGCCCTGGATAGTAGTTTACCATATTCTGAATCGCGACTGACCGTGGCTCGGCCACCGCCTGCGGCCATAGGGATGAAGCTGGCCAGTACATCCTTGGGACCATTGCTCCAGCTCATGGCTCGCTCCCAGGCAAAGCCGTCGTCTTGGCGATCATTGTCGCCCGCTGAGCTGAGCAGGACCCTACCGCGCACAGATTCTGACTGGTACTCTTGAGTAGTCATAAGATTGCTGGCGGTAGAGCCCGCAGCAATGAGTACCCCAACGACCATAGCAGCGCTAGCCATGAGGAAGTGTTTGATATCCCCTGCTTTCAGATCTTGGTACAAACGCAAACCACCAAAAATGAGCAGGGTGAGACCGAAGTAATACACCATTTGTGGGTGATTATTGGTCAGACAGAAGGCCATGCCCAGGGTAAACACCAAGCCTCCTAGGAGATATTTACGATTTTGGAAAGCGAGAATGAGACCGGTCATAACCAAAGGCAGATAGGCGATGACTTTAACCTTGTTGGCGTGCCCCTCTGCGTAGAGGATCAAATGAAAGGTGGAGTAAGCAAAGGCAATGGCACCGACGGCAGCTATGAGCGGCCTTACCTTGAGCGACAGCATGAGCAGGTAAAAACACAAAGAGGCTATGAAGAACATGCCAATAGGCCGACCGGGATTATAAAACTGTAGCGCCTGATTGAGCTTGCTGACGTAATTTCCATTATTCGTATTGCCAAGGGTGTAGGTGGGCATACCGCCAAACATACTGGTGGTCCATTGGGTGGGGTCTCCGGTAGCCTTCCGGTAGTCGGAAAACTCCTTGGCCATGCCCTGCCAGCCCAGATTGTCGGTAGAGCCGATCTTCTCACCTTGCAAAGCGGGCAAGAAGTAGACACAAGAAAACGCAATAAAAAACAATACGGCTGCCAAATGAGGCCGAACGGCTTTGAAATCAATCTTCATAACACAAAGTAAACGATTGGGAAAATAATGAGCATGCTGTCAACACAATAAATTGGGTGCTCAGGACTGCAAATCCTAATTCCGGGACCACTTCTGACGAATCTCCTGGATCTCCGCTTCGGAAAAGAAGTGCTTGACATACTTGGTAGACAATAGGCCATCCAGGTATTCAACAGAGACTTTCATGGCTTTCATACCCTTGTAGAGATGAGCATACGCTTTATTTGATCCTATATTCTGATTGGTTATCCGAAAACTATCCATACCTAGATACTCTGAGATCAGCTCTTCTTTCTTTGAGTTCTCCAAGTCAAATCTCATAAGCAGCATTTCGACCTGCCCCTTTTTGTAAAATTGGTGGCCAGTTCCGTTGTACGGCTCTTCGTATACATCGAGACCGAAGTAGGGCTTGAATCTATTGTCGAAGAAACCAGCACCGGCGTAGTGGGGATAGTTGTCCATGAAAAATTGGTAGCACTCCTCGGCGGTCAGATTGGTATTGGCTACTTCCTGGCCGGTCCAGATTTTGAAGCCTTGGAAAAAAGAAGAAAAATTTCGACTAATCGGGTCTCTGAACATGGAGATGATCTTGATGGGAAAGCCTTCTTCTTTCCACAGCTCGTAAAGCAGCTCCTGGCGCTCGTTCTGATGGTTGCCCGGCCCGAGCAGTCTATGCCCGTGTACGCTCACACCTCGGTACTGGGGCCGCAGGGATCGGTATACCGACATAGAGGCGACCTTGCCCATTTGATACACGAAAGCCGGGGTGACGAACTCGCCATTTTGGTGCATGCGCTTGCGCATTTGGCTCAGGCGGTACCGGCGGGTAAAAAATCGGAAAATCGAAAAGTTATTGAGGATCTTTTCCGTTTTGGTCATGTATGCTTGGTT
>JBCDFE010000248.1:0-6891 GCA_039178745.1 Bacteroidota bacterium | reverse complement strand
GGTGCCACATTCGATAGCATCGATACCGTGACTGACCCCAGCTATCTGGATCAGGGCCTAACTAACGGCGAAGAGTACTGCTACTTTATTCGCTCAGTAGGCTCGTACAATGTGGAAGACATACCGAGTCCTCTGCTAAATCGGTCGCAAGAGCTTTGCTTGGTACCATTCGACAATGTGCCGCCATGCCCGCCTGAGCTGACCGTCAGCAGTATTTGCGACCGGGGGGAAGACTGCGACAACCCGGATAGCCAGGCCAATCAGCTAAGCTGGATCGGTTCCCTCGATGTATGCGGAGACGATGATGTTGAAGGCTACCGGGTCTACTACTCCATAGGAACTGGCGCAGAGTTTACCCAGGTCGGAGAAGTGCTCGGTGCGGAAAACACCACCTTCGAGCACCTGCCACCAGATGGAATCGTAGGCTGCTATACAGTGACAGCCTTCGATGAAAACAACAATGAAAGCGCACCCAGCAATGAAGTTTGCGTGACGAACTGCCCGCAATACGAGCTGCCCAATGCATTCACCCCAAATGGCGATGGCATGAACGAACTATTCGTGCCACGCATCAACTGCTTCATAGAAAGTGTTCAATTCGAGGTGGTCAATAGATGGGGCCAGACTGTTTTTACAGCTACAGATCCTCAGATCAACTGGGATGGTACCAATCAAAATGGTGAGCTACTCGCCTCGGGTACCTACTACTATACCTGCCTGCTATTCGAGAGACAGCTGGAAGGCGTAGTAGCGAGACCAGAGCCTCTGAGTGGATTCATAGAGCTTCTGACTAATGAATAAACCTCAGGATGTTGAGATTCGGGGAATGTTTCCATCCCGCCCCCCTACTGCCAGCGGTTGTGCGAGGATGTCGAGATTCGGGGAACGTTTCCATCCCGCCACTCCTGCTACAAGCAGTCGTGCGAGGATGTCGAGATTCGGGGAATCTCTCCACCTGCGCCTGCTTGCCGGTGCCAAGCAGGCAGGGAAGTCCAAATTACTCGCTTCCTTTCAGTAGGCTGCCCATGTCGACCTTAGGCAAGATCATACCGACCAGATCTTCGATCTTAACGCGCTCTTGCTGTAGGGTATCGCGATCTCGGACAGTGACTGTGCGGTCTTCGAGACTATCAAAGTCTACGGTGATGCAGTAAGGCGTACCTACCGCATCCTGACGGCGATATAGCTTGCCGATAGATCCGGTATCGTCGTACTGTACATCAAAATGGTATCGGAGCTCGTTAAAGACCTCTTTTGCCAGGCCGACCAATCGGTCATCATTGCGCTTAAGCGGTAATATAGCCGCCTTGATCGGGGCTAAGGCCGGGGGAAGTTTCATAACCTCCCTGGTGTTATTCGGATCATCTTGACCAGGCACCTGCTCTGTAACAAGGGCATGACTCATGACGGCGAGGAACAATCTATCAGCACCGATAGAGGTCTCGACCACATAAGGCACATAGCTCTCGTTCGTTGAAGGATCGAAGTATTGCAGTTTCTTACCCGAAAGCTCCTGGTGGCTACTCAAATCAAAATCTGTACGGCTGTGAATACCTTCCAATTCTTTGAAGCCAAAGGGAAACTGAAACTGAATGTCGACCGCGGCATCGGCATAATGCGCCAGATTATCGTGGTCGTGAAACCTGAGCTTATCCTCTGGAAACAAAACCCGATGCCACTTCATGCGCAGCTCTTTCCAACGCTTATAGACTTCTTGCTGAGTGCCTGGTTGAATGAAATATTGCATCTCCATCTGCTCGAACTCCCGCATGCGGAAGATGAACTGACGCGCTACGATCTCATTGCGAAACGCCTTTCCGATCTGTGCAATACCGAAGGGCAGTTTTTGCCGGGTCGTCTTTTGCACATTCGGGAAATTGACAAATATGCCCTGGGCCGTTTCGGGCCGCAGGTATAGTTTGCCCTCTTCACCGGCGATGTTTCCGAGCTGAGTAGAGAACATGAGGTTAAACTGCCTGACCTCTGTCCAGTTCTTGCTGCCGGTATCTGGGTCAGCTATATCCAAATCGGCTATGATTTGACCCAACTCTTCCATATTCCCATCGGTCATGGCCGTTGCCAGTCGGGAAGCGATTTCACCGTGCTTGGCCAGATAGCGCTGTACATTTGGATTGGTGGCTCTGAATTGCTCTTCGTCAAAGTCATCGCCAAAACGCTTGCGCCCCTTTGTTACCTCTTTGTTGATCTTCCCCTCGATCTTGTCAAGATAATCTTCGATCAGTACGTCGGCCCGGTACCTTTTTTTACTGTCTTTGTTGTCGATCAGCGGATCGTTGAATGCATCTACGTGACCACTGGCCTTCCAGGTCTTTGGATGCATAAAAATAGCGGCATCCAAACCCACAATATCATCGTGTAGCTGCACCATGGCACGCCACCAGTACTGCTTGAGATTGTTCTTGAGCAACACGCCATTGGGGCCATAGTCGTATGCTGCGGCCAGACCGTCGTATATCTCCGAAGACTGGTAAATGAAGCCATACTCCTTAGCGTGAGAGATGAGATTCTTGAAATCTGTGGGTGTGGGCATGAGGCCTTACATTTTTTGGAAGTGCAAAGATAGGTCGCTCGGAGTATACTGCCCTAACGCTTGAAGAACATCTGAGGAAAGGCCTCCCTGGGCTCGCGTCTCAGCAGCTGGTGCTGAATAAAACCTCGCAGAAAGCCCCAACCATAGCTGTAGAGCTGTATAAAACTGGCAGGGACAGCCTTAAAGGCTATGGGCAAGCTACCGGTCACGCGCAGGGCATCGACAAACAGCAGTGCCGCCAGTAGCAGCAGGGGATTTAGTGCCCAAGGCGACCAGATCACAGCCATAAAGGTCAGGAATAGACTCCCCAGCAAAAAGAGCGTCGGCAAAACAAATACCAGCTTGAAACGGGTCGGGTGCCAGCGCATCAGGATGGTACGGACCAATCCAAACTTGTACACTTGCTTTCTGAACTTATCAAAGTCTATGCGCCGTTTGTGATATACATACGCATCTGGTATGAGTCCTGTGCTAAATCCCGCATCCATGATGCGATAACTCCAATCTGGGTCTTCTCCTGGATGGACATCACCATAGCCACCCACTTTTTCATACACGGCACGGCTTACTCCCATATTGAATGATCTCGGGGTGAACTTATCGAGATTCAACTTCTTACCGCGTATACCGCCCGTAGTAAAGAAGGAGGTCATGGCGTAGTTGATTGCCTTTTGCGTATCCGTAAAACTAGGGTGAGCGGCATCGGGGCCACCGTAGGCATCGAGCTTGCGCGCACGTAGCGACTCTTCCACGGCCTCGAAATAATGCTCAGGAATCAGGCAATCGCTATCGAAAAAAACGAGATACTCGCCCCTAGCGCGCGCCATGCCGTAGTTGCGGCTATCGCCAGGTCCACTATTGGGCTTTTGAAAATACTGGATGTCGAGATGATGCCTATGCTGGTTGACCACCTCCTCGCTACTCTGCGTGCTCCCGTCTTCTACGATCACCAATTCAAAATCTTTAAACCGCTGGCGACTCAAGCTATCGAGGAGCTCGGCCATCTCATCGGGGCGATTAAAGACTGGTATGATCACAGAATAGCGCATAGACCGTGCGAAGTTACGATCTTATTATGTTCATAATTACCGCTTCACTATTCCCCGTATCTTGTACTCCAAATCTAAGTCGCCATGCAAGCCGTAGCTGCCAAACAAGACCTGAAGACCATCTTCGAAAATCAGCGAGCAAACAGCCAGCGCATGGCTGCGACCACTGCCGCCGAGCGGCGCGAACGCATCAAAAGACTCGAAACCTATCTGACCAACGAAGGCAATAGAAACAGACTCGTTGAAGCCCTGCGGGCAGATTTTGGTAAACCCGAAGTCGAAACCCTCACCTCTGAAGTAGGCATTGTACTGACTCACGCCCGCTATGCGCGCAAACGTCTGGCTGGTTGGATGAAGGCTCGAAAAGTTGCCACACCCATTAGCCTGATCGGTACTACTTCTTATATACGATACGAACCCAAAGGGCAGGCGCTGATCATCTCACCCTGGAACTACCCGGTCAACCTAAGTATGTATCCTCTCGTGTGCGCAATTGCGGCCGGCTGTACCGTAGTACTGAAACCATCTGAGGTAACCACACATACCAGCACATATCTGAGCGACATGATCAGCGAGCTCTACCCAATTGAGGAAGTCGCCGTTGTGCTGGGAGAGGCCGATGTTTCTCAGGAGCTAACCAGTATGCCTTTCAATCATATCTTTTTTACGGGTAGCCCGGCTGTAGGTAAGAAAGTTATGGCTGCAGCAGCTAAAAATCTGGCGAGTGTGACTCTAGAGCTAGGCGGCAAATCACCTTGTATAGTAGACGAAACGGCCAATCTAAATCAGGTGGTAGAGCGCATTGTCTGGGCTAAGCACTTCAACTGCGGGCAGACCTGCGTCGCACCAGACTATCTTTTGGTACACGAAAGTCAGAAAGAAAAACTGATCGGCAAGTACCGGGAAGCCATCGAAAATTTCTACGGTGCCGACCCGCGGAAGTCCAATGACTACGCCCGTGTAGCCAGCGACAAACACCACAGTCACCTCTGCACTTTGCTAGACGACGCCCTAGACAAAGGCGCTAAAGTACTGCTCGGTGGCCAGCGCGACGCTGATGCGCGATACATAGCCCCTACCCTTGTCAGCGAACTATCAGATGATGCCCAATTGCTACATCAGGAGGTATTCGGGCCCATTATGCCCCTAGTCACCTACCGCGATCTCGACGAAGCCATCGCTTTCATCAACGCTCGCCCCAATCCACTCACGCTCTACGTCATGAGCCGCAGCCGTACCAATACCGAGCGCATTTTGAATAGGACTTCCGCAGGTGGGAGCTCCATAAATGAGCTGCTACTCGGCTATGCTAACCCAGGTCTGCCATTTGGCGGCGTCAACAACAGCGGCATCGGCAAGAGCTTCGGTCACCACGGCTTCCTGGAGTTCAGCAATGAACGCTCGGTCCTACGTCGCCGCTTCTTGGATCTCAAGATGGTCTATCCACCTTATCCGGAAAAGAAGGTAAAGTTTGTCAGGTGGCTACACCGCAAATTGTAAACGGGTTTGACCGAATGGCCAAACCCGTTTTTAAAAAGAAAAAAGCAAATGGCTTTTTGCAAATGATCTTACTGACCTTCCGTCAATGGAATGGGAAACTGAGTAAAGATCTGGTCACCATCTCTGTCTATGGGAAGGAATGTATCATTGAGCCTTCCATATCGACGCAGATCAAACATCTGCTGCCCCTCTCCCCACAGGGAATAGGTCCTGTTATAGAGAAGTTCGTCAATTAATGAGTCGAAATCGGTGATACCAGTATATACACCCAATCCATTTGGGATACGAACTGCCTCAAGAGCTTGAAGAATATCCGGTGTGTTTCCTCCTGTTTGGATGAGAGCTTCTGCTAGAATGAGTATCAACTCTTCATTACGAATAATATCCATCGGAGTAACGTTAGTCTCGTAGAGCCCACCTTCGTAGTCGCCACCCAAGTTGTCTTGGGTACTCGGATTGGGTCGCAATCTAAACTTACTGAACCTGGCATCACCCGAGCGAATTTCATTGATGATACGCGGGTTGACTACAATTTGGTCTCCATTATCTCCGGGCCTGCGAAATACAGGATTTAGCTGGTCTCCCGGATTTGTACTGAAGATATGCTTAGGGCCTACATCCAAGTCTCCGTTGAGATCTAAAAAGGAAGCATTTACGTAATCGAAAGCCTCTGCGTACAATCCTCCTTGAGTAGCAATTCTTGCGGCCAGGGCACGATTGAACAATATCAAACCTGGAGCATCGTCAAAACCCTCGAATCCACTAGAAAGTGCAAAAGAAATCGTGCTTCCGTTGAGCTGAGCAGCCGCATCATCCATCAATTGAAGTAACTGAGGGTATGCTTGAGCCGGCGGAACATAAGGTCCGAGGTTATTCAAGTCAGCCACATCGATCCTGACACCATTGTCGCCTAACATAGCTAGTACTTGCGAGATCATGAATCCCTTAATGGTATTAGCAAAACCGCGGTAGCCTTGCTTCTCCTCTTCTGTAATGGCATCGATATTTTCGAGCGCTTCTAATAGCAAGTTGCAATTTTTCACCACTCGATAGCGAGTAGAAAAGGGTGCGGTCAGATAGAACGTGTTATTGTCAAGTACAGCACCTTCCTTTCCTAAGAGGTCCTCTGTATTTCTAGGATCGGCATCAAACAGATACAACTCGCGGGCTATAGTACCCGTAGCTGTAACGTAAGTACCAAATCCATTTCGCATACCTGCTTCTATACCCACCACAAGTAGGTCCAAATCACCCTTAGCCACATCCTGAGTAACTGATTCAATGTTTGGGGCATTGGGGTCAAACTGCTCATCAAAAGAACAGTTCGACAGGATAAGTATGACTGGCACAAGAGCCAGGAAAAAAATATTTTTCATTTTCATGGCTACTGATTTAGAAGTTAAAGCCTAAGTGAAAGTAAAATTGCTTAGCCGAGGGGAAAGGCGTTACCTCTATGTTAGTAGATAAGCCTGAAGTTCCCTTAGTAGAGGTCTCTGGATCGTAGCTGCTGTAGTCTGTTATTGTAAACAGGTTACGAGCTGAAACACCCAGCTTTAGTCCTCTGATGAAATCACTCTGCAGTGGTACTCTGTAGTTCAATCCTATTTCACGCATTCTGAAATAAGAAGCATCTTCAATAAAGCCAGACAGATCATCAAACTCCCGAGGTGTAGTATTACCGATGTTCGTGAGTAACCGTGATAGGTTAAGTGCATCGCCTCCTTCTTTCCAGTGTACTAAGAAGTTGAAATCGAAGTTGCCAAAAGAGATGTTGTTAGCCCATCCCAATTG
>JBCDFE010000247.1:0-7019 GCA_039178745.1 Bacteroidota bacterium | reverse complement strand
TCAGCTTACCCGCTTTCTGGATCGCAACCCTGGTGTCGAGCTTTTTTACTACCCCCTACTATGGCATGGATTGGTTTCCCAGTATGGGGGTAGGCAGAATTCCCGATGGCAGCAATTGGCTGTCTATTCTATGGATCAGGGTTCAGCATCTTTTCTTGCCGGTACTCATGCTGGCCTATCCAAGCTGGGCCTACTTGAGCAGACAAATGCGTGCTTCTACTATAGCAGAATTGAGTAAGCCTTACATACGGACAGCAAAGCTCAAAGGCTTAAGTGAGAATAAAATTTTACGCACGCAGGTGCTGCGCAATGCCATATTCCCGATCATTACCCTACTCGCTGGCTTATTGCCAACGCTATTAGCTGGCTCTGTGCTTATAGAGTTAATCTTCAATCTGCCAGGTATGGGTAGGTTGCTGGTCAATTCGACTATAGATAAAGATTGGCCCGTTGTGACAGCTATTTTGATTATCAGCGGAATAGCGACCATACTGGGGCTTCTTATGGCCGATGTTTTGTATCGCTGGGCCGATCCCAGGCTCAGGGAAAAAACTTCATTAAAAGCGGGGCCATGAGCAGAAAACCTATAGGTAAAAAGTGGGCTCGGCGTTGTTTGCGCGTGCTCATCGTCATTGCACTGCTGGCAGATTTCCTGGCCAACGACAGACCCATCGTAGCTAGTTATGAAGGTGAAATACGATGGCCAGTCTTCCATCAGTACGGAGAGTGGTTAGGTGCTACAGGGCCATATACCGACTTGCCGCGAAGAAGTTGGAAAGATGCGGAAACCGGCTTCGCCATCTGGCCAATTATTCCGTATTCGCCAGACAAATCGGACCAAGGAACGGGTCGATTTAAGCCGCCTGGCACTCGTCCGGCTAACAAAGGCTGGGCATCCACCCACTGGTTGGGTACAGATGGGCGTGGAAAAGATGTGCTGGCGGGAATCATCAGAGGGGTGAGGGTGTCTTTGGGTATTGGTCTGGGCTCGATGCTTATCGCCCTATTCTTAGGGATTCTGATTGGGTCACCGGCTGGTTACTTTGCCGATGATGGGATGCGCAGCAAACGCAGTCGCTGGTTGGGCATACTCCTTGGACTGATCATCGGAATAGCCTATTGCCTGGCAGCCTGGTGGCCATATACCTTCCAGTGGTCATTTTTTGGGCGACTTGTCAGTAGCTTACTTATTCTAGTAATTTGCTGCGTTTCACTACGGTTTGTTTTTGGTTTAATACCATGGCCCTGGCTACAAAGAGCGTCTGCCGTACCCGTCGATGCAATGACCCTCAGAGTAATAGAACTGATCACCTCTATTCCCGGATTGGTATTGCTAATCGCCTTTTTAGGCATCATAGAACGCCCATCGGTATGGTGGGTGTTATTGCTCATCGGGGGACTGCGATGGACGGGTATTGCCAGGTTTTTGCGGGCGGAGCTGCTGCGCATCCGCAAGCTGCCCTATATAGAATCTGCTAAGGTGCTCGGCTTTAGCGACTGGCACATCTTGCGCAACCACGCCTTGCCCAATGCCTGGGGGCCCGTAGTTGTGGCGGTCAGCTTTGGTATAGGCATCGCTATTTTGCTCGAAGCGTATTTGTCTTTTCTAGGTATTGGCTTACCCCGCGAATCCGTTAGCTGGGGCAGCCTACTGCGACAGGCTCGTTCTACGCCATCTGCCTGGTGGTTAGCCCTCTTTCCCGGTCTTATGATCTTTGTCACCGTATTGGCATGTAATGTGCTGGGAGAGCAAGAGTCCGCAGCTTAATGCGTATTTTTGCTATCTAAATACAATCGATTATGACTGCTTCCCCTCCACGTCCAATCATGATAGTAGACCTGAAGACACAATATCAGGCCATACAAAACGAAGTTGACCAGGCTGTACTAGAGGTGATTCGCAGCGGGGCTTTTATCAATGGGCCAGCTGTCAAGTCATTCCAGGCCAACTTAGAAAGCTACTTGCGATGCAAGCACGTCATCCCTTGCGCCAATGGAACCGATGCCCTGCAAATTGCCATGATGGCCCTTGGGTTGAAACCAGGGGATGAAGTAATCGTACCCTCCTTCACTTATGTGTCTACAGCCGAGGTCATTGCGCTACTCCAGCTAGAACCCGTCATGATCGATGTCGATCCCAATACTTTCAATGTCACTGCCGAACTCGTAGAGGCAGCCATCACTGAGCGCACAAAAGCCATCGTACCAGTCAACCTCTTTGGGCAAAGCTGCGATATAGAACCCATTCTCAAAATAGCAGAAAAGCATGGACTATACGTCGTGGAAGACAATGCCCAGGCTATAGGAGCAGAATATACCCTCAGTAATGGCGATGTAAAACGCACCGGCACCCTTGGGCATATCGGCTGCACCAGCTTCTATCCCAGCAAAAATTTAGGTGCCTATGGCGATGCAGGTGCCATTAATACCGATAGCGACGGACTCGCTGCCAAAATTAGACAAGTAGCCAACCACGGTCAGGGCAACAGGCGCTACTACCACGATGTAGTTGGTGTAAACAGCCGCCTCGATTCTATACAAGCGGCCGTTCTCGACATCAAACTGGCTAAACTAGACGAGTATGCTGCCCGTAGAAACCGAGCCGCAGATTTTTATGACCAAGCGCTCGGCCACATAGATGGGCTCACCATACCCACACGCCAGCACAACAGTACCCATGTATTCCACCAGTACACCATGCGTATAGCCAATGGGCATAGAGATGAATTGCAAGCCTTTCTCAAAGAACGAGACATCCCCAGCATGATCTACTACCCCGTGGCTCTATACGAGCAGGAAGCCTTCAAGGGAACAGCAGCCAATGACATCGACTTTTTGCCCGTTACCGACCAGCTGGTCAAAGAAGTAATTTCTCTGCCCATGCACTCTGAACTGGATGAAGAGACACTACACTACATCACAGATGGTGTTCAGGCGTTTTTTAATTGACCGGTGTACTGACCAAACCCCTTAAAAAACGGCTTAGCTTTTCTAAGGTCTCATTTCCATGAGGCCCTCTACCTTCCAGCAGTAAGGCAAACTGATCGGCCAGAATTTCTTCGGGGTGTATGATGTAATTGGTTAACCCGCCGGTAGCTGCCCTGACCTCAGCCACGGATAATGTCGGTGGTCTGAGACTATCGCCACGCATCTGGAAATACTTAAAACGCAATTGCCTAGCAAAGTAATCGGGCTCATCTGCATCATAGGGCGACTGAGCCGCATACACCACAGGCACATAAAGGATACCATCCAGATCCAGGGCATAGTCAGGCCTCGGCGCATCGGGATTCAGCAGCCTGCGATCGTACAAATGACCTGGCCAGCTAATGGAATCGGCAATTGATTTAAATCCGATCAAATCGTACATCTCCTCCCGATTCGCGATATGATTTCGGCTGATGAGATGAAAAAGCTCGTGCCTAAAAACGTGCATAAGCTCATCCTCAGAGGCATTTTTCAGATGAGTTTTCGGACAAATTATCGCCCGGCCGCGCGTAAAATAAATCGAAGCACCATAGGGCAAATCATCGGTCAAAATCAGTTCGATGGTATCTGGAGCGAGGCCGGGAAAGAGCGTCCCGCTTTCGCCCAGTGCAGCCTCCAGCAAACCATTCGCACGATCCGAAAGATCTTCGGGCCATTGAACAGGAAGCGCTGAAAGCCATCTCCGATATGTCTCTATCTCCACAGCTACAGAATCAGGCCAACCCATTTGCAGCCGCACATCTGCCTCACTCCAGTCGTCAAAATAGCCCTCGTACTCGTCTGTAGAAATGGCCAGAGAGGCTAGCTCTCCACTCACCAGATTTATCGTATTTAGGACTTCCGCAGGTCGGTCACTGCACCCCAAAACAGATACCAACAATATGCCCAAAAAGAATATGTGCTTAATCAATGCTTTTATAGATTTGCCGCAAAAGATACATCATGCCAGCTTATAGCGCCGACTACTTATTTCCTGTTTCTGGTCCAGCCATAGCTCATGGTGCCATTATCTTTGATTCTGAAGGTAGGGTCGAATGGATAGGAACTCGAGACGAGTGTCCAACCGAAGATATACAAATACTAGCCCCTGGGCATGTACTTATCCCTGGATTCATCAACGCACACTGCCATTTGGAATTAAGTCATCTTGTAGGCAAAGTCGATACGGGTACTACTCTTCTCCCATTTTTAATCGGTGTGGTCAGCCAGCGGGAAGTGGACCAATCTGAAATCGATGCAGCTATTCAGGCTCAAGATGCATATATGTGGCAGGTCGGCATACAAGCCGTAGGTGACATTTGCAATAAGGCTGACACAGCAGCCATCAAGCGCAGCAGCCCAATCAAGTATTACAGCTTTGTGGAGATGTTCGATTTCCTGCAAGCCGACCGAGCAGAAGAGACCTTCAATCAATATCTGAGTGTTTATGAGAAGCAAGCGGGCAGTGATAGTGGTAACGCCAAATCAGCGGTACCTCATGCGCCATATACCGTGAGCAACCCGCTGTATCACCGAATTAACGAACTTAACGATGGCCAGGGAACCGTTTCCATTCACTTGCAGGAAACACCCGCAGAAAATGAATTATTCCAGACTAAAAGTGGTCCTTTTCTTTCATTTTTCGAAGGTTTCGGAGCCTCTTTAGCATCTTTCTCAGCAACGGGCCAGGCCTCTATTTATCACGCCCTAGGTCAGATGGATCCAAACTGCCGAACCCTGTTCGTACACAACACGACAACCGTTGCAGAAGATATTGCCGCTGCCAAAGCGTGGGGGCAAAATGGTGTATTCTGGGCCACCTGCCCAAATGCAAATCTGTACATAGAAAACCGCCTTCCCCGCTACGACATCTTTCTGCAAGCTGATGCCAAGGTGTGTATAGGTACCGATAGCCTGACCAGCAACTGGCAGCTCAGCATACTCGACGAAATGAAAACCATTAGCCGCTATCAATCTTACGTACCCTTTCAGACTTTACTACAATGGGCAACCCTAAATGGAGCTGAGGCACTCGGATTTGATCATGACCTCGGCAGCCTGGAAGTAGGTAAAACGCCAGGGCTTTTAGCTCTAGGTGGACTTACTGGAAATACGCCTGAATCTTATCGGATAAACTCGAATACATCCGTTTCAAGATTGATCTAAAGCTTGAGAACAAGGTTTCTATGCCGCCTGATAGGGCTCAATTTTTGAGAGAACATCCTCTTTTGAGCGCCTTTCTTCCTCCAAATCATATTCAATTTGGAGATTCAACCAGAACTTAGTGCTCATATTAAAATATTTTGCCAGTCTTCTAGCAAATGTTGCTGTCATTCGCATTCGTCCGTCTACTAAATCAGACACTTCGTCTTCTGGCATATAAATATCCTTAGCCAGCTTTGATATTGAGATATCATAAGGCTTCATGAATTCCTCTAGAACAACCTCACCTGGATGAACATTAGGGATATACTCGATACTTTCCTTGCCCTTCATAAAATTTATTTTAGTGATAGTCGACTATTCTGACGCTATGGGCAGCATCATCTTTCCAAATAAATATTATGCGCCATTGTCGATTTATTCGGATGCTATGATAATCTTGTAAATCGCCCTTAAGCTTTTCCAAATGATTAGAGGGTGGTGATCTTAATTCAACCAATTTCTCTACAGCTTGGATTACGCGTAACTTTCGAAAAGCAATTCTTTGAATTTCTGGTGGTAACTTTTTTGACTTGATACCGCGAAATATTTTCTCGGTCTCTTTATCTCCAAAGCTATTTATCATCTTCCAAAGTTATAGAATAACTGGAAGATTGGATGAATAGTTCCGTCATTTTCGCTTTACGATCTTAGTAATCTACCTAGAATTTAGTGTAATATGACTACAAGCTACTCCTGCTGCTACAGCGGCATTTAAGCTTTCAGCCCGACTGGTTTCTGCTTGTGGTATGCGCAAATAGTTTTCGAGCAAGTCGTTGGTCTTTGGGCGGATGCCGGAACCCTCACGGCCAATAACTAAAAGACCTCTATCTGGTGGTTGAAAATCGTAAATGGAATCTCCAGTTGTAGCTGTACCATAAAGTGGCAGATCGGGTATAGCTGTCTTGATTTCACTCAGATCCAGTTCTGGGCTGGGTATGCGCAGGAATGACCCCATACTGGCTTGCAGACTCTTGTGGTTGTAGAGATCGGCAGTTTCTGGCCCACGGATGACTGCCTTAAACCCGAACCATTCGGCTACACGCATGATGGCTCCCAGATTGGCCGGAGACTGCACGCCATCCAGATAGATGCTCCAACCCGTTTGTAGTATTGTAGGCCATGCTTCAAGATGGCCAGTAGTAGTACCGCTGTTGGCCTGGGTGCCAGCGATTGCTTTCGAGTTTTCCAACTTGGGTTCGCTACCGAGATTTGAGGATTGCCGCGATGTGCCCACCTGCGGAAGTCCCAAAACTGCTAATACCTCATTGGGTGTAGCAAGCTGCGACATACGACCCAATTCCCTATCGTTTACTCTAACGATGAGTTCTTCTGGAAAGCCGGGGTTAGACCAACCGGGCAAGGCATAAATGACCTCTATTGAATAGGCAGATTGTAAGACTAGCTCAGCGACCATCTTTACGCCTTCGACCACGAATTTGTGGTAAGTTTGCCGGAACTTCTTTTGCTTAAGGCTTTTAACCAATTTGATGCGGGCCGCACTCAGAGACATTTGGACAATTTTCGGCCGCTATCTACAGCTGGCATTACTACTGCTGCCTATGCTGACCGCTTGCAATAGTAGCAAATTCTTGGCGGAAACAGAGGAAATTCTCGTCAATCAGCAGATTGTTCTAGACAATCGAAAGGAGGTAGATAATGCTTCGGAATTGGCCTATCAGCTAAGTACATTAGCAAGACAAGAGCCGAATACGAACCTGCTGTTATTTTTCCCGCGCGAGTACATTTATCTGAGCAGCAATCGGGAAAAAGATAGTACGCGATTCGACCGCTTCAAAAGGAATGCCCTGGGGCAGCCGCCTGCTATTTACAGCGATAGTCTCACCCAG
>JBCDFE010000246.1:0-7034 GCA_039178745.1 Bacteroidota bacterium | reverse complement strand
TAGATATTGGTAAGAAAAATCTTCAGGCCGAGCTGTACCCGACTGAAAGATTTTAAAACTAGAATATGAAAATTTTCCTTCTTGCTTGCGCTTGCGGCATAGCGCTAAGTGCATCTGCTTATGTGCCCCAGCCACCATCAGAAACCCATCCTGAAAACATAAACAGGCTCGCCCCGCTAGACTGGGTGCTCAATCATCCCGGCACGATAAAATATCAGCTCGACCTGACAGATATAGACAGGCATGAGTTGCACATTACCGTCAATTTTCCGGCGGTACCAACGGGCATTTTTACCATTAGGATGCCGACGGCCTCACCGGGGCGATATGCCGAGCATAATTTTGCCAAAAACGTCTATGATCTGACCGCCACCGATGCTCAGGGGCAAGATCTCCTGGTCGATCGCAGTAACATCAACGAGTGGACCATAGCCGGACACAGAGGCCGGGTTATTGTCCGATACACCTTATACGCCAATGGGCCAGACGGCACCTATGCCGGTATCGACCTGCGCAAGTTGCACCTCAACATGCCAGCTACATTTATATATGGTGTGGAGCTGCCAAACCGACCGGTTCTACTGGAACTCCCAACCAATCAGCAACCTCAGTGGCAGGTGGCTACCCAGCTCGTCCACTTAGGCAGCCGGCGATTTGCTGCGCCTAATTACGCCTACTTTTTCGATTCTCCGACTTTGGTTGGAGATATGGACTTCCGCAGGTACTTAGTCAACTCGGGGCCGAAAGTCGACACCATAGAACTGGCCATTATGCACGAAGGAACTGCCCAGGAAGTCGACCAATACTTCGATTGGATCAAACGCATTGTCAACGAGCAAGTGCGGGTCTATGGCGAGCTACCCGATTTCGACTATGGCCGGTACACCTTCCTGTGCAGTTACAACCCCTATGTGCGCGGAGATGGCATGGAGCACAGAAACTCCACCATCTGTACCGACCCACTCAGCCTGGCCGAAGATGCCGAAGAACTGATCTACACCGTTTCTCACGAGTTTTTCCACGCCTGGAACGTAGAGCGCCTTCGGCCAGCCCACCTGGAACCCTTCGATTTCGATCACGCCAATATGTGCGACGAGCTTTGGTTTGCCGAGGGCTTTACCAGCTACTACGACGATCTAACCTTGGTCAGGACGGGAATCATCGACCTGGAGACTTACTGCCAGGGCATAGAGCGATTGATCAATCGGGTATTTCACGCACCTGGCCGTCGCCATCGCAATCCCATCGAAATGAGCAGAATGGCACCCTTCGTGGATGCTGGCCGATCCAACGACCCGGTCAACTACGCCAACACCTTCGTGAGCTACTATCCTTATGGTGCCATGCTGGGGCTATGTCTAGACCTGGAACTTCGCCGACGCGGATACAACCTGGACCAGCTCATGCGACTTTGCTGGCAAAATTATGGCCGCTCCGAGATACCCTATCATATACGAGATATAGAAATGATGCTGGCCCAGCTGAGTCGGGACCCCGCCTGGGCAGCCGAGTGGTTAAATAAACACGTATATAGCAGCGAGCTACCAGACATGTCCATACTACTCCGCCAGTTTGGATTGCGCCTGAGGCAGGCCGAGCCCGGAGCCGCCAGCTTCTACGAGCTCTACTTCCGTGAAAACGAAGAGGGCCTATTCGTAGATGCCCCCGTACTGGAAAACAGTACCCTATACAGCACGGGCATAGGTCGCGGAGATCGGATCATCAGCCTGAATGGTAAACCCATCAACAATGAAGACGATTGGAATGCCGCCGTAGCCGAGCTGAGTCTGAACCAGACCTACCTGATCGAATACGAAAAGATGGGCATAGCCAGGCAAGGGCAGTTTTTTGCTCAGGCTTCGCCAGCTTTCAAATTAACTCCATTGGTGACTGCTACACCTAATGAAGCTAGTATGCGCACGGCCTGGCTGGGGCAGTGACCCTGACAAATTAGGTCTGGCTGTACGAAAAAACGAGTGTTTAGCCACCGTAAAACCTACTTTTAGAGAACGGCGACCATCGCGACTTTCTGAGACAATAATTCAATATTAGTTCTCATAAGGACGACGATAGCTCATGAATCAAAACCTGCTCAATAAATACAGTAGGCGAATCACCCAAGATGATAGCCAGCCCGCTGCTAAAGCTATGCTGCACGCCATTGGCCTGACTCGGACTGATTTGAATAAGCCTTTCGTGGGTATTGCCAGTACTGGATACGAGGGCAATCCCTGCAATATGCATCTCAACGACCTCGCATTGGAAGTTAAAAGAGGATGCATGGATGCCGATTTGGTTGGTCTGATTTACAATACCATTGGTATTAGCGACGGCATCTCTATGGGCACGCCAGGCATGAGATATTCCTTGCCGTCCAGAGATCTGATTGCCGACTCTATGGAGGCAGTCGTGGAAGGTATGTCTTACGATGGGCTCATTACTGTAGTCGGTTGCGATAAAAATATGCCAGGTGCACTTATGGCTATGCTACGTGCCAACAGACCAGGTATCTTAGTCTATGGCGGCACCATAGCCTCCGGGTTTTACGATGGCCAGAAACTCGACATCGTATCGGCCTTTGAAGCTTGGGGGCAAAAAGTAGCCGGTCAAATAGAAGAAGAAGCGTATCAAAGTATTATCGAGAAAGCCTGCCCTGGTGCAGGTGCATGCGGCGGTATGTATACAGCCAACACCATGGCCTCGGCTATAGAGGTATTGGGCATGGCTCTACCTTACAATTCCTCGAATCCCGCCTTGGGAGATGCCAAAGCCAAAGGGAGTTATCAGGCTGGTCAGGCAGTAAGAACCTTGTTGGAGATGGATCTTAAACCGAGAGACATCGTAACAAAAACAGCTCTCGAAAATGCCATCAAGCTCATCACCATTCTAGGTGGTAGCACCAACGCCGTACTCCATTTTCTGGCCATAGCAAAAGCAGCCATGGTGAACTTCACCCTGGCCGACTTCGAGCAAATCTCCAATGCTACACCCCTTCTAGCTGACCTAAAGCCAAGCGGGCGCTACCTGATGGAAGATGTCCACAAAATCGGTGGCATACCAGCTGTGATCAAGTATTTGCTGCTGGAAGGTATTCTGGATGGAAACGGTATGACAGTCACTGGAAAAACACTGGCAGAGAATATGCAGGATCTTCCAGATCTACAAAGCGGGCAATCGATCATTATGCCGGTAGACAAGCCGATCAAGACGAGCGGGCATATTAGAATTTTGAAAGGAAACCTGGCACCAGAGGGTGCTGTGGCCAAGATCACGGGCAAAGAAGGATTAAAATTTCAAGGAAAAGCCAAGGTTTTCGAATCGGAATTCGCGGCTAATGACGGCATCAAAAATGGCTTGGTAAAAGCGGGCGACGTAGTTGTCATCAGATACGAAGGTCCAAAGGGGGGTCCTGGTATGCCAGAAATGCTCAAACCTACAGCAGCTATCATGGGCGCGGGCCTGGGAAAAGAGGTTGCCCTGATCACCGATGGGCGATTTTCTGGTGGAACCCATGGCTTTGTAGTAGGTCATGTTGCACCCGAAGCACAAATCGGCGGTCCGATTGCCCTGATACGAGACGGAGATACCATCATCATCGATGCCATAGAAAATAGTATTCAAGTAGACCTCACTGATCAGGAGCTAAATCAAAGAAGGAACGAATGGACGGCCCCGCCTCTGAAAAAATCGAGGGGCGTTTTGTACAAATATGCAAAGACCGTGTCCTCGGCATCCGAGGGCTGTGTAACCGATGAATTGTAAACTCCCAAAACGAGCGCATTATGTCAACCATGGAATTTAAGCAGACCCTACAGCGTGAAAGCCAGCTTATGAGTGGTGCCCAAGCATTGGTCCATGCCCTATTAGCCGAGAAAGTGGAACATATTTTCGGCTATCCTGGTGGCGCCATTATGCCGGTCTACGATGCACTATACGATGTGGAAGATCGGTTGTGCCATATTCTGACCAGGCATGAGCAAGGTGCTGTACACGCCGCTCAGGGCTATGCCAGAGCCAGCGGCAAAGTGGGCGTTTGCATGGCTACCTCAGGCCCTGGAGCGACCAATTTGATTACGGGTATAGCCGATGCCCAAATCGACTCTACGCCTGTAGTCTGTATTACCGGGCAGGTCCATAGTCATCTGCTGGGCACCGATGCCTTTCAAGAAACCGATATTATTGGCATCTCTACACCCGTCACTAAATGGAATTACCAAATCACCTGCGTCGAAGAGATTCCATCCGTTATAGCCAAAGCCTTTTACATAGCTCGATCAGGGCGGCCAGGCCCCGTTTTAATTGACATCACCAAGGATGTTCAATTCCAAAAAATGGCCTACAACTCTGTCTGCTTTAAAGGCATGCGTTCTTACCGGCCCAAACCCATTTTAGACCGACAGCAAATAGCCAAAGCAGCCCGACTGATCAACGAGTCTAAAAAGCCATTGGTCATATTCGGACAAGGCGTCGTGCTGTCTGGTGCAGAACAGGAATTCCAGGATTTCATTGAAAAAACGGGGATGCCAGCTGCCTGGACCATCATGGGCTTATCGGCACTACCCACTGAGCATCCACTCAATGTAGGCATGCTCGGCATGCACGGCAACTACGCACCCAATAAATTGACCAATGAGTGCGACGTACTCATTGCCGTGGGTATGCGATTCGATGACCGGGTAACGGGCGACCTGAGCCGATACGCCAAGCAGGCCAAAGTCATTCATCTTGAAATCGACCCGGCCGAAATCGATAAGAATGTCAAAACTGATGTCGCTGTACTGGGCGATGCCAAAGAGAGTTTGGCCGCCCTGACTGCTTATGTACAAGACAATAATCATAGTGGCTGGCTGGCTAAGTTTAAGGCCTTGGAGCAAGAAGAAATAGTAGAAGTTATTGATCAGGAGCTTCGCCCCAGTACAGAAATCATGAGCATGGGCGAAGTGATTCGCCAGATCAATGAGCTATCGACAACCAACAACATCATAGTAACCGATGTGGGCCAGCACCAAATGATCGCTTGCCGGTACGCACGTTTCGATAAAAGCAGATCAATGATCACCTCTGGTGGCCTCGGCACTATGGGTTTCTGCCTGCCAGCAGCTATTGGCGCTAAGATCGGAAAGCCTCATGAGCAGGTTATCGCGGTCATTGGCGACGGTGGTTTCCAGATGACCATCCAAGAGCTAGGCACCATCTTTCAATACAAGACTGCCGTAAAAATCGTCATACTCAATAATGAGTTTTTGGGGATGGTCAGGCAGTGGCAGGAAATGTTTTTCGACCGCAGATATGCATCCACTGAGATGATCAATCCAGATTTTCAGCTTATCGCCCACGGATTCGGCATCAAAGCCCAAAAAGTAAAAGAACGCGAAAACCTGCAAGACGCTGTTCAAGAGATGCTCGACCACGAGGGGCCATACCTCCTGGAGGTTATGGTGGGCAAGGAGAACAATGTCTTCCCAATGGTTCCTTCGGGCTGCTCAGTCTCAGAAATCCGACTAAAGTAGAGATCATGGATCGACAGCGATACACCATTATGGTTTTCACCGAGAATGTAGTAGGCATGCTCAATCGGGTGTGTGGGATATTCTCCCGTCGGAAGATCAACATCGAGAGCATAACCGCCTCGGAAAGTGAGATCGAAGGCATTCACCGCTATACGATAGTGGTCTCTCTGACTGAAGAAAGCATCCGCAAGGTCGTCGGTCAGCTCGAAAAGCAGGTAGAGGTTGTCAAAGCGCTATATCATGCCGACGATGAAACGGTTTATCAGGAAATAGCCCTGTACAAGCTAAAAACAGAAAACATGGCCCATGGCGGGCAGGCAGAAAAAATCGTAAGAGCCCACCACGCTCGCGTGCTTAGTGTAGAACCGGAGTTCACCGTACTGGAAAAGACCGGCCACAAAGAAGATACTCAAAGGCTATTCGAAGAGCTCAAGCCCTTTGGCATTTTGGAGTTCGTGCGATCTGGCCGTGTCTCCATCGGCAAGCCTATGCAAACCTTGTCTGCTATTATCCATGAGATGGAAAACCACTTTAATCTATAATTTATGAGCAACTATTTCAATACCCTATCCGAGCCTGAAAAAATCAGGCAACTGGGTAAATGCGACTTTCTGGAAGCATCCGCTTTTGACCGTGGATTGGAAGCACTCGAAGGAAAAAAAATTGTCATTATCGGCTGTGGTGCACAAGGGCTGAACCAGGGGCTGAATATGCGTGACTCGGGTCTCGATGTGGCCTTCGCATTAAGAGAAAGCTCCATAGCTTCTCGACGCCCTTCCTATCAGCAAGCGACCGAGCACGGTTTTGCCGTAGGCACTTTTAAAGAAATGATTCCCGCTGCAGACTTAGTCATCAACCTGACGCCAGATAAGCAGCATACTTCGGTAGTCCAAACCATAGAGCCGCTTATGAAATTCGGCGCTACCCTATCCTACTCCCACGGTTTTAATATTGTTGAAGAGGGTATGCAGATCAGGAGCGATATTACGGTGATTATGATGGCACCAAAGTCACCTGGCACCGAGCTCAGAGAGGAATTCAAAAGGGGTTTTGGCGTACCTACCTTGATCGCTGTGCATCCGGAAAACGACCCAAAAGGACAGGGTCTGGAGATAGCCAAGGCTTACGCAGTCGCTACCGGCGGACATAGGGCAGGCGTGTTAAACTCCTCCTTCGTCGCGGAGGTCAAGTCTGACCTTATGGGGGAACAAACCATCCTTTGTGGCCTTCTGCAAACCGGATCTTTGCTGTGCTTCGACAAGATGGTGGCCGAAGGAATCGATCCGACGTATGCTGCTCAACTTATTCAGTACGGCTGGGAAACCCAATCCGAAGCGATGAAGCACGGAGGCGTTACTCAAATGCTCAATCGGCTAAGTGGCCCTGCCAAGGCCAGCGCCAATCGAATATCCATAGAGCTCAAGCACATCATGAAGCCGCTCTTCGACAAGCACATGGAAGATATTCTTTCTGGCACCTTCTCCGAAGGGATGATGCAAGATTGGAAACAAGAAGACGTCAAAC
>JBCDFE010000245.1:0-7084 GCA_039178745.1 Bacteroidota bacterium | reverse complement strand
CTTGATTTTCCATATTTTCCAATTGTCAAAGAGCGTTTTTCATCATCAAATGCAATGGTGCTCCGCATTGATAATAAATTGAGAAGCAGTCCCGTAAGAGGGATCTTTGCCATGGTCGAAATAAATTGACACGCGGTCACCTCTCACAGATATTTCTATACGTACAAGATACGCATTGACGCGGGTATTTGGTAGCCTTTGGGTACTTATTATCGGCTACGACTTGTGCGATTGCTCGAACTCGCTCCTTCTCCTTTTGGCCAATATCCACTTTAACTACTTTATTGCTGGATCGGGTATAAACTAGGTATCCGGCATTTACCGCTCCACCAAAGTTTTGTTCGATCAACAGCGCGTAGCAGTATAGCTGCAATTTGTAGGTGCGAAATACCTTGTCCTTCCACTCCGCAAATTTGTAATCGAGTGGAGCGTAGGTGCCATCTTTAAGTTGCAAGACCTCATCTATCCGTCCGCGAAGGTGATCGTTTGTCAGGTACTGATCGTCCCAACGATTTGTGACACCTAGCCTTTTTCGTAAATATCCCTTATTGCGTTCCAATCGCTGATCGTGTATTTTGCGCCCACGCATAACCTTACCGTATTTTTCCTCATTTTGCGGTATGCGGAGCACCCATTCGAAGTAAGTATATCTCGGACAATATAAATGCTGAATAATATGAGATGGGGTGATGCTGATCATGGTGAGTATTCTGCAAGATAAAAGAGCTTCATCCCGCATCTCGGTCTACAGGATCTAGTACGGGGATGTCGAGATTTGGGAATGCTTCCATCCCGCATCTCGGTCTTCAAGACCTCGTGCGAGGATGTCGAGATTTGAGGAATCTCTCCACCTGCGGAAGTCTAAAAAAATAAAGCTTTTACTTGATCCGTAACTAGTTTTTTATCAAATGCCTGTCCAAGCAAAATAGCCTGTTTGAGCTCTGCTTTAGTGAGGGTGAATAGGTAGACTTTATCCGAGTCGACATCTATGAGATCTTCGATCTCCAGACGCAATTCATCCCTCTCGCTGGCATTTATTTTACCGAGGAATACACTGTATTGCACCCGATACAAACCGGCTTGTTTGCAGTGTTTGGCTACGCGGGTTCTCGCTTTATCTTCAGCTATATCGTAGAGTACCCATAAGATCATATCTCTTTAATTTTCGGATCGGTTATTTTTTCTGCAAGTAATTTTTGTGCCAGCTGGTGGGCCTCAGCGAGAATGATATTGCCCCGGCTACGGTTGCGTCGTCCATGCCTGATTTTTTCGCCATCCAAAAAGGAATTGAGCGATTCGACCAATAGCACTTTTCCCGGTTTGTCGAGACTTAGTCCTCGTTCATCACCACAATAATGATCCGTACGTACATGCTTGCCTGAGAAGAGGCGGAAAACCACCCGATCTATCCAAGGTCTATAGGGTTCTATAAAGTCGAAAACCAGACTTTTCTGGTTGTAATCGTCGCGGTGCATAAACCCGACGTAAGGATCGAGTCCAGCCACCATGAGTGCCTTTTCCACCCGCCCGTATAGCACGCCATACCCATAATTCAGGAAGGCATTGAATGGATCGCGAGCCGGTCTGAAGCTACGACCCTCAAATTGGAAAGCAGATGGAAGTAAGGTACTCAAGGTCTGAAAATAAAGCCGCCCAGCGGTACCCTCCAGCCCGCGCAGGGTGTCGGCCACTTCGTGTATTTGACGAGCAGAATCTGTGACTGTAGCCAGCGATTGCGCCAAGGATTCGATACGCTCTGCCCGATCATCGAGCAGCTCATGATGGTGCTTTCGATGCTTTTTGAGTTTACGCAGCAATTGGCCTTGTCGCTCTAACTTCAACCGCAGCCAATCGCGCACGAAGCCGAGTCCGGTTCGCCCCATTCCAGCTTCCAGTTGTTTGCGCCTGATTTTGGTCGTGCTGCCCAACTTAGCATGCCACCAGCGGCCCAGTGGCATCCCCGAACGTTCAGCTATAATCAAATCGACATTATGAGTCATCGCCAACCTGATGGCATCACTGCTCAGCGCACCGGCAGTTGTCAGCACAATCGATCTCACTTTCCGCGCCGCAATGTGATGCGTCTGCGCACCCTCTTTATGAGGCACTCGTATCTCGAACATCGCATCCTTCACATGCAAATAAGTACCAAAACTGTTGAGGTAAACATACATGCAGCAAAAATGAACCGAGGCAGTGTAAATAAGCGTGATTGGTTTTTTTGCACTTCCGCAGGTAGACACTTATACTATGAAACGATAGTACGCTACTCCTTTTGTATTTAAGGCTATATAGTCTGTTAGATTAGCAATTAGCTCCGCTCTGAAATTGGGAATCTTTTGATAAGTAATGCTCTATTTTTAGTGTAAGTAGCAAGTCTTTTAGTCTGTTAGGCCATGCTGGGGTGTTCATGCCAGCATGGCCTAACAGACTAAGAGACTAATCCCCCAAATATCAAGAGCAGAGGGCTATTCCATATTCAGATTTCCAACGCTAAACTATATCCACCAACTTCCTAACAGACTATAACCGTTCCAAACCCCCTGCTCGTAGATTTACCGATGCCGAGCAGGCTGGGTACTTTCACGTTAGTTGTAAATTCTCCCCAGAACATTTGCATCTGTTGCCCGCGGAAATAAGCATTGGTCGGGCGCCATTGGCCTTTGGCGAGGATGGTCTTTTCTTTAGTGTCTGGATAGCCCAGGCCTTCTAAAAGCGCAATAAGCTGGGAGCGCAATATTTTATCTAAAAATCCTGGCCTTTCCGAGTCTTTGGTTTCGCGATACTGCGCATAGTTTTCCTGATTGAGCGCAAACCAGGGCGTGAGAAATTCGTATGTATACAACTCATCGTCTATGGATAGTTCTACCTGATCCATGGCGAGTTCTTTGGTATTGACCACTAGCGTTTGCTCACCCAACACGAGCTTATCTACGTCTCCGAATACCTGTAGCAGCAGTTTCGATCCCGGCCCGATACCCACCACCGTCGCTATGCCATCGATAACTTTATATTGTATTTCCGAGTAATTATATCGATATCCTTCTGGCGTATGGTTGTGAAAGAGTACCGAGTCTTGTCCGAAGGTCTCGGCGAAGTAGCCCCGCAGGTTAGAGGCCTCGCGGCGCGGCAAACGGAAGTCGGGGAAAGTGAGGGTGGTGAGGGGGAGGTGCATGGGGGTTAGAAGTTGTTAGTAGATATTTTAGATCCGTCTTTAATTTCCTGCCAAGGTGGTACGTAGAGGCCTGTTTCGCTATCGTATTGGTCGCCGGCATAGATCAGGAATGGATGGTCTGCGTCCTCGACAGTTTCAGGAACTAAGCGTGCTAACTGGTTTCTGCGTACAGGTAATTGATAAAGCGATTTTTGAGCAAAGGATCTGCCTTCTAGTTCAGACTTGAATTTATTAGGAATGATTTGCACAGAATCCAAACCCTCCCGTGTATATATTTTCTCGTCGTATTGTACATCGTAAATGTATTTGTTGCTTTTCTGAACCTCCTCATAAACATTTATACCTTTGGCATAGCCCAGAGTATTTTCTACTTCGTAGTTTTCGTAAACAAGATCAGTTAGCTTGATCATTTGTCTTTCAGAGATGTATTTTCCGTCCAATTTAATTAGCTCGGCGGCAGTTTGGTCCAAAATCGGTCCAACCTCTTCGTCAGTATACATTTTCCGGCTTATTTCTCCAGCCTTGAAGACGACAATACGGCTATCTTCTTTTTTGCCCTTGCGGTTTACTCTGCCTGCTCTTTGAATGAGGGCGTCGATTGGTGCATTTTCGGTGTAAAGCACATCAAAGTCAATGTCGAGCGAAACCTCCACAACCTGGGTGGCAACGAGTAAAAACGGCTCGTCGTCGTTAAGGTCCACAACTAAGTCCTCCTTCTCTTTTCTGTCTAGAACAGTAAATCGACTATGTAGACAGCAGCGACGCTCCGGCACTGTGAATTTCTTCAATTTTTCAAAGCTATTTCGGCAGTCATCGACTGTGTTGCGTACGATCAATACTTTTTTACCTGCTTGTATATCTGCCTTGATCTGAGCTTGTAAATGTTTGTCATTCCATTCCTTGTCTAAATAATGCCAGGGATTGCGCGCCTGGGCAAGCTTTTCTTTGTCTTCGATTAATGTAGCATTGGGCAAAGTGTCCAGTAATAAGTTTTTCAATTTTGAAGGCATGGTAGCAGTCATCAGAAAAAATCGACATTCACATATTTCGCTGAAATACCCAATGGAGCTAATAATTAGCCCTAGAGTATACGGCTCATACAAATGAATTTCGTCAATAATTATCGAGGCTCCTTGCAAGTGCAAGGTTTTCATATGCCAATGACCAAGATTAAAGTTTACCGTTAAAAGCTGATCGACTGTACAAATGGTTATTTCTTTACCAAAACTTTTATCGCTTAAATAGGATAATTCTTTAAAATCATCATCCTCTAGCTTTCGATAAAATTTAGCCCCGGAGTGTACCACTGCAACTTTTTCCTTGTCTTCAGCAGTTTCAAAGACCGCTTTAATTCGTTCATAAATGGCATTGGAAGTCACCTTGGTCGGTAGGCAGTAGAAAACGCGCGTCCCTTCTGGTTTTCGGGCGGCCCAAAGCAAAGAGGCTTCGGTCTTTCCACTTCCTGTGGGTGCAATGGCTAGTACATGACCATCGACGCAGCTTTCTTTTTGAAAGACTCGCCAGTCTTTAAAATTAGGTCCAATTTTTTTTGACATGTACTTTCGTAGGTCGCTTTCCTCAAACTGGAGCGGTGCTAGGGGTAGCTTTCGGGCACTTCCATTCCAATCGGCCGAGTGTAAAAGGCCCATAAAAAGAGCAAAGCGTTTGCGGCGAGCTTCTTCGTCCCCTTCGCGATAATAGTAGCCAATCATACCAGGTTTGGAGAGCGTCTTCATGATCGCCGTTCGCTTCCAGTAAATCCTTGCTTTGTTTGTGTCGTTGGCTTCACGGCAAAGCTCCAAGATTTTCCGAAATTGCCCGTCAAACGACCATTTTATACCCATTTCAGCTAGTCTGTTAATCAAATAACCTTCAATTGCTGCCAAGTCTTCATCCTTATAATCGATTGGTTTATGCTGTTTGTCGGGTTCGCTAAAGAGCTGTCCTGTCAAGGGTTTGTGGTGCCCTGCAACAGCAAAAAGAATGTCTGGATTTAATTTCAAAAAATCACTTTGGTCAGAGAGCAATAGCAGGCAGGAAATAAACTCATGCCTAATATACACCTTCCAATTTGGGGTTCCACCTTTAAGCTTCTTCCGATTTTCTACCTGAAAATTCTTAACAAACTTACCCATATCGTGAAAGAGCAATGCAATCTTCAGATCTTGCCAGAATTCCTCGCCCATTTGTAAAAAGGTTTCGTAACGCCCATGTAAAGACTCCAAAACCACCCAGGTACATTCGGTATGAAGAGGAATACTTTCAAAATCCCCACCTTCGTGCCTAGGAAACTTCGCCCAAAGATGCTCGGCCGCTTTGGCTGCATCATCAGAGAGGGAAGACGGGAATGAATATCGTTTCTTCATGGTAAGGGTCTTGATAGTTGATGCCCTTCACGGCAATGGGCAAGTTCGTAGCAAATTGGATATAGGAGATATGCCTACGTTCTTTCAGCATTCGAATACCGTCCTTCATATACTCGAAGCGCACAGGTAGGTCTTGGGCAACTGGTCTGGAAGTTGTCCGAATACTGAAGGACGTTGTACCCTTTGCGGCTTCTTGCAAGCTACTATCGATCAAATCACCCTCAGCATAGCAGGCTCGCATACTGCCTGATTCGGTTGTTTGATCAATCACCTTCATATCGTGTACCCGAACCGTACAGATAGAGTCGCTATTACCACAGCTCAAAGCGTATACCGGTGAGGTGAATGCCTGGCGAAGCTGCTTGATTTTGGCCGCATCTTCATGGCCATAGACCAATAAAAAGTAGTTGTCGAATAGGTATTCGCGAAGGAGAATACTGCCTATCTTAAAATCGTCGTACTTCCATAGGTCCTTGAATTGACCATTCGAATATCCAGCTACTCCTATTTCCCATTCTCCCGCTGGAAAATAAGCCTGAGCATCCTGAGCACTAAGCCCCAAAGCGGCTCCCGCCATACCAATGCACGTTGCTGGTGGTGGTAAGGGCAATGTGCGCTGAAAATTCTGAAAATCTGGATCGCGAAAACTAGCTAAACAAGATTTTAGGGGGATCACTAAATACTTCACGACTCATAGTACTTACTGACCCAAGACTTGATTTTCGCAAAACCCTCTTTCAAACCAACAGTACCTGCTTCGTCACCTAAAGTGCCTGCTTGAATAGCGAAAACATGATCTTCAATAAAGTCCGCGTAGTCGGTTGCAACATCCTGCAATGCCGCAATATTAGTTTGCCCATCTTTATGATTAACAGCCTCTAAAAAAATAGGGTTCTTTGCTGACATCCAAGCTGCCGCTATGAATTTTGGACTGATGTCGCTCAAGAAACGCGATTGCCGACCGCTGCTCCACAGCGTCTGAATTGCATCAATGAGTTTATGTGTTCGCAATACTTTAGTTGCGTTATCGACGAAATCATTTTCATCGTAAGTCTTGCCGTCACTGATTCGCCCCTTACCAATACGATCTAATTCAATCAAAATAGTCCCACGATAAATACCGGAATGAATTTCAGACTCAAAAATATTTGGGTCACCACCTTGATCTTTAGCTTGGTAATTCGTGCCAAAATCTAAATCACCTTGATAGGGATTGAGAGCTACTAATGCATCTACACGCACAGGTGAAGTTCGTTGCTTGCCGCCTTTTGCGTCCATATAACCAAACAGGTCATCATCAATGTATTGTTCTGGATCGCTGGCCGTAGTGGAAGGAGCCTTGCCATCCCCTTTTGTCACTACAGAAATAGTTTCCCCCATTTCCTCAAGACGATCACGCAGGGCACGTCGCAGTGCTTGAGCTGACATGTAAGGCAGTTGCTGCCCATTAGCCAAAGTGATTTTCTTAATGGGATTGATATTGTCCACCTCCTTGTCTCCACCGTTTAAGGAGCCAAAGCTGACTTTTGCTAAGAAGGTGATG
>JBCDFE010000244.1:0-7113 GCA_039178745.1 Bacteroidota bacterium | reverse complement strand
TAGGAGATCGTCAGGCTTGGTCGTAACTCCACCACATTTGCCTCAGAAGGAAAAATATTAGCAGCGGTAGAACTTGGGTTAAAAATGGCCCAACCGTTGTTATCCAGTCCATTGACCCATGCCTGTACGTCTTCGGTGACATCAATAGTTTTTAAGCCAACCAGCGGAGAAATGGTATAAAGCGTAGGAGTTGCCTCAATTCCATCTTGTTGGATGCCTCCCTCAGTATTTCCGTTTAGTGTAAAGTTATTCCAGTTAGTGGTCGCTGCGTCCCACGTGCCGAGGATACGGGATATTTCAAAATCATCTCCTCCGCTTACTCCGGCGGGGACATAGAATGAAAGTACGGCTGAAGTAACCGTAACTCCCGTAGGAACTCTACCTGCGGAAGTACCAATAATGTTTTTAAACTGAATGGCCGCATGATCGGCCGCATCGTTGTCTATGACCAAAAAAGTCCGTTCGTCATTAATCTCATTGGGTGCGGCAATTTCAACATAGGTGTCTTCCGCAGCATCGTACACGCCTCCGGCATTCTCCGTACCATTTTGAAAAACCAGGGTTTCCACGGAGCTTAGCATAGGTGGGGTATCATCTACTACGGTCAGGGTCACGTTACAGCTCGCAGTCAACTCTCCGTCGTCGAAGGTCAAAACCAGATTCGTCGTGCCGAGAGAAAATGGGCCGGACATATCCAGACTAAGTGTCAAATCGTCTCCATTGGGGTCCGTCGTGCCGTTGTCGAAGTCTTCAGGGTTTACCGATAACACGTCTTCACAATTATCATTTACCCCTACCGTCAAGTTCTGACAAACCGGAACGGGAGCCATGTTCCGCTCGAAAATGTAGGCCGCCCCCGCGTCGGAAAGGCCATTGTCATTATCGTCTTCTTGCCTAGCGCCGCTAATCACGTAAGTACCCGAAATGCCCACCGCATAGCCGAAGTTGTCCCTTTCGGTACGGTCGGAACTCACTATTTTCTGGATTTGGGACCAATCCCCGGAGCCATCCCGCTCATAGATATATGCCGAACCTGCGGAAGTCCTAAAAATTTGACCATTTTCATTTTGGTCCTCCAGATAAGCACCCACGACAATCAAGTCATCCGAGATGCCAACGGAGAAGCCGAAATTATCACCCTGCGCCCGGTCCGAGCTCACGAGCTTGTCTTGCTGCGACCAAATACTTAAGCTTCGCTCAAAGACGTAAGCCGAGCCGGCAGAATTCAGGTTGTTATTGCCATTTTCATCGTCGTCTTCTCCGCTGGCTCCGACCACCAAGCGATTCCCATCGATGGCGACCGAGCTACCGAAGATATCTTCTGCTTCTCGATCTCCAGCTACTATTTTTTGGTTGGTCGTCCAAGAATTTAAGCCAAGGAGATCTCTAAATATATAAACCGAGCCCGCATTCGATAGCGTATTCAGGGTACTTCCATCCTCATCTTCCCCAATCGCCCCGACCACAATAAAGCTACCATCAATAGCGACCGACCAGCCGAATTGATCGTCTTCGGCTAAATCGAAGGCGGTCAACTCTTGCGAAAAGTTCCAGTTGCCAGAACCGTTTCTCAGGAAAACATAAACAGCACCATTATCTGAGATCCCAGAAGGCGTGTCGTTGGCCCCCGGCGCGCCGACTACCGCTACCCCATCCGACGCAATGGCGACGGAAAAGCCGAATTCGTCTTCGGCAAACCGGCCATTGCTGACTATTTTCTCTACCTGAGACCAGCTGCCATTTCCATTTCGTTCGAAGACGTAGGCTGAGCCTGAGTTGGATAGACTGTTATTCCCATTCGCATCTTCATCTTCCTGTGGCGCTCCAACGATGGCGTAGTTGCCGGCAATAGCAACTGAGTAACCGAATTCATCATTGGCCTCCCGATCGGAAGCCGTCAGTACTTGCACTTCCTGCCAGTTGCCGTTGGCGTCTCGCTCGTAAATGATGGCCGAGCCGGCGTTGCTCAGATCGGGGCCACTGGGTGCATCATCCTCACCAGGGATGCCCACAATGGCGTAATCACCAGCAATAGCTACCGAAGTCCCCATACCATCGTCGTCTTCCCGCTGGGTGGTGGTAAGCTTGATGACTTCGTTAAAAGACTGGGCAGAAATAGTAATAGCAAAATGAAAAAAAGCCAGTAGGCAAAACAAGTATCTATTGATAGATACAAAGCTATAAGACAAGATCATCCTTAAGGTCATGAGATTGAAAATGAGATTACTTCGATTTTTTCAGTGGCTATACGTGCATTCAGCAGTTTAGCGTAGACGAAAGTATTCTCTGGGATAAATCGGACTTACATATTGACCGTTGCAAACCGTTGCCAAGCTGTTTTACAGGCTTTCTACCAACTCTTTTAGGGCATCTTGGTTTGCCAGGTCTGCCTTTTTGTTGACGCGATACTTGTAGGACCGGATGGTCGCGTCCGACTTGTTGAGCATCTGTGCGATCTGTTGGTTGTTCATCCCGAGCCTGAGTAGTGCACAGTATCGAATCTCCTGGGCAGTGATGCCTGGAATTCTGTCTTTTAGTCGGTTTTCGAAGGCGGAGTTGATGATCTCTACTTGGTCTTGTATTTCAGAAACGGAGGTTTCATCCGCTACGTTTCGCGAAAGTTCCTGGATCAGTTTGTCTAGTCGGGCCATGCGCTTTTCCGATGGTAAGGAAGAAACTTCCTGAATTCGACGGAGCATGTCTCTTTTGATCTGGGTGCGCAGGCGATTGTCCGCGGCCAGTTGTTTGATGTCCTTTTCCTGGCTTTCTACACTGTATTTCAAGTTCTCGTTCTCCAGTTCCAGTATTCTTCTCCGGTCGGCTTCTGCACGCATGCGCTCTTGTTCTTCCCGCTTATTTCTCCATCGCCAACCCAAGCCCAGCAACAGGAGGATAAAGCTTATAAGCCCCAGCGTAACCAATCCGTACTGACGCAACTCTAGCTCTTTTCGCAACTGCTCGGCTTCTAGCTGACCGATTTGCAGCTCTTGCTCGTAGGCTTTGTTACGAAGGTGAATATACTCGTTTAAGTCCTTCGGTGTTCTCAGTTGAGCTTCCATTCTGGGAAGAATTTTCCTCCTCACGAAAGCATTATAAGTCGCATAAAAATCATCTGCGGTTTTATTGTCTCCTAGTACTTCGAATAATTTACCGAGCCGATCGTACAGTTCATAACTTCTAAGAGTCAAGCTTCGTTTCGACTCAAAATAGTCGCGCTCTTGCAGATAGAATTGGTAAGCGCGTTGATATTGCTCAGCCTCCAACCAGTATTTAATCAAGTAGCTCATAGCCTGCATGGCCCATTGATACCGATTTTGCTCTTTTCTGATAGCGTAAGCTTGCTGAATGTTGCTGATGCCTTTTTCGAACTCGCCATTGATGATTAAGGAGTGTGACATCGTCTCCAGAATATCGACCCACCAGACCTGATCTATCTCATGGTCTGCTGCCGATAAGGTGGCCAGGCCTCGCTCAAATACCGCCATTGCCTCTTCGTGATAGCCGGCCTGTTGCAGAAAGAAACCATAAGTATTGTGCACCCTCGATTTGCGAATGGGTCTTCTTCCTGGATCGAACTGAGCCAATCGAGCCTCGTAGTAAGCCTTCGACTCCTCGATCAGGCCTAATTGAATTTGGTTCCTAAACAGCATCCAGAGCAATTCGCGGTACGGAAAAGCATCTTCGGGATTAATCTGGCTGATGCCTTTCATCGATTGCTCTAAAGACAATACGGCTAGCTCCGGCACCTGATAAAAGTCCAAATAACTTCCGTAACCAGCCTGGGCATAACCCCTGATCAGATCCTCGGAAACCAGGGTTTCGACCGCGAGATCATTGGCTTGCTTGCAATAGGTAAAAGCTTCTGAAAGATTATCGGACTTGATCAACAGCTGTCCATAAGCGGCAAGAAGACAGACTCGTTCACGGTCTAATAATGCAGGCTCAGCTAGCTTCAGGTCAAAGAATGCCCGAATACTATCCAGGTCTGCCTCTTTCTCATCACTTTCCTCCCAGGTCTTAGTAGCTTTTACAATTTCACTATATGGGGCAGGGAGCTTATTGAAGAACCGGAACTCCTTAATTGGGATGCTTTGGCTGATTAGCTTCCCGGGAATCACTATCAAGCAGCAACAGCCGATCAGTAGCCAACGCGATATGTTATACAAAGGATACATATTGTATATCCTTACAAACGCTCTACCAGTGCCCGCAGTGCATCCTTCCCTTCTAATCCGGCTTTCTTGTTGATGCGATGCTTGTACGTTCGAATAGTGGCATCCGACTTATTGAGCAGCTGTGCAATTTGCTGATTGTCCATACCCAGGCGAACCAGACTACAATAGCGCACCTCCTGGGCCGTTATACCGGGCACCTTCGCTCTTAGATTATCTTCAAAAGCGGCATTGATGGTCTCTACACGATTTTGTAGTTCCGATATCGATTCCTGATTATTAACTGTAGATGCAAGCTCCCTTTTTAGCTTATCGAGCTGTGCCTCTTTATCCTTGCTGGCCAAAGACGATATTTGATCTATGCGTTGTAGCAGATCCCGCTTCAATTTAGCGCGCAAGCGATTTTCGGCAGCCAAGCGCTTGATGTCCTTTTCCTGATGGGCTACGCTGTATTTCAGGTTCTCATTCTCTAATTCCAGAATACGTCTCTGATCAGCTTCCGCTCGTTTTCGCTCTTGCTCGGTACGCCTTCGTCTCCACCACCAACCAAAACCAAATAAGCTGAGTACCACTACAAACAGACCCAGTGCCACCATGCCGTATTGCCGGGCCTTGAGCTCTTTGCGCAATTGATCCGTTTCTAGTTGCGCGATTAAAATGTCCTGTTCATAAGCCCTATTCTGTAAGAGGATCTGTTCGCTCAGTTCCTTGGGCGTTTGTGACTTGGCTTCGGCTATGGGTAGCAAGCGATCTGCGGCGAAGGCATGGTAAGCATTCCGAAAAGACTTAGCTCCACTGTGAAACCCCATAATATCCATAAGCTCAGCCGCATTTTGATATAGCTTAAAGGATCTATGTGTCAAGTTATCATATAATTCCACATACGGACGCTCATTGGTGAATAGGCGATACGCCTCTTGGTATTTACCGACATCCATGAGATAACTGATGATGTAATTTAGGGACTGCATAGCACCATCATGACGATTCATCTGCTTCCTGGCAAAGTAAGCTTGCTTTAAAAGGCTGAGCGCCTCTTCGAGTTTACCAACTGCAACCAGAGAGTGAGACTTGGTTTCCTGTAAATTGATATAAGCGTTCCGATATTCCTCACTATCGAGGTGGGAGAAAGTGGCCAGACCTCTATCTAAAACGCCTATGGCTTCGCTGTGATGTCCAGCCCTTTGCAAAAACAATCCAAAATTGTTGTGGGTCCAGGCTAGTCCGCTGGTATCCTTTTCATTGGCCAGAAAGGTCAAGCGTTGTTCGTAATCTCGATGAGCTTCATCTAAAAGGCCTAAATAGATTTTATTTTTCATCAATATCCGAAATATCGCCTGCCCCAAACGCCTTTTTTCCGGATGAAAATGCCCAAGACTTTGCAAAGATTCCGCCAAAGGGGCCAGCGCTAGCTCACGCGCATGGTAAAAGTCCAAATAACAGCCATACCCCGCCTGAGCATAGCCCCTGATGATATCCTCTATCGGAAGGATTCTTACTGCCATATCATTGGCCTGCTTGATATAGGGAAAGGCTTCGGAAAAGTATTTGACGCTCACCAACAACTGCCCGTATGCGGCAAGTACACATACCCGCATGCGATCTGCTAATGCTTCATCGGCAAGCATCTCGTTAAAAATCGCCCGAAGACTATCGATTTGTCCTTCGCTCAGCACACGGCCTCTAACATCCGTGGTCATAATCACCTCCCCATATTCATCTTGAAGTATCTCGTCAAAACTCCCCGGCCAAATCGGAATAAACTGACTGTATAAACAGACCGAGCTAAACGCCAGGCCCAGGCAGCCAATCAGAAATCTCCGTGATATGATGCGCAGCAGATGTATAATCTTCAGTGATTTTAACCCGATATTCGACCCAGGCATAGATCTAAACCGACCACAATTTTCAAATAGACATACCGAATATAGATTTAACCAAGATAGCCCTCGAATAAGGCCCGTTGCAAATCGTTTCAAGCTTTTTTACTGGGAAATGTTCGTTGTTTTCAGACTTCCGCAGGTCGAGCGCATTCCCCGAATGCGCGAGATCCTCGCACCTAGCTAAGCAGTTAGGACCCTTAACCCAACTACCGCCTGAGCAGGAGAGCAGGATAGATGCATTCCCCGAATGTTGTGATCCTCGCACGAGATCTAGCAGATCGAGATACAGGATTGAGCTGTTCCCCAAATACCGATATCCTTTTTAGGCCACAGATATCACGGATAAACACAGATTTACCTGAGCTTAAATCTCTGCTGTTGACCACAAATGAAGAATGGGCCGCCACGCAGCCCATTCTCCTTTCTTATTCTATCCATTTTGCACGTAGTGCATAGCTGAATAATATCCGTGTTCATCTGTGCAATCCGTGGCCTATTCAAACACGTTAAAACAGGCATGCTTCAGCGTGGTGCTTTCTACCGTATCACCATCTGCTTAGTTGCCGTATGCTCTCCAGCAGTCAGGGTGTAGCTGTACACGCCACTGGCGGATAGATCGCTACGCTGCAGATTGATCAGGTTTACACCTGCCTCGGCTTCGATCTCTCTGACCAGGATCGTACGGCCCTGTACGTCGCGGATCGTCAGCGTAGCCGTATTCGCTACCGGCAGGCTAAACGCAATCTGAGTCGCTGCATCTACCGGGTTCGGGCTATTCTGACCCAGGCTAAACTCAGCTACATCTGTTGCCGTAGTTGTAGCAAAGTCCAATGCCAGATTCGCTACACCACCAAAGGTCGGATAGCCTTCTGAGCGTGTTACCCGATCCGTTAGGCTCAGTACATCGCTCAAGGTCGCATCGGCTGTTGCACGGACAGTGAGCGTGAAGAGACTGCTCGACACCTCGGAGGGGCGAGACGCCTCCGAGGAGCTCGCTGCCATGGCATCATCCCAGCTGAAGGTGATGATGCCTTCCGCTGCATTCTCCAGATTGATGT
>JBCDFE010000243.1:0-7115 GCA_039178745.1 Bacteroidota bacterium | reverse complement strand
ACCTCTTCGCGGGTGGCATCGAGTTCGGGTTTGGTATCCGACCTGCGGAAGTCCCCTTCATAATTGGCCGCCTGGAAGACACCCAAGTACCAGGTCTTCCCCTCATCGAAAAAGGAGGCAAAATCGATCAATCGGGTGTTTGACTGATAGCGCTCACCATATTCGCGCTTGAAATCGTCGGAATCGTCGCTGTAGTAAACGAAGTTATACTCATAGACCGGCGAATAGTGAAATAAGGCTACGAAAGTGGGCTCTCCGTTGGGCGATTCGATCACGCTCACCCGCTTGAGCTTAAATCGGCGGCGGCCCATAGCATCGATGCGTTTGTCCAGGCCTTCACGCGTGGTGAGTTTGGCAATTTTGTGAGGGGTATCGTCTTTTACCCACACCCCAATGTATTGATAGTCGCGCTCGTTGAGGGCATAGCCATGCACATCGACGATCATCCAGCCAGCACTGGCCATTTGCCGCTTAGCGCGTACAAACTCAGACCAGCCGAGGTATCTTCCTACAGAATCTTGCAGGCTACTTTGGGTAAAAATGCCATAGTATGTGCGATCACCGCCATTCTCGCTGCGCACAGATTCCAGGTCGATTAGCCGATAGCCTTCGCCTGCATAATCAATCTGCATTTGTTCGAATTCGGCCCATCCCTGGGTGTTGGTATAGCGGAGCTCTGCATCAGAAGGCTGGAATATGCCGCTAAAGTTCTGGCCAAAGGCAGATGCCGGAATAGCCAGGGCGGCTAAAATTAGAAAGCGTGAAAACATCATATCGGTAATGAGGTAGTTGACCATCAATAAATGGGATCTGGCTGTGAAATATTGTGCGCCTATTCTTTAGCTACGCATATCTACAAGCAAAAGTTTGGCTGCTTGATCGCCTACTTCTGCGCTGAGGGCGACCCCCATTCCGGCCAGTCTGGCTGCTACGAAAACGCCTGGTCTCAAAGATTTAACAATGGGTGTTTTTTCGGTTCCCTGGGCCAGAATGCCCATCCAGGTATGGGTGATCTGGATATTTGATTCGCGTGTTCGCAAAAATGCGAACAGGTAGTTTTCCAAGGACTTCACCAACTCCTCGATACCAGCAGTTGTGCCAGTGGAATGATCAGCTTCGAAATCTGTTGTTTCCGCTGCCTCATCCAAGTGCCTGGCCCCACCGATCAACACCCTGCTGCCTGCCTGCGAGTTGACGGTTCTGAAGTATACGTATCCTTCGTGGTGGTGGTAAGTTCCTGGCAAATCAAGGTCTGGAATAGGAGCCGTCAATAAGACCAAATTTCGCTGGGGCCGCAGGTCTAGATTCAGCCCCAATTCTCGGCTAAAGGCATTAGTAGCTAGGAGTATACGCTGACAAACGATAGATCCCATCTGCTCTGTTTCCAGCTGTACCCTTCCATTTACTTCTACAAAAGAGCAGACGCGACAACCGAAGAGGAAGCGAATACCTTGTCTTTGACATTGCTCTTGCAAATTCTTGAGTAGGGCAGCCGGCTGTAGTTTGGCTTCAGCCCGGTTGTACAACACCGGATAATCGGATTGCAAACCAGTTGGTTTATCTGTGGGCAGCCACTGGGCATCTGGTCCTAGTCTTTCTGAAAGCTCTCGGTTTAGCTCACTCAGATTATCCCGTACATATTCGTATTTGTCCTTATCCAAAAAGACCTCATAACCTCCCTGGCCTTGCCAATATGGGGTTTCTGATAGCTCCTGCCGCAGGCGTTGTACACCTTTGTAGCGACGCATCACTGTTTGCCAAACAGCTTCAGGGCGCCCATTTTCTAAATCAGCTAGTATTTCGGTAGGGCTTCCGAAACAAGCAAAACCAGCGTTTCGAGTAGAAGCGCCCAGACCAAAAGCATGCCTGTCTACCACCAGGATATCCGATGGTTCGAGTGCGTGTATTCGCTCTTGCTCTCGTATGGAAAGTGCCGTGCGCAATCCAACGAAACCAGCGCCAACGATGACCAGATCAGGCTGTCCGATAAAGGTTTGAGATTCCCAATAAGACAAACTGGGCATTACTCTTCGAGATTCTCCGCCTGCCGTTTAGAACCGGGAATACCCAGTCTTTCTACCGTACTCCTGTCGCGATACTGCCCCCTGCCCTGCTCGGCATCAGCGGCATCATAAGCCTTAATGATTTCTTTGACTAAACGGTGCCTGACCACATCTTCAGCCGTCAATCGGACCACACCTATTCCTTTAATTGGCTGTAAAATATCTAGCGCTCGCCTAAGTCCACTTTGCTGAGATCTCGGCAAGTCCACCTGGCTCAAATCACCGGTTATTATGGTCTTGGCCGTTGGGCCGAGGCGAGTCAAAAACATCTTGATTTGAGAAGTCGTGGTGTTTTGAGCCTCGTCCATGATGACAAAAGCATCATTGAGTGTACGCCCTCTCATGTAGGCCAGTGGAGCAATTTCTATGGTTCGATCTGCCATGAACTTTTGCAGTTTTTGGGCAGGGATCATATCGTCTAATGCATCGTAAAGCGGCCTTAGATAGGGGTCGATTTTTTCCTGTAGATCGCCAGGCAAAAAACCCAGACTTTCTCCAGCTTCTACGGCAGGGCGAGTCAGAATGATCTTTTTGACCATCTTATTTTTCAGAGCCCGAACCGCCAAAGCAACGGCAGTATAGGTCTTACCCGTACCAGCTGGGCCAATGGCAAAGACGATGTCGTTTTCTTCGGCAACAGCGACCATCCTGCGCTGGTTCTTGGTTTTTGCTTTGATGGGCTTGCCTTTATTGCCATGCAAAATGGTCTTGTTGCCCACACCATTACCCAGGCGTGTCTGAAAGGGATTTTCACCGGCCAGCAAGTCTTCTACAGTTTGTGTAGTCAGCTCATTGTGTTCTTTGAGCAATCTGACCATCATTTCCAGATGGTGCTTGATGCGTTGAGTATCTTTTTTGTCTCCGCTGATCTTGATGTTGTTACCCCGCTGGGTCACCTTCGCCTGCGGATAGGCCTTGCGTACTAATGTTAGTTTGCGATTGTTTTCTCCTAGTAGCTCTACGGGATCGACATCGCTGATCGTCAAAATGATTTCGCTCAAAAGCTATAGTTTAATAAAGCCACCACCGCGGTTGGCTTCGTACAACATGGTTCGTTACAGGCCAGTGGTTGCAATCCTAAAACTAGGGAAATCCGAGGAAAGTTTCTACAAAAACCCTACTGATGAAAATTAATGCCCATATCCTCCCAAAATCCGTAATGATGCAAGAGTCGCTGCTCAAAAAAAGTAAATGACTCTTCATAAGGATTTGCTGGGGTACTGGTGCTCGTTCGGCCTACAAGGTCCTCTCCTCCAAGCATTCGTTCTGACCAGGCCACCTCGCTAATGGCAGCTATCCGTGGAAATAATAAATACTCGATATCATCAAGGCTTTCTATAGTTTCTGACCAAAGAGGGGCTTCTACACCTATGATGTGCGCTTCGGTCACGCCTGCGACCATCCCGACTGGGTCCCAGCTGTAGGCATCTTCTAAATCGGTAAAACCGGCCCAGGAGAGTCCGAGCTCAGTGGTCGAGTCGTATTTCATATCGAGATAGGCGTTGGTCGCCGGACTAAAAAGTACGGCTTGGCCTTGTGCAACAGCTGCCTGAGCATTTTCGGCAAAATTCCAGTATTGAGCAACAGAACCAGCCGGCAGTTGAGCCTGGGCGATTTCATCCCAACCCAATACGCGTTTGCCCCCTCGCTCAAGCATTTCGGCAACCCGCTCTATAAAGTTATTGTACTCGGCTTGGTCGAGGGTATGCACCTCGTCACCGCCTATGTGAATGAATGGACCTGTAGTGAGTTGAGCGACCTCAGCTAGCACCGTATCCAGAAACTCATAAACGTATTCCTTGCTCACGCATAGCGAGCTAAAGCCGACTTCTGTACCAGTATACAACTCACGCGCTCGCCCATCACAATTGAGCTCGGCATAGCTGGCCAATGCTGCATTGGTGTGCCCAGGCAGATCAAACTCAGGTACAATGATAATGCCCCTATCGGCCGCATATTCTTGCAAATCCAAATAGTCCTGCTGCGTGTAAAAGCCACCAGGACCACCACCAACTTCTGTCGAACCCCCAATTGCTGTCAAACGCGGATAAGACTCGATCTCCAATCGCCAGCCCTGATCGTCGCTGAGATGCAAATGCAAGTGATTGAACTTATACATGGCCAAATAATCGATGACCCGCTCTACAGTTTCAGGAGGAAAAAAATGGCGACTCACATCGAGCATAAAACCCCGATATGCAAACCTGGGCGAATCGCGAATGACGCCCGTCGGCAAGTAATTGACCGTATCTGATCGGGTCAAGAGCAGTTGCCTTAAGGTCTGAGCCGCGTGCCTGAGCCCAGCCGGATCTACACCAACCAACCTGATTTCCTCTTCGTCTATAGTTATCTTATAAGATTCCGGTGTGGCATCTGCTGCCCGATTTTCCAGCCAGACACGGCGATCTCCATCATCTGAAATCGGGACACCTGCATCGCTCAACCAGTCAGATATGATGTCCACCATTTGGCTGTCTATTGTCTCTTCCGAATACTCGAGCCTGAAAGCTTGATCCAGGCTTAAAGCACTACTGTCGGCCCGTATTTCTAGTGGTGCAGGAACGATAGCCGCCGCAGCTAAGTCTGTATTTGGTCCAGACTCTTGCTCGGTACAGGCACAAAAGAGCAGCGCAAAAAGTGGAAAATATCTCATGCCGGAAAGATAACGAGTCAATAGACTAATTTTCACAAATAAACCGATACCCCACGCCTCTGAGGGTAATGATCTCTACGCTGGGATCAGCTTTCAAATAAGATCGCAACTTTCGGATATATACATCCAGATTGCGGGAGTGAAAGAAAGAATCATCTTCCCATATTTCCAGCAAGATATCCTTGCGGTCTAAGGTTTGACCATGGCCCGCCATCGCAAATAGCTTAAGCAGCTCTGCTTCTCTATTCGACAATTCCTGAATCACCTGCTCATTATCCAAAAGCCGCAATGCTGGATAGTCGAAGGTCAAGCGCCCAATAGAGAACGTATCTTGTACGGCTTGTTCGACTTGGCCACTTTTCAGTTGGACCATTCGCTCTATACGCACCAGTAGCTCTTCGAGGCTGAATGGCTTACGAATATAGTCGTCGGCCCCAGAGGCAAACCCCTTCAAGGCGTCTTTGGCTTGGATACGAGCTGTCAGGTAAATGATGGGTATATCTGGCGCTCTGGCTCTCAGCTCTTCTCCGATTTCGAATCCGTCTCGGCCAGGTAGTTGAACGTCGAGTAGGGCAAGATCATAAGCATTGGGCGTATTAAGCGCTGTCCTGGCTGCCCGCTCGTGCTCATACCAGTCTACAGTGAGCCCACGACTTTCCAAGCTGTCTTTGACAACCCTTGCCAGTAGGGGTTCATCTTCCAAGTAGAGTATCTTAAGCTCCGCCATCGGTAGGAAGTTTCAAGACAAAAGCCGCCCCATCGGTGTAGCTTTTGTCCAACCAAAGATCTCCATGCATAGCACGCGCCAGTTGCCTGCTTAGACTTAATCCTAAACCATTGCCCTTTACTCGATGCCCATCCGCACTTTTGATGCGATAAAAGCGCTCAAAAATTCGATCTGCTTGATCAGCAGCTACCCCAGGTCCGCAATCAGCAAACCACAGCCGTGCATAGTTCTCTGATTTTTCGACTTTGGCCAATAGGGCCAGAGGGCTTCCGCCATATTTGACTGCATTACTCAACAAATTGGTGAGTATAGTAGATAGATAGCGATCATCGGCCATGATCAATGGCCAGTTATCCCCTTCCAGCTTCAGTTGGTCCTGGTCTAGATGATGTCGCAGACAGACCGGCTCCCAACTTTTCAATAAGGACTTCCGCAGGTCGATACGCTCCCGTACTGCTGTAGTGCTACCAGCTTCTGATTCCAATTGAAGGCTCAATAGGCTTTGGTCAGCCAGCTTATCCAGGCGATCCATTTCTATTCGACTCAGCTTGATGTAGTCTTTGAATTTGCTGGAATCAGTTTCTGCATCAAAATGCTCAAGGGCTTCCAGGGCAGCACTTACACCGGCTATGGGTGTTTTCAACTCGTGGGCCATATTGGCCATCAGCTCGTCCTTATCCTTGATCAGGCGCTCTTGTCTTTTTAGCGCCAGCCCGCTTTGCCTGAAAGCCAGCCCCATCAAAAAGAGAATGAAACTACCCGCCAAAACCTCCGGCCACATACTCAGCAAAATACGTTTTTGGTATTGTTCCACCGTGGCTATGTCTACATGCCCATCAGGCACTTTATTCTGTTTCAAATTGAGCTGGAGCGGACTTTCACTGTATGCAACTATCGTATCATGCCTGACGATCTCAATATTCAAGCTATTGCTGAGACTATCCAAATGCTCACTGATCAAACGATCTTTATTCTGCATCCAGTTCTTGAGCAAGCCTTCTGCAAAGGAAGAATCCTGAAAGACCTTAGTGATACTCATATTTACGCCATTGTCTGTGCGCACGCTATCGATCACTCGCTCGGCCAGAGTATCACCAAGGATAACCACCTGCATACTCACCTCAGATGAATCTTCAAATTGATATCCGGGTATTTCGGGCTTTTCACTAGCGGGTGAATCAAAGCGAAAAATTTCAAGCACCTGCGTAGCTAGCTGCTCATCTACACTGAGTTGCAGCTCTCTGTGCAAACGATCTTTTGCAATCTCATAGCGCTGGCTCCACCAGAAAACCAGAAGGGCTACTAGTGCAAGCATGCTCAGGTTTCGATACCATTCAAATCGTTTCACGTCATAAAAGTAGGCCTGTTTTTATGGCCCATCCCAATCGATTAACCTTAATTAACCTTAGTTGGGATTGCTTAACCGTATTCGGCCGATGAAGCCTCTAGGTTTGCAGCAGAACTAAACGAGATTCATCATGAAAACACTTTTTATTTTCATCTTCAGCCTGAGTATTAGTGCATTTCTTCAAGCTCAAGAGCAAGGAACCATCAACTACCTCAGCACCCGATCCATTTCACTGGAAGGTGCAGACCTTAGCGAAGAGGCCATGGACATGATCAAGAGTATGTTGGGAGAAAACGGCATACAAGATCGGGCTACCCTACAGTT
>JBCDFE010000242.1:0-7136 GCA_039178745.1 Bacteroidota bacterium | reverse complement strand
GATGGGAATATCGTATATGTCCAGCTCGTCTCGCTCTATAAAGAAGAGGAGCAGATCAAAGGGACCTTCAAATTGGGGAAGCTTGATGGTATACGTACCAGACATAAGCCGCAAAGGTAACACGCACTAGTGAAGTGGTGGGACTCTCCGAGATCGTTCCTCTTTACCGGACGAGCTTGATGCTATACCTCGCCTCAGATCGATTTAAGATCAAATAGTATACGCCCCTGGGTTGATCGGCCAGATTTAGATAATCGAGTCGCTGGTTTCCGCGTGCGATTGGCCTGCCCAATGCGTCGTGCAGGTACCACCAGTCAGCGGCCGTCCAACTAAACATTGTTGGCCAATCGAGCTCGATGAGTCCATTTGGACTCGGATTAGGATAAGCTACCGGTGCCCAGTCTGGTGTCGGATCATCCAAGCTGGCCAGCAGATCGAAAGTGATCTGATCTATTGCAAAAAACGTAGGTGTATTTATACCCACTACGCTGTCTACATCCGAGCTTTCGAGCGTAAAGCTAATGGAGTCTATATCGAGCGCCCAGCTATCTAGTTCAACCAGCGTCCAATCCTCGATGATGAAATCCTGGTCGTTATCGTCGAAGCGGTAATCGGCCAGAAATATTTCGGTGGTATCGCCTGTGGCCTGGCCTTCTGCAAATCCCCTCACGATCAGCTTGAAAAAATCGGGCTCATCACCACTGGACCCACCAAAAGGATCGGAGAATGGCGGGCTACCATCTCTGATAGCTCTGGCCGCGAAGGTAGTATTGGTCACATAAAAGCTGCGAAAGGCGGCTCCATTACTCAGGAGGTCAGCTACATCTGGTCTAAAAAAAGAGCCTTGCTGTCCTACGGCATAGGTATTTGACTGATCAAAACCACGCCCGGCAGATGCTCCATACAGATTCATAAATGAACCATCGGTCGTATCCAGAACCGTGCTGATGGCCCAGCCACCAGCCCAAAAGCCACCAAAGCTGGTATCGAATCTGACTGGAAATTCGAACAGGCAATTGTCATTGCCTTCTTCTGGCAGACAGAAACTGGTGGTTCCGTCAGAGCCATTCAGAAAAGAATCGAGTTCAAGATTGATGGACTCAAAATCAACGGTAATTTGCTGTGCTTGTGCGCTGAGCACAGTTGCGAAAAAAAGAAGGATTAAGTAGTGTAGTTTCATTTGGAAAATTAATGTGTGCAGTTGGCGCAGATCATACGCAAGAGCCGCACAATGATCAATTTGAGTAAATAACTTGTAGTCGCCAGTGTCTTCCTGGCAAGGGGTATCCGGCTATCCGCTGATAGCGCAGATCGAACAGATTGCGCAATCGCAGCTGCAGTTCGAGGCGTCCAAAGGTATAACTAAAATCGGCATGGTGTAGCCAGGTTTGGGGCAGTCTGTTGTCGGCTGCATTTAGTGTGTAAACCGAGCTTTGGTAGTGTATGCGGTAGGTGGCCGCCCAGCGTTTGGCCTCGTAGCGGATACGGCTCAGAACCGTGAGGCGCGGCTCGTAGGCGATCTGGCGGCCACGAGTTTCGTTACGTGCATACGCATACTGCGCACTAGTACCTAGGAGCCAGTGATCACCCAGCCAGTTCAGCCCTCCTTCTATGCCCGAAGATTGAAAGTCGTCAAAATTTCGCGGTCTAAACTGTCCACCTTCTGGTAACCAACGAATCGCATTTCTGATGAAGTGATGAAAAGCTAAAAACTGCGGATAAAATCCATGTTTTATACCCGATTCGTTATGCTTAAAACCAATGCGGAAGCTGTGACTGCGCTCGGCTTCCAGATCTTCTCGACCAAGTTCAGGCCAGAATAGATCATTCAAAGTCGGCCGGCGTAGCGATCTTTCGTAGTGCAATAAGAAATGACCCGTATACCAACTCGCTCCAAGTTGCACAAAAGGCCGGTTCGTGCCAGTCTCGCCAATCTCAATCCTCGGACGAAGATGGATAACACTAGCTCCATATCTACTTCCCAACGACCATTTAAAGGCAGTGCTCAAGGCTAGCCAGTCACGGGACCTGGGCTGACCATTATTTGGGCTACCACTTTGGTGTTGCCACGCTGTTTTAAGACTGAGCCATTCCTGTCCCAGAAAGCTGGTCTTCCAAGCTGTACGTAAAATACCTAGCCATGAATCGGCTTTCGTAGTGGCATCAAGGCTCAGACTGGGATCAACATATCGTAGTGAAAGATCGGTGTACTGACCCTCAATGCCTATATTAATTCCTCTCTCGGTCGAAAAGGAATAACCCACTCGACTAAATAACTGTCGGTCTATTTGCCTGGCTCTGCTATTGAGCTGTTCCAGAGCAGGAGGAATTTGTCTGTCGGCAGTCAGCATCAAGGCCGAGCCATATAATTGATGGCGATCATTAAAAACATGATTAATAGCTAGTCGACTACTCAATTGTTCTTCATCGGCATTGGGCAGTTGCCGCTCTCGACCACGGCTGTCTCTGATGTTAAAATTGTTATCAGCCTGAGTTCCAAACAAGCTTAGGTCCAAATGGGTACCCCTGGACTGGTAGGATAATCGAGAGGTATCCGGTTGTTCTTTATGAGGTAACCACCCGCGAAAGTCTAGGCCCAAACTCCTTTCACCAAAGCTACCCACGCCTAGCACGACATGCCCATCTACAGTTTTTTGAACAGACGGCCGCTCAGATTCACCCCAATATTTTGTAAACAATACGGGTGGCAACAGACTGAAGTCCACCACTCCGGTCGTCGGCGTCCTCAACTCTATTGGATAGGATACCGTCGTCCTTTGGCTACCAGTCCCCTGCTGGCTCATCGTACTCAAGCCAGGACCGTAGTCATTGGCTCTTATAGCATATCGATCTTCGATCAACTCCGCTCCAGTACTCAACAAATTGAGCTTGGCTTCTCGTCGATTTAAGATGAGCCCATAGCCGCGACTACCCAAGTTGTGATAGATATATGGTCTCGTATCACTACCTGAAACTATAGCTTCGCCATTGGTGTATCGGCCTTTAATTTCTACAGCTTGCAGATAAACTGTAGTATCTATCCCAACTAGAGTGGTATCATTTTGACTCTGTACTTCCGCAGGTAGCCACCCCCACAGCAAGCCAATACTCACCCATACTATTCTAGCTGGTTTAATCACACTGCGAAGGTAGCTAACCGATCAGCGCAAAATTTCCAAAACTTCTGCGGGGGTGATGACTTTATCGGTTTTCTGTCCCGAAAATGACTTGCAGGCTACGTAGGCCTTAATATTTTGCCCTTGATAAAAGGGAAGTCTCTGGACTTTCAGTATCAAGTCTTTTCGAATGCTTTCTATACTCTTCAATGCTGACCATTTGCATTCTACGGCTACTATACGTTCACCACCCTCGCACATGGCAAGGATGTCAATCTCCGCCTGCTTTTTGTCTATGGTAGTACCCCACCATCTGCCCACTGTTTCAATATTCTTTTCTCTGATGCCTTTAACTATAGCTCTTGTGCATAATTTCTCCCACCACTTACTTACATACTTATCCATCTCGCCATTTATCTTCTGCCAGATATTTTCGGCATTTCCAAGTGTGAGCGCACTTGCATTTGTTAAGACAAATCGGTAATAAAAGTCCAAGAATGGGTCATTGATTTTATACAAAACTCTTTTAGATCCTTTCGATTTATCTCCAAACGATCTTTCTTTCAATATATACCCTAGTGAGATGAGTCGATTCAGTGGACGGTACAAATCACTCATCGACTTATTGAGCCGACTTCCCAACTCAGACGGTTTATGTACCCCGCTGGCTATTGCGCTTAGCAGTGATATGGGCTGAGGTAAATGAGAAAGGTCATCCATCAGCAATCGCCTCGGTTCGTCATGCAATAGACCAGTTGGTTCTAGAATAGTATTTATGATAGCCTCTCTTAAGGATTGAAATTTAGACCGAATCTCCCAATACCTGGGAATACCACCCCAGATAGAATATTCCTCAATTAGGTCTACAGGATCTAAATCTGGGAAGGCTTCACGCAACCAGCCAGCTAATAAGGGCTCGACTTTTATAATTTCGTCGGCTCTTCCATAAAGTGGTGCAGTAGCAGATAAGACTGCATCGTGCATCATTTGCTGACTAGAACCACAAAGTATGAGGTTGAATTGGCCGGTTTGGCGTAAATCCAAATACCGCTGCAGGATACTGGGTAAGGATGAGTCCGATTTTACTAGGTATGGAAACTCATCTATTGTCAAAGTGAAAGGCTCGTTTATTCTCGCGACTAGCACTTCAAAGAGTTGATTATAGTCTCTATATTCTACTGCCGCAAATGCTGGTAATTTTCTATCTAACTCCTGAGCGAGAAGCCTTAGCTGCAAGCTCTTTTCGCCTTCTACACCTAGGAAGTACACATCGCCAGGTCTTTGTAATTTCCGAAGCAAAGTACTTTTACCACATCTCCTCTTACCGTATACTACGCCAAATTTGGGCTCTTGCCCTCTGTTGGCCCAGATTCGATCTAGGTTCTGTATCTCTTTAGATCTATTGAAAAATGGAAAAATCATATTGGTAGCAACTACAAGTGTATTTACTTATACTAGTAGCAACTACAAATATAACTGTTAAAATTTAAACACCACCCCACCGCCTAATCTGGAAGACTGACCGATGAACTCACCAGATAGAATCCAGGCGCCGTTGACTTGTACGCCTAGCCATGGGCGCAGTGGCACGTATGCGGTTGCGCCAGTGCGCGTCCAGCTGCTACCGGTTCCGGCCAGAGCGGTCTCTGTGCCTTGGGTACCATCGAGAGCACTCACGAATTCGAGCCAGCCTTCTACGTATAGCCATGGGGCACCATAGCCCGCTCTGAAGAGCAATGGCCATACCGCTCTCGAATCTGGCGACAGCTGAAAATCAATACCTGATAAAGCACTCAGAAACCATCCCTGATCGTGTTGATACTGATAGACCAGGCGACCCTGAAAAACAAAAGCCTGCTGGCCGATGGCAAATTCGCCATCTGTGGGGTAACTGCCTACCGGGAAGGTACCACCTATGGCCGTATGTAGCCAATGGCGACCCTGCCCGCTGCGGCTTTCCAGGTTTCGATACTTGAGAAAGATAGACGCATCCTGAAAATCGCTGTTGGCTGAGTTGGTTTCCACATAAGGTAAAGTGGCAACTACGGCCATCTCATCGCTTACCCCCGCTTCTACAAACACACTATAGCTCAAGGCCGTCAAAGATCGCTCTTCGTCTCCTTGTGGGTTGAGGTAAGTGTCATAGCTCTCAGTTGCGTAGTTGATGGCTACGGCCACCTCTCCCTTGGCCACGGCAAAACCCGCAATCGGCCCTTGAGCAAATAGCTGATTCGACAAAACCATAAAGATTGAGATGATCAAACAGTAGGAAAGTGTGGTCCTCATAGCTTTATTTATCTTTGTCGGCTAAATCAGATGGTTGGTTCCATCGTCAAACTCCAAGGGTAAGTGGCCGACACCTTAGTAATCATTCCGACTTATAACGAGAAAGAGAACATTACGTTGATGATAGATACGGTGTTCAAACTGTCGCAACCCTTCCATATTCTCATTGTAGACGATGGAAGCCCCGATGGCACTGCCGATCTGGTGCGCGAGAAGCAACGGGAATACCCCGATAGTCTGCACTTGTTGGAACGAGCGGGCAAGCTCGGCTTGGGTACCGCATACCTGGACGGCTTCCGCTGGGGGCTCAAGCACCAGTACGAATACTTTACGGAGATGGATGCCGACTTCAGCCACAATCCGAAAGACCTACCCAGATTGCGCGCGGCCTGTGCCGACGAAGGAGCGGATGTATCCGTAGGTAGTCGCTATACCAAAGGCGGCGGCGTGGAAAACTGGCCAAGAAACCGGGTGATGCTCAGTTATGGAGCCAGTCTATATGTACGTACCATTTTATGGATGCCCGTTAAGGACCCAACGGCGGGTTTTGTCTGTTGGAGCAGAAAGGTCCTGGAAACCATGGACTTCGATGCCATCCAATTCATAGGCTATGCTTTCCAGATCGAAATGAAATATACCGCCTACAGATTGGGCTTTAAAATCGCAGAGGTGCCTATCGTATTTACTGATCGGATACGAGGCAATAGTAAAATGAGCGGATCTATCGTACGTGAGGCTATTGGAGGGGTTTTGGCCCTCAAGTTCAGGACATACAAGCCGCGCAAAGATCTGACCACAAGCTAAGTATATGCTAAAAGTCGAGTCACTTACTTTCAATCCTTTTTCAGAGAATACCATCTTATTGTACGATGAAGATTCGAGAGAGGCTTTTGTGATAGACCCTGGATGCTCGATGGCGAGTGAGGAAATCCACCTGCGGAAGTCTATAGAAAAATTAGACCTCAAGCCCGTGCGCCTACTCAATACCCACTGCCATATAGACCACGTTTTTGGCAATGCGTTTGTAAGCGAGCAGTACGGCCTGGAGCTGGGTATACACCAACTGGAATTGCCCCTGCTCAAAAACACGCCTGCGCAGGCTGCCATGTTTGGATTGCCCGGCATGAGTCCGAGTCCAGATCCTGGATATTTTTTAGAACCGGGAACCACTTTGGAGCTTGGAGGATATACCATCGATATGCTTTTTTGTCCGGGACACTCGCCTGGGCACATCTGTTTTTACGATGGCGCATCTCAGCAACTCATTGGCGGCGATGTCCTTTTTGCCGGCTCCATCGGTCGGACCGATTTGCCAGGCGGAAACATGGAAACCTTACTCCATTCCATTAAGACCGAGCTATTCGCCCTGCCTGACCATACCGTTGTCTACCCAGGGCACGGCCCATCGACGACCATAGGCAGAGAACGCATATCCAACCCATTTTTGGTGGGCTGATTTTGGCATGTTAAATTTATAGTGATGCACACATGCAGTTCATCACAGATCGATTAATAGAGTAAAAGCTACCTCTATTATGGGATTCATTCTTTCTTCATTTGTTTTTTGCAGCTTCTTTTTCTCCGGTTTTGCCCAGAATGTACCATGGGGCGTTCAATTGCAGGCAGGTGTTGGCCTGGTGGAGCTATCCGCACCGAGGGAGGTCATAGAACTTCCGCCAGGCAGACTGGAAGCGCAAAATGGATTTGGTTTTGGCCTGGGTATCTACAGCCGTG
>JBCDFE010000241.1:0-7171 GCA_039178745.1 Bacteroidota bacterium | reverse complement strand
TTCTTTCGTCGACTAAAAGGATGCTTACATTTACCCAATGCTATTGTACATCACCTGGGATGTGTCTGAGATCGCCTTCTCTATTGGAGGCTTTGCCATGCGCTGGTACGGCCTGATGTTTGCTATGGGTTTCAGTCTGGGCTATATTATGGTCAGGCGTTCTTTTCTAAAGCGAAACCTACCTGAATCCTGGCTCGACTGGCTATTTTTTTTGCTGGTCACTTTCACGGTGATTGGAGCCAGGTTGGGTCATGTATTTTTCTATGATTGGGCGCGGTACAGTAGTCAGCCCGGAGATATTTTTAAAGTTTGGGAAGGCGGCCTAGCTAGCCACGGCGGAGCGATAGGCGGGCTTTTAGCGGTTTTTGTATTTAGCCGATATGTGAGTAAAAAACCATACTTGTGGGTTTGCGACCGACTAGCTGCGGCAGTCGCGCTTACCGCAGGACTGATTCGATTGGGTAATTTGATGAATTCCGAGATTGTGGGTACGCCTTCAGATGCACCCTGGGCATTTTTGTTTGTACGAGCCCACAATGGTCTGGATGCGGTGGCCAGGCACCCCGTGCAGCTTTATGAGGCGATTAGTTACTTACTTGCTTTTGCCCTGTTATTTGGACTAGAGCGAAAGGCGACCAGGCAAGCTAAAAGCGACAATGAACCAATGGGGCTCCAAACTGGTCTATTCTTCCTGCTGATTTTCGGTGCTCGGTTTGTGTGGGAATTTTTCAAGAGCGATCAGGGTGGAGGCTTACAAGCAGGGCTCGGTCTGCTGAGTACTGGCCAGTGGCTGAGTGTCCCCTTAGTTGTAGTAGGCGGGTATTTATTGTTTAAATCACGCAGCTAGACGAAACTTGTCGCCACTTATTTACCTTTACTAGTAGAGATACGCTATAGATAAAAGTCAAGCCCATGGACCTATTTGAAATCAATAGATACGCACTAGTCATACGCCCAAGTAAAAAGCTCTTGCAATGGGCCATTTCAGAAGACCCAAGTCTGGCAGAGATCGTTGATCTGGATGATACAGAAGATTTGGTTAGTGTCTACCTGCTGCCAGATTTCTCGGAAGATGATCAGGCCGAAGATTGGGTGGAGTCCAACTTTCAAGTCATACTCGAAAGTTTGCTCGACGAATGGGTCCCCGATGATTCGGTATGGCCTGACTCCTTTAGTTATGATGATTTTGAGCAGTACAGCGAATACGCTTTTACCAATATGGTCATCGATACACAAGATCAATCATACGACGACGAATATTGATCTTTTCGGCACGCTTGTACTAGCGGTCTACCCCCATTATTAAATTACTTCTTGCTCGCACACATGACCTACCAAACACCGCCAGAAGAGCTGGCGGACCTAGTAGAACTCAAGCCCGACCCACTGATGCTATTCGGTCCACGACCAGACTGGATGCTGATATGTGATCGGCCTGCATTTCCCAACATCGAAGAATTAACCCAACCCAAGCTCACGCTGGCGGGGACAAAGATCAATCCTCGTCTATTTTGCCCGGACAGACTGCGGCCTTATCGCCAACCCAGACTGCGAAATATTCGAACGGGAGAGGAAAGAGACATTCATGGCCTGCCTGAAAATGTTGGTCTGAATTATCCGTCTTGGTCACCTATGGGCGACCGCTTAGCTTTTTGCGTATCGGAAGATGAAGGCTTACAGCTCTGGGTCGTCGATTTCGAGAGTCTCGAAGCTAAAGCGGTAGGGCCTGCCAACCTGAATAATACCTTGGGTGGTGCGCCTTATGACTGGCGGTCTGAAACCGAGCTGGTTGTGCAGCGAAGATTGCCCGACCAGGGGAAGCCCCCAGAGAAGACATCGAGTGGGCCTACAGTACGAGATAGTAGTGGGCGCGAGGCCGGGAATCGAACCTATACCAATTTGCTCAAGACCAAGCACGACGAGGCTTTATTTACCTACTACGCCTCATCTCAGATGTATTGGCATGATCTGAATAGCAGTAGGGAAAAAGCCTGGGCGGAAGCCGGTATTATCGATCGAGTAAGTCCCTCTCCAGATGGGCAGTACGCCCTTATGATCTACATCGAAGCGCCCTTCAGTTATCGGGTGCCGTATAGCAAATTCCCAGACCAGGTCGTGATCGTGGATCGGGCAGGAGAAGTCGTACACACAATTTGCCATAGACAAGCCGCAGATAGCCTGGCTCCCGTTTTTGGCGCCGTTATCGACGAGCCTCGCAGATTCAATTGGCGGTCGGATGTGCCTGCGACTTTATACTGGGTGCAGGCTCAGGATGGCGGTGATCCTCGCGAGGAAGTCGAGTTTAGAGATCAGCTGTATCATCTGTCAGCACCATTTCAGGGAGAGGCGGTAGCTGGGCTTAAACTACCACTTCGCTACGGAGGTATATACTGGGGCAGAGGCGATCTGGCCATAGTGGTGGAGTGGAGATGGAAAGATCGCCGGCAGGTCACCAGGAGGTGGTATCCCGACGAGGAGGGTACCCGACCTGTGGAAGTCCTATTTGACCAAAGCTGGGAAGATCGCTACAAAGATCCGGGCAATTTTGTGACGGTGCGGCCTCGCAGTAAGCCCCCCGTTTTACTGACCAGGGACGAAGGTAGAAAACTGCTGCTGGTGGGTGCCGGACATGCTGAAGAAGGTCAGGCCCCTTTCATAGACGAGTACGACCTGGCCACGGGAAATACCGAACGCCTATGGCAATCGCAATCGCCCTACTACGAGCGCCCCAGCTTGATTTTAGACGAGCAGCCTGACTATTTTGTGCTGAGTAGGGAGAGCAAGACCGAGCGGCCCAATTTTTTCTTGCGCAAGATCGATGGTTCCGAAGAGGTGCGCATTACATACCTACCGCACCCTTATCCGAAGCTGCGCGACGCTCAAATGGAACTGGTCAGATACCAGCGAAAAGACGGGGTTCAATTGAGTGGCGAGCTACACTTGCCCGCGGGGTACGAGCCCAAGCGTGATGGTCCCAGACCCGTTTTGATGTGGGCCTACCCCAGGGAGTACAAAGATGCCGAAGCCGCAGGCCAGGTACTGGTTTCTCCTTACGAATTTACGCGGGTCAGCCCCATGAGTCCGCTGGCATGGCTCAGCAGGGGTTTTGTCATTTTGGATGACTTTGGTATGCCCATCGTCGGGGAGGGCGAAGCCGAACCCAACGAGACCTTCATAGAGCAGGTGCAGCTCAATGCGCAGGCCGCCATCGATAAACTCATGGAAATGGGCGTGGCAGACCCCAAGCGCATATATGTGGGCGGCCATAGCTATGGTGCTTTTATGACCGCTCATTTGCTGGCGCATACCGATCTTTTTGCAGGGGGCATAGCCAGGTCGGGCGCCTACAACCGCACGCTGACACCTTTCGGTTTCCAAACAGAAGAACGGACGTTTTGGCAAGTGCCGGAAGTCTACATGAAGCTGAGTCCCTTTGTGCATGCCGATAAAATAGATGCTCCGCTACTGCTCATACACGGAGCCGAAGATTCCAATAGCGGGACCTACCCCTTGCAATCCGAGCGTATGTTTGATGCCCTCAACGATTTGGGTAAAACCGCCAGGCTGGTGCTACTGCCGCACGAAGATCACGGCTACTCGGCCAGGGAGAGCATCTTGCACATGCTGTACGAGATGGACCGATGGATGGTAGCTAACTCTTGACTTATTTGTTCCAAAAGCTCGGATCGCCGATTTCGACCTCCTCTTCGGGAATCATGTGGTAGGCCTCCCATTTGGCATCTGGCGTGAGGGCTTTTCTATAGGCCAGATGAATGCGGTGGGGGTTGGTTCCTATGGCTTTGCAAGAGGCGATCATAATGTCGTTGTGGCCTCGAATGGTAGAGAGCTCCATGTTGTCGTAGACGCGCCTGATGTGGCCATCGCCTTCGGAGTAGAGTTCGTGAGACAGTAATGCATACAAGCCTCTCTTCTGGTATTTGGGGGCTACGCCTAGCGCGATGCCTTTGAAGTTGCGTTCTTTTTGAAATTTGAGTCGCCACAGAAATCTGGGGAGGGTCTTCCAGTTGAGCTTGCCTTTGAAGCCTTTCATGAACCCGTTTATATCGGGTACAAACCCACCGAGGCCAACCGGACTGCCGTCTGGATCGTAGGCAATGCAAGTCAGGTATGTATCCATGATGGGCTTCATGGCTACGAAGCTGGGGTAAATCTGCTCGCCGGTCAGGGGCTTGAAGTGGGGTTTTTCGAGAAAGGCGGCGTTATAGGCTGCGGCAAAATCGTCGGCTCCCTCTCGGAGATTATTTTTGGTGATGCGCTTTGTGGTCAGATTGTAGCGCTTTTTAATGTTGGTGCCGAGCCTTTCCAGTCTTTCTGCGGGCACTTCGTCTAGTCTTCCTCTGAGCGTCAGGCTTTGCTCGTAGGGTTGATAGCCCCTGTCTTCGAACCAAGCGCGGTAGTGCGGCGGGTTGTAGGTTTCTTGATAGATGGGGCGGTACCAGCCTCTGATGAGGAGGCCCCAGAATTTGTCTCTTTCGCCGAAATTGATCGGACCTTCCGCAACCTCCATGCCCTGATCCCGTAGCCAGGACTCCGCTGCATTGAAAAGGGCATCGACTACAGCTTCGTCTCGGATGGCTTCGAAATAGCCAATACCACCAACGGGAATTCCGACCACCTCGATATTTTCGGGATCTATGAAGGCGGCGATACGACCAATGGGTTTACCGGCATCGGAATAAGCTACCCAGATCCTGGCTTGCCCGCGGACGAAGGCGGCATTTTTATCGGAAAAAATGCTCTCCAGATCATTCTGTAGCGGATAGATATAGAGTGGATCGCCGGCATAAATCGAGTCCAGGACCTTATGGAAATCAGCCCAGCTCGCCGATGAGCCACCAGGTTGGTTTTCGGTGGATAGCGGGCTTCCCGACCCGCGCAAGTCTAAAACCTTAAGCTGCATAGATCAAATTGAGCCGCAAAGATACGTATAACCCATTGCGAAATGCTGGGATGGGAAAGGGCTATTCCAGGCAGGCCTGATTGATGCCGAGAATATAGCGCTCGACGACTTTGATCTCTTCTGCTACTTCGGCCCCGTCGAAGCCGGATATGTTGGCATCCGTGGCGTTTGCTTTAGCGTAGTCTGTCAGCGGTTGAGCTACGGGCAGATAACTCCAGTGCCAGCGCTCTTCCTGATAGCCGTGTGGGCGACCGGCCGTATAGGGCTGGCAGAAGCCATGATCGGCGGCATTTTCCCGCAGCCACTTGTAGACTTCTAGGCCATAGCCCGATTGGAAGTAACTATTTACCAGGGCATTGACGTCCAGATCGGTACCCCAGTGATGGCGACTAGTACCCGGCATGCTGCTGAATCTCAATATGGCCAGAGCGCGCTCTACGGGGTCGGGATATACTTCGTCGGCTTTGTCTCGTCCTTCCAGCAGGCGGTGTCCATTCCATTTGGCCTCCCAGATCGCTTTTTGCCGGTTGAAGTTTCGAGCGGCAGAAATGATGGTGAGTTCGATGCTGTCTTCAGCCGCCGCGGCGTGCATATCCCGGAAAGCGGCGTAGGCGTCTCTTTGGAGGTAATAGCTACCATCTCCGTCTGTATACCGATCGTCTACCCGTTCGAATTGGGGATGGGTGCGGGGGTTGAGCTGGCCGCGTATGAAGTCTAGGTTGAGGAGGGAGTCTATGTGGGAGGGAAGGGAATCATTAGGGAGTTGTTTTACTCCTAAAGCCATAGCATCATCGCTTGCTTCATGATCTTGTTCAGAGATGTCAGAACTGGAATTGGCGCAGCTATAGAAAAATATTATAGCCATTACCAGCAGCCATAAAAAGTGGATTGAATGTCTCATAGGCAATAGACGAGTCTTAGGTTTCTGGCAATCTTAAATCTTACTTTGTAGGTGTCGGGCCCTATTTGAGTGCCTTGATAAGGATTGTTAATCAGGCTTTGTGCAATTTCTTTTATGTCGCTTTTGAAGCATTACTCTTACGAACGGCTACAACTTATATATAGTTTCTGCATCAATTTAGTCATTTTCATTTGTTTTTAACGTCAAAACTGACCTCTGAGCAACAGTACGGAGGGTCTTCGCTAAAGTATCATTTGTAGCGATCAAGGTGTGCTATTTCAATATACTCGGACTGGTGTTGTCGAAATGAATCAGGACGTCGTATAGGTACATAAGGGGCATATTTTGGGTGTAATTGCCGATGTATTCAGGATTAAAACCCGCGCCCATTTGGGTAAATGGCCTTGCGATTTGGAAGTAGTTGGATACGAGCGGACTCAGCTCTTCTTTTATTAGGTAAAACTGGTCGGCTTGGACTTCTCCTAACAGGCTGTTTACTGTAGTGCAGTCTGTTTGCGCTATCGTTTGGTTCCTGACAGAAGCTTGAAAGCCTCCGCTCTCGTTGGTCAAAAAGGCATTGAATCGGCCTCGACTAAAGCTGAATCCTATAGATCTATAGTTATCCCCCACTCGCTGAGCGAGGTATGTACCCATCCAGTTTTGGCCAATCGAAGCGGCTTTCATCACATGACGGTTGTGCGCCCAGACAGCTACCTTACTGTCTTCAGTCAGGATATTTTGCCACCACTCGGTATAAACAGCCATTAGCTCGTCTCTTGCCTCGCCATAACTTGAAGTTCTATAGATGCGTTCTCTCTCGCGAATCAGATGAGCGGCCATCAGGGCGATCTGATAGGAAAGTGGCGAGCTCTCATCTGTATACGCTATTTCCTGATCGACCAGATGATCGTAGACAAGCTGTGTACCAGATTGGTTTGCACTATGTACTCCTTCCGACGCCAGATGATAATCGAACAGATCGCTTTGGGGAAGCTGATCGTAGTTTTCCAAGAGATCGGGCAAAGCACTCGGATCGACCAATTCGAGGTATTCCCGCAAGCGGCCTATTTCCGTCCTGAAGTCAGGACCTTGCACATCGCAGCCCACAAACCAGATCTTTTCTTCCTCTGACAGCCCCTGATTGTAGTCGTGCATCCATTGTACGAGGTCGATCACCTCCTGAGTATTGTAGGTCCAGTAGTATGTTTGCCCAACGACTGATTCTGCCGTACCTATATCATTCAGCACGTAGTGATTCACCACTAGCGCATTGCCCCAAGGGATTTCGAATACAATTGCCTTGAATCCTTCCTCTGTTACCAAAAGACGATATAACTGATTTTTAAGTC
>JBCDFE010000240.1:0-7179 GCA_039178745.1 Bacteroidota bacterium | reverse complement strand
GGTCAGTCCTATCCCGAAGGCTGGGGCGTATTTATAGACCTCAATCAGGATGGCGATTTTGGGGCCAATGAGCGGGTATTCGTCAGCGATGGTGTCAGTACCCAGTCTGTATCGGGTGTCATCAATATTCCCAACGACGCAGTACGTGGTTTGACTCGCATGCGCATCATCATGCTTTGGAACGACATTCCCGATGTTGGCTGTGGCAATATGGGGGAAGATTTCGGAGAAGTAGAAGACTATTGCGTCACCATATCAGACCGAATTGATGAGCCAGAAGAGGAGCCCTTTTTCACAGATCCCACTGTCTATCTTGAACCCTCTCTTCTAAATGCTGAAGTATTCCCTGTACAAAACCCCACTGAAGATGCGGAAGCTTTCAGATCAAATCCGGGAGCTAGCGATCGCATAAATGGCCTAAGCGACTGGTCCCTATCGCCCAATCCGAGCTATGGGCAGCTAGTGGTCAGCTATAGCTTCGATACCCAGCTAGCATCTTTATCGATTACGGTCACAGACCTGTTTGGGCGTAGCGTGTATTCCCAAGCCATCGAGCCTGTTTTGTCGGGTAGGGCTTCGCTAGATCTCCATGCTTTGCCATCGGGCGTTTATCTGGTACAATTGCAATCAGGTGATGGCGCAGTCAAGCCAGTGAGATGGGTGAAAAGGTAGAGTAGGGGTATAGTGTTTAGTTGTCTTACCTTTACATTTGTTGCAACAGTAAGATACGAAGACCTCCTTGAAAAGCTAAACGCTTAGCCACTTCCACCTTGCCATCCTCACCCACATACACCTCCATTCGCTCCATTCTTGAGCAGGGGCAATTGCAGCAGGCGCTGGAAGCCATAGGCCAGGTCGATGGATATGAAGAACGTGTACTCGGTCTGCTGGGCAGGTTAAGTCGACTGGATCAGGAGGAAGACGAGCAAGGAACTAACGAGCTAAGGCGAGTCACCCGCAATCGCATACAGCGCAGCGCCATCCGGCTGCTGATGGAGTTGAAACCTCTCGAAGATCTCGAAACAGAAGCTAAAGAAGCTCACTCCACAGATCGGCAAGGAGAATACTGGCGGATCCTCAAAGAAGCTGACGATGCCTATCTGACAACCGACTACTTCATCGGTCGCGAGCAGACAATCGAGATATGCCTGAATCAGCTCGATACCTACAAACGAGCTTTAGCGATCATAGGATTAGCAGGAAACGGCAAAACGAGTATCTGCCACCAGATCATCAACCGCTGGTTGTCGTCGGAGTCGGGTAGGGTAGTCTATGTTTTAGAAGTGGAGTTTCTGAGCAGCTATCAAGCGCTTTTGAATGGTCTGGCAGAAATGGCCGGACTGGATACCAGCAAGGGCGTACCCACAGAACAAGCAATACTGGCACAGCTGGATGAACTCCCGGCGGGATTGCTATATCTCGACAATATCGAATCGGCTATAGACGAAGCAGGTCACACTCAAATGTTACTGCGTAAGCTCTCCGGCTTGAACAGCCTGAAGGTCATAGGCAGTTCTCGAAGAGCCATACCTGCCTGGTCGGAAATGGATCTGGATGTACTGGAAGACGAAGACGCCGTTGCTCTATTCCATAACATGTGGCTGGAAAAAGCAGGCTGGAGTAGGGTAGTGCCCGATCAAGAGCTGATCCATCAGTTTGTAACTCAAGATCTGAGTTGCCACCCCTTATCCATCAGCATAGTCGCATCTCACGCGCGCTCGTTTATAAATCTGGAGGAGTTGGTGGAATGGTTCCGAGGCCATTCCTGTGAGCTGAGCCAGCGATTTGCTTCCAGCGGAACACATAGGCTCGATAGTTTGAATTATTCCCTTGGGTTATCGATCGAGCGACTACAAGATCAGCCTCAGGCTCGTCTGTTACTGGCTTTGTGTGCCATATTTCGGCACGGATTAAGTCCAACTCTGCAAAAAGTATTGGTGGCCAATGGAGCATTCGATCTGCGCGATAGGGCCAGCCTGATAGAGCGCAGCCTGGCTGACTTTAGTGATCAAGGCTACCTAAGGCTCCTGCCACCGGTGGTCCGCTTTGTCCGTGTTATTTTAAATGATAATGCAGACGATAGAATGAACCCGGAAGCGCTATTCAATACCATTCATCTGGTAGCATTGGATGAGCGTAGCACTACAATAGATGAGCACCTGGATTATGTTTCCTACTTCGCAAGTCTAAATTATACAAACCCCAAACTTTACGATCTGCCTTTTAAGTGGATGAATAGATACCATCAGCGTTTATTCAGAGCACGAGGCATTTTAAAGACGCTATCTGAGCGCTCGGATTTGCCATCGCACCACAAGCAGCACGCCAATATCAAAATGTACCTGGGGCAACTGGTGCAAAGATCATTAGATCCCGATTTGGCACGCTCGTATTATCAAGAAGCTTTACTACTCTACCAGGAGGCTGACTTACCTATGGGGGAAGCACACATAGAGAGTCATCTTGGTGAGCTCGAATTTATCTCTGGCACAAAAGACATTGCCCGAAAGCACTACAATCGGGCACTTTCATTGTATTCGGACTTGGATCTTGACCGTGGGAAAGCCAGGATTTATGATAATCTGGGCAGGCTGGAGATGCGAGCTGCCCGTATAGACGAGGCCCGCCAATACTACCAAAAAGCCCTGGAGATTCACCAGGCTAAAGCAGGTGTGACTGGCCAAGCCAATGCCTTGGCGAATCTGGGCCGCCTGGAGTTATACTATGGTGATCGGTCCGAAGCACGCAAATATTACCTCCAGGCATTAAGTCTTTACCAGCAACAGAATTCGGCAACTGGCGTAGCGTATATGTATCGCAATTTGGGGCAGCTCGAAGCAAAATCGGATCAGCCCGAAAAAGCCCGGCAACATTTCAAGTTGGCCATGGACTACTCCAAACAAGCTGGGGACTTACTGGGATTGGCCAATACCTATTTCTATTCGGCCCTGCTGGAGCAGAAGATTGGAGACTTATTAAAGGCTAAGGCCAACTGGCTTAATGCCCTCGACGGTTATAGAAAGGTCAAGTATATTGAATATATAGCCAATACGCTTCTATATCTGACAGAGACCCAATTGGATATCGATGGGAAAGTCTCTGAGATAAACGCATGGCTGCAGGAAGCTGAAACGCTCATAGAAACCAATAATCTGGACGCCTACAGGGAGGAGTGCGATCGCCTGGCCAAGCTTGTAAATGCCTAGATGGCTGTCCAACTTGTACACTCTCTTTTCCCTGACTATATTGCTCGCATGTCAAAAATCAAGATAACCGACTTGCCGACTCACGCACCCGAAGGCATGGAAAAGAAAGACGCCCGTGCCATCAGCAGAGACCGAGCCAGGCAGATTGCCTACCTACAAAAACAGATGCTGGCCGAAGGCAAGCACAGCCTGCTCATCATCCTGCAAGGGATGGACGCCAGTGGCAAAGATGGAGCTATGCGAAATGTCTTTGGTGCCTGCGCACCTTTCGGCATGCGGGCAGTAGGCTGGAAGAAGCCTACAGATCTGGAATTCAGACACGATTTTCTCTGGCGCATACACAAGGAAGTTCCTGCCAAAGGCGAGATGGTCATCTTCAATCGATCGCACTACGAAGATATTCTCATACAGCGCGTCCACGGATGGATAGATGAAGAGCGGGTTAAGATGCGCATGGATGCCATAAATGCATTCGAAAAGCTACTCATGGAAGATAATGGAACTGTAATTCTCAAATTCTTCCTCAACATCAGCCATGCTCAGCAGGAGGAAGAACTCAAGGAGCGCCTGCAAGAACCCGACAAGTACTACAAGCACAATCCCGGCGACTGGAAAGAACGCGAGCACTGGGACGACTACATGAAAGCCTACGAAGATGTGCTTAACTGGAGCGAGATACCTTGGCACGTTATCCCGGTAGACCAGCGATGGTACCGCGACTACCTAATGACCGATATCGTCCTGACTACTATGCAGAATATGAAAATGGAGTGGCCTCCCTTGGTTACGTAGTGATTTCATATCCGACGCATCCGCGCGGTCAGCGTACAAATAGAACTACTCTCCAAGCATTTCTAATAAAATCTGCGCATCGTCTGCAAAATCATCGTCTGGATATTTCTCCAGGAATAGCTCGTAATATTCTCGTGCCTTAGCCACATTCCTAAAATTTTCATCGTAGGTAAAGGCGATCATAAAGGTTGCGTCAGCAGCGCGATCTCCTTCGGGAAAGTCCTCTAGTATTCCCTGATATAGGGCTAAGGCCTCCTCGTTATCTTGTATGCCTTGAGCAACCTCGCCTGCTTTAAAAAGCCATTCGGAAGCTTGTGCATCTCCGCTTTCTGCATAGGCACGCGTACTTTCTATAAATGCTCGACTTCGATCGGGGTCTAGCAGGCCGGTTTCCTCATCAGTCAAGTTCCCATATTGTTCAGCTAGTTCTTCGGATGTAGGACCCGTTTGTTGTGTACAGCTCGTAAAGAGTAGGAGCAAGGAGATGATGGCGTATTTCATAGTTATCGAAGTGATTTTATTAAATATTCGGTTAATTCCTTGGCATCTGTAGTTCTGAGTAAATCCGAAGAGCGATCCAGAAGGGCAACCAGAAAAGACTCGGGCGGGAAGCTTTTCAAATATTTCTCAGAAAAATAATATCGAATATCGCCCATAGACTGGCAAAGCATCAAAATATATTCTTCGGTTGTTGGGTCGAATACGACACAAACGCACTGCCCTTGCTTATGTGGCCTGCTGCCCAGCAAGAGCAAATAGGGCTGCTCCAGGAAGCTCTCTGGCCAGGCGTGGTAAAGCCGGGCTTCGAAGAGTGGGTAAATGAGGGTTTCAGCCTGGGTGATTTGATTGCGCATGGCATGCTTTAACTCCTCCAATGCTTCGATCTGTCGCTCGGCCGGTCCCATTTCACGGCTAAAATCCATTAAAGGCAACCAGCTTCCCGACTTAACATCCAGATATTCTGTTTGGCCAATTCGCTTTTTGTAATCAAATCTTTTGTAACCGGGTACAATATATCCAGGATAGTAATAATTAAAACCCTGCTCCATACAAAAAGCCATCTCAAGTAGCATGCTGTAGTAGCCCAGGCTGTAGCGCTCAAAGTCTGGCTCGTATACCCCCAGTATGGACGCCGCTGAGTTGTCGCCTAGATCGAAATAACTGGCCCCAACCAACTTATTCGTCTCTTGCTCGCGTATGCACACCTCATAGGTATCGAAGATGCTTTCCTCATCGTAGTCCTCCAAATTGTCGCGCAGGCTAGGGGAGAGGCGGCCATTAAACGACTGGGCATATCTATTGTAGAGCAGCTCCTTTTCGAGCGTAAATTTCCGCTGACCAACGCTATGAGTGAATAGCTTGGCATTTTTGCGCATCAGCTTGCGCTGACTTTTGGAGAATTGGAACTTCCGCAGGTCGAGCCTTATCCATATAGCCGAATACAGCTGCTGCTGAAAACACAGATAATGCGTTGTAAAGATATTGCCACCCATGCGGTACCACCCACGAGCCAGGTACCAATCTAGGGCTTCGGGACTGAGATGAAAGGGATAGACTTTGTCGACGTAGCGGTAAGCCATGGAAGTGCAAAGATAGGGTGGAAGACCTACCTTTATAACTATGATGAGCCGTTATCTTTTCATTTTGCTATTTGTAGTCGGTTGTGCTACTTCCAGGTCTAGTCAGCAATCGACAAGTGAACCTGAGTTTTCTGTCATGACTTACAACATTCGACTGAATACACCCAGCGATGGCGAAAACGCGTGGCCAAAGCGCAGAGCATTTCTAGCTAGCCAAATTGCGTTTCACCAACCCAAGGTACTCGGTATTCAGGAAGGGCTGCCCGATCAGGTAGACTGGCTATCGGAAAATCTGGGAGCATACGATTTTGTAGGCGAGGGCAGACTCGGTGGTCATACTGGTGAGTATAGCGCCATCTTCTATCGATCCAGTGAACTGGAAACCCTGCGTTCGGGTACTTTCTGGCTATCGGAGTCTCCAGAGGTAGTCAGCACCGGATGGGATGCCGCTCTGCCGCGCATTTGCACCTGGGCAGAGTTCAAGTTTATCGGTTCCGAAGCCAGCTTTATGGTATTCAATACCCACTTCGACCATGTAGGGGCAGAGGCTAGAAGGCAATCTTCCGATTTGATCCTTCGGCAGCTTTTGGCCCTAAATCCGGAAGGACTTCCAGCTATTGTAATGGGCGACCTAAACCTCTCACCAGAAACAGAACCGATTCGACGATTCAGCGATGCCTTGGTCGATGTGTATGAAGCAGCGACCGTTCGTTTAGGTCCGGCCGCCACATTCAATAGCTTTCAAACAGATCGGATTCCCACCAGGCGTATCGACTACATTTTTGTTAGCCCAACCATCCAAGTAGACCGCATGGCCACCTTAACCGACTATGTAGAAGGTCGGTATGCCAGTGATCATTTTCCTGTACTTGCTTGGCTAGCCTTGCCGTAGGGGACTGAGTAGATCTTCCTTATTTAATCACAAGCAGTCGTCCTGTCGATATCGCAGTAGGTAGCCCACCAGGGGTTGAACTTGTCGTCTTCTTCATCATTGCTCATGGCGAGTAGAGCCTCCACATCCTGCCCATAACGCAGATGCATGTGTATGGGGTCACCGTGAGGCGAACGAGAGATTACATATTCGTAATTCATGCAATCACCCGAGATGTCCGTCATCTTTTTGAATACATCCCATATCGATGTCTTGGATTGATCGGGATAGTAGTGCGGATCTGGCCGGCTGCCAATAAACTCGTATCCACATTCTGCCAATTTCTCATTCATGTCGCTATGGGCATAAAAAGCAATCGTAGTCTGAGAACCTGCCTCATCGCTAGTGGTGAGCTCTAGGCGACTTGGATTTCTCCGGTCGTTTTGAGTCATAGAGTCTCCGGGATTCATGTGAAATTCTCCGGTCATGCTCAGGTAGGTGAAGGGCGGCCTATCCGTCGTTTCATGGTAGTGGCTGTGTCCATCGCCTCTTTCTCCATGGCTATGACTATGGCTGTGCGCGGTGCCATCCTCGTGCGTGTGATCAGCCGCGCCTTCTTCGGTAATATCGACATCTACATCTTGTTCGGACTCTTGTCCGTTTTCACAACTGAACAAGAACAAAATGAGAGCAGTAGCTGCCAGTAGTGCATGGAGTTTCATCATTGAAG
>JBCDFE010000239.1:0-7201 GCA_039178745.1 Bacteroidota bacterium | reverse complement strand
TAACATTTCGGCAGGCCACATCATCATTTTGAGTTTGATCGGGCTCATCTTCATCTTTGGCGATAATGGACAAAGCCTGGGAGGTGGTGCAATTGGTGCTATCCTCGGTGGAGCCTTTACCGCCTTTATGAACCTGATCGAGCTTTTGGTTGCCTTTTTGCAGGCATTCATTTTTGCGATCCTTACGGCCAGCTACATAGGTGCGGCAGTCGAGGATCATCATCACGATCACGATGAGGATGTGGCCCACGCCCATGCTCATTAAAGACTATTTCTTCACCCGCTAAATTCATATGACATGGGTGCTATTGGTGCAGGTATTGCCGCTCTTGGAGCCGGAATCGGCGTAGGTTTGATTGGTAGCAAGTCTACTGAATCTATTGCTCGTCAACCCGAAGCTACGGGCGACATTCGTACCGCAATGATCCTAACGGCTGCATTGGTTGAGGGCGCGGCCCTTTTCGCCATCGTAGTCGGTCTGATAGACGTATTGGGTTAATCGACCCTTTGCTTCAAAGCAGTAAAGACTCCGACCGAAGCCGAACCGCGATTGGCGGCGGCTTCGGTCAAACTTAAAACTAGAAGTTGTCTCGTAAGTCATTGGGATTTATTCGGCAACTCGAAAAGACAAAACCATGTTGAATCTGTTTCTAGTCGACTTCTCTGTACTCAAGCCTGATCCAGGACTGTTGTTTTGGACTACGGTAATTTTCGTTTTGGTTTGGGGATTGCTGGGAAAAGCCGCATTTGGCCCCATCCAAAAAGCGCTTAAGAAGCGCGATGACGATATTCAAAACAGCATAGACGAAGCCAAGCGCGTGCGCGAAGAAATGACTGCCCTAAAAGCCGATAATGAGCGCCTGCTGGCCGAAGCTCGCGAAGAGCGCACCAAGATGCTGCGCGATGCAGAGGGCCAGGCCAGTCAAATCATTGCCGCTGCCAAAGACGAGGCTAAGCAGGCGGCACAAAAGGTAGCTACCGATGCCAAGCGCGACATTGAAAACATGCGCCAGGCAGCTATCGTAGACCTCAAGCAGCAGGTCGGTACTATGGCAGTAGACATAGCCGAAAAGATTTTGCACCGCGAGTTGGACAGCAATAATGACCACCAGGCCTTTATCAAGGACATGGTCAGCAAACTCAATTAAGGATCCTACTCTGGAGTAGAATCAAAAAACAGAAATCGATATTCGATGAAAAATCTGAGAGTTGCCGGCCGTTATGCCAAGTCACTGATCGACCTTGCGATCGAGCGCAATCAGCTCGAAGAGGTTGAAAAGGATATGGAGACCCTCCGAGAACTGGCCAAGGTTCGCGACTTTGCCATGCTCTTGAAAAGCCCAGTAGTGCCACCGGCCAAGAAGCGATCTATACTGGAGACGATTCTGGAAGGTCGCGTTGGTGAAATGACCAATAGCTTCGTCCGAATTCTGGTCAACAAAGGCCGTGAAAGCGACCTGATCGATATCGCAGATTCTTTCCAGAATCAATATCGCGACATCAAGCACATATCTGCGGTTAAAGTAACTAGTGCTAAACCACTGGATGCTGCTACGCTAAAGCAGATTGAACGCCAGCTTATAGCAGCTGGAAAAACAGAAAGCCAAATCGAATTCACGACTAAGGTAGACCCAGAGTTAATTGGCGGGTTCATCATCGAATTCGATGGTAAGGTCTACGATGCAAGCGTAGCCCACAAATTGAATCAGCTCCGCAAGGACTTTGATCAACCAAACGTATACATTTCGCAAATAGACGCGAGCTAAATAAATAATTGACCTGGTAAGCCCTTGGGCGAGCAGGTATAAAACATCTTACAGCTATGGCTGACGTAAAACCAGATGAAATCAGTGCTATCCTCAAGCAGCAATTGTCGGGCTTTGATTCGGCTACTGAACTTGAGGAGTATGGAACCGTACTTCAAGTGGGCGACGGTATTGCTCGTGTTTATGGTCTGAACAATGCTCAGGCAGGTGAATTGGTACAATTCGAGAACGGCACAGAAGCTATCGTTCTTAACCTGGAAGAAGACAATGTTGGTGTTGTACTGATGGGTTCTTCCGAAGGTATTCGGGAGGGTTCTCGCGTGCACCGCACCAAGCGTATTGCCTCCATTAATGTTGGTGAGGGTATGGTTGGTCGCGTGGTCAACCCGCTCGGTCAGCCAATCGATGGTAAGGGCGAGATCCAGGGTAAGACCTATGAGATGCCACTGGAGCGCAAAGCCCCTGGGGTAATCTACCGCCAGCCGGTAAATGAGCCACTTCAGACCGGTATTAAGGCCATCGATTCTATGATTCCCATCGGTCGAGGTCAGCGCGAGTTGATCATCGGTGACCGCCAAACGGGTAAGTCTGCTATTGCCATTGACACCATTCTGAATCAAAAGGAATTTTACGAGCGTGGCGAGCCTGTATACTGTATATATGTAGCTATTGGCCAGAAGGCATCTACGGTTGCCCAGGTAGCTAAGACGCTGGAAGACAACGGTGCTTTAGATTATTCGGTCATCGTTTCGGCTTCGGCTGCTGATCCGGCTCCACTTCAGTTTTATGCGCCTTTCTCTGGTGCGGCCATTGGCGAGTTCTTCCGCGATACGGGCCGCCCGGCATTGATCATTTACGATGATCTGTCTAAGCAGGCTGTCGCTTACCGCGAGGTATCGCTTCTGCTGCGCCGCCCACCAGGTCGTGAGGCCTATCCCGGTGATGTATTCTACCTGCACAGTCGCCTGTTGGAGCGTGCGGCCAAGATCATTGCCGACGATGAGATCGCTAAGAATATGAATGATCTGCCCGATACGCTCAAGAACTCTGGCTTGGTCAAAGGCGGCGGCTCACTGACTGCCCTTCCGATCATTGAAACCCAAGCGGGTGATGTCTCTGCTTACATTCCCACCAATGTGATTTCTATCACAGATGGTCAGATCTTCCTGGAGTCTAACCTCTTTAACGCAGGTGTGCGTCCGGCCATTAACGTAGGTATCTCGGTATCTCGTGTAGGTGGTTCTGCACAGATCAAGCCAATGAAGAAGGTGTCAGGTACACTAAAGCTAGACCAGGCAGCTTACCGTGAATTGGAAGCTTTCGCCAAATTCGGTTCTGACCTGGACGCTGCTACTCAAGCTATCCTGGAAAAGGGCAAGCGCAACGTAGAAATCCTGAAGCAACCCCAGTACTCACCGGTAGCGGTAGAGAAGCAAGTCGCCATCATTCACCTTGGAACAAAAGGCGCCCTCGCCAAAGTTCCCGTAGCTAAGGTGAAGGAATTCGAAGAGTTCTTCCTCGGTGAGCTAGAGCGCACACACCCCGAAGTACTCGAAAATTTCCGCGCCAAGAAGTACGACAAAGAAGATCTCGCTAAGATCGACGCACTGGCGAAGGAAGTAGTACCTCAGTTTTCATAACAAATCCGTATAGCGTAGGTCGTATAGCGTATCGCGACCATGCCTGACCCAGGCGGTCGCAATACGCTATACGAAATACGCTTAATCGCTATACGCTATGGCTAACCTCAAAGAAGTCCGCGAACGTATCCGCTCAGTTCAGAACACCATGCAGATCACCTCTGCTATGAAAATGGTTTCTGCGGCTAAGCTTCGTCGTGCGCAAACGGCAATTGTCGATATGCGCCCTTATGCAGATAAGCTAGATGCTATGCTTCGCAACATATTGGCCAATCTGGAGGGTGATGCGGAGACGTCCTTCAATCAAGAGCGGATCGTCAATAATGCAGCGCTTGTGGTGGTAACCTCTAACAGAGGCCTGGCAGGTGCTTTCAATACCAATGTGATCAAGGCTGCCATTGCGGCTATCAAAGGTGAATTGGCCGGAGCCGAAAAGATCGACCTTTATGCCATTGGCAAAAAAGGAGCTGACTTCTTTCGTCGTAGATTAGGCGAGTACCCTCATCTAAATTTAATCGAAGATCATATTCCACTTTTTGAGGACCTTTCTTTCGATAATACGAAGAAAGTCCCTCAAATGCTTATGGATAGTTTCGAAGCGGGCGAGTACGATCAGGTGCGCGTATGCTATTGCCGCTTCCGCAATGCAGCTGTTCAGTATCCGACTAATGCTCAGTTCTTACCCGTTCCTCCACCCGAAGCCGATGAGAATGAGGAGGAAAACAAAATGCGGGCTGACTACATCTTTGAGCCGGGCCAGCAAGAGCTGTTGGAGACATTGGTGCCCAGCATATTACAGACCCAGTTTCAAAAGTACCTACTCGATACCCACGCCAGCGAGCACGGTGCGCGTATGACCGCCATGGACTCGGCCACGGAAAACGCCAAGGAATTGCAACGCGAACTCAAGATCAGCTACAATAAGGCCCGCCAGGAAGCCATCACAAAAGAAATTCTGGAGATTGTCGGTGGTGCTGCTGCCCTGGAAGACGGGTGATGAAGCAGCAGCTAGTTATTTTCCAATTCTTCCAGGAAATAGTCGATTGAGGCCAGATCTCTTTCTATTTCCTCTACGGTCTGAAGGTATATGTGCAGCTTGTTTTCTCGTCTATTTATATCGTCACGCCAAATTTCTCTCTGATCTCTAATCCTAAGATGATTGAGAATTAGACCATTGATTTCATTGCGATTGAGAACACGTCCCTGATACCAGACGACATACTTATTGGAATTTCGCCATTTCCGAACTTCCTGCGCTGGTATTTCAGTATTCAATCTCTGATTTAGGTCTGTCTTTCCAATCAGTAGTCCGTCTTCATATAAGGAGCGATAGCTTTTTCCAGCCACAAGGGCAACATAATGGTGTTGATTGGCAATTGTCAGCCATTCGGTTCCTTCATATCTTTCGCACAGAGCGAGCATTTCTGCGACGGTCAGATTATCATCCAGAGCTTGTTGTCTTGCCGATTTGAAACAATCGAATCCAACCAAAACATCTTCTGCTGGCTCTGGCGCTTGCTGAACCTGGGCTGTCAAATACTGGATGCTGAAAAAGAGCAGGCAAAGAAAAAGCAGCACAAATAAGGTATATCTACCTGAATTTGGTGTATAGTTTGAGAGCATCTACCGGAGTGTTATGCTCTATAGAGTAGGCTGGCTGATATTTTGGTTGTGCGTTACTCCCTAAAAGACTCGAGATAAGCCAATGTCTCTCTTACCCTGGCTAGCTTGTATGCTCGATAAGAGGCAGTTATAATATTTGCGGTTCCATCTGGCCTATTATGTCTAGTACTATTTCCAATTTTAGGGTAGTAAGTAAAATGGGTTTGATAGATGTCTTCTCGATCTATCAGTTCTGCCAAGCGATCGTTGTCTATGACTTGGTCATCTACAACGAGGCGCCATTTTTCCGGGTTTTGCCAGTCGGCAAACTCCTCTTCGCTTGGGGGGAGAGGCTTGCGCCTTTCAGTCCGTTCTATGAATCTCAACAAGGAGTTTATTCGATCTTCAACGAAAAGGATACTAGAATCTCCTTCATCAACTTCATAGCGAAATCTAAGTCTCCTTTCTTGAGGAATGTCTTTCCAAACCTCCTCATAAGCGAGATCCTTCCATTCAGCTACGGTCAGCTGGTTTTCTAGGGCCGTTCGATCAGCCTCTATTATTTCATAGATTTCAGGAAACCTGGGAAATTGAGCATTCTGACCATAAATCGTATGACCAAAATAAATAAAGACTGCTACCCAACAAAAAATAATTAATGAAGACTTTCCAAGTAGCAGGCTAGGCATAGGCTTATGCATAATCATGTGAAAGCGTTTTTTAGTGAATTGATAAGGCAGATGATTGGCTATAGCAGGCGATGACCCCTTGGGGTGAAGCTCTGATAAAAGCTCATCCAGATAATCAGAAACGGAAATACCACCTAATTCTAGAGCGGCTTTATCGGCCAGTAGCTCGTGGTTATGGCGTATAGCCCGCTCGTAAAAGAATAGGACGGGATTAAACCACCAGAAAACCCTCAGCAATCGTATCAAAATCCGATCTGTAGTGTGCCATTGTCTAACATGAGCCAGCTCGTGCTGCCTGATTATTTTGGATGGAAGATTATTCTTTTGATAAAAAATGAGACGGCCAAAACTGTGCACTCGAATAGGTTCTTTCATGGCTATCCAGATAGCTCCGTTTCTATGCTCTTGGCTAAGGCTCGATCTATAATTTCTGAAGATTGGCCATAACTGCTTGAGCATAGAGAGCAGAGAAATCGCAAGGCCGATGAGATAGATGGTCCATAGTATGATACTCCAGTCGAATGGATTTTTGGAATATTCCAAACCCACATTCGAATTGCCACGGCCTATTTTGCGCACAAGCTCTTCAGCCGGTAAAGATGAAAGGGGTAGTGACACTTCCCAAATAGCAATAGTTGGAACGATAAAGGCCACTAGTAAGCTCAAGATTAAGTAAGCCCGCTTAAAGTGCCCAATCGGTTCCCCGTCTAGTAAGAGTTGATAGACTACTAGAGCAATGGCTTGTATGGTGGCCACCTTCAGCAGGTATATACCCCAGCCTATCATTCTTCCTCCAGTTTGCGGTTAATGATCTCCTGAAGTTCTTCTAGTTGGGTGCGATTTAGCTTGGTCGACTCAGCAAAGTAGGAGGCAAAGGCAGCAGGCGAAGCGTCGAAGTAGCTATCGATCATGCGTCTCAGTTTCTTACCAAAATACCCCCGCTTACTCACCTTAGGGTAGTACTGCCTGCTGTTGCCATGCAGCTCGTAGCCGACCATATCCTTATCGATCATGCGCTTCAGTAGGGTAGCAACCGTAGTTTTCGCAGGCTTTGGATCAGGCAGTACAGCCAAAAGCTCTTTTAGATACGCTCGCTTGAGCTTCCATAGGTGGTGCATCAATTGCTCTTCTGTAGCGGACAACTTCATACTATGTTTGTAGACTTTGTTCTACAAATGTAGAATTAAAAAATTGAATTTGCAAATGAAGACTCTAGACGAGGCTTGTTATTTAGACTTTCGCAGGTCGAAGCATCGCGGAGACCCTCGAAAATCGGGATCGAAATATCAAGTCAATGTTCAAATTTATTATACAAATCTACAATATGGAGAAGCCTGAATTTTTATGCTGCAAATACTACTATGGAATTAAATCTCCAGCCCTTCCCATAACCCAATAGCTCCACTTTATCTCGCCTAGTCAATATGCCAGCCTCTATCATACGGTGATAGTCTGCTATCCTCCAGCTATGCTGGAAATTAAAAAGATAATCGTCTTGGCTGAT
>JBCDFE010000238.1:0-7205 GCA_039178745.1 Bacteroidota bacterium | reverse complement strand
GTCGTAGACCGCATAAAGATGGCCAAAGATCGCAGAGATCGACTATCTCAAAGCCTAAGCACTGCCCTGCGTATGGGCGAAGGCCTGGTCATGATCAACGATCTGGAAAACGATACTGTCACTGCTTTTAGCCGCAACCTGATGGATGCCGAAAATGGCATCAGTTATGAAGAGCCAAGCCCAAATACCTTTTCCTTTAATTCACCCTACGGCTATTGCCCAACTTGCAAGGGCCTGGGAAGGGTCAACACACCAGATATAGACAAGGCCATACCAGACCGCAGCAAAAGTATCAGTAAGGGAGGTATCGTACCACTAGGGGAAAACCGAGACAATACGACCTTTAAACAGGTTCGCAATATTGCCAAAAAGTTCAAGTTCAAACTCAGCGATCCGATATCCAAAATCCCGGCCAAAGGCTTGGAAGCTATACTCTATGGCACCGAAGCCGGTAAGGCTAAGCGACGCTCGCGCTACGACCGCATAGCCCACGACCGCGTTTGGGATGTCGAGAAAAACGGACTGATGAATATGATCAGTCGTTGGTATGAAGAAACCAGCAGCGAACGAATCCGGCAGTGGGCAGAAGAGTTTATGACCATTAGCGACTGCCCGGAATGCGAAGGTGCCAGACTGAGGCTAGAGGCCAGACACTTCAAAGTCAATGGGCGAGCCATACACGAATTGGCCCAAATGGATCTTCACGAGTTGGGAGAATGGCTGGAGACCGCTGAAGACGGTATGGACGATCGCACCAAACTAATCGCCAAAGACATTCTCAAGGAAATTCGATTTCGACTACACTTTTTGCTGCATGTCGGACTCGATTATCTCAGTCTGGACCGGCCAGGCAGATCGTTAAGTGGTGGTGAAGCTCAACGCATCAGGCTGGCCACTCAGATTGGCTCTCAACTGACAGGCATTACCTATATACTCGATGAACCGAGTATAGGTCTGCACACGCGAGACAATGAGCGCCTGATCGCTGCACTGCGCGAGCTGACCGACATAGGGAACACTGTTTTAGTGGTAGAGCATGACCGAGACATTATGCTGGCCAGCGACTACCTGATAGATTTAGGTCCAGGCGCGGGCGAATACGGTGGCGAGGTCGTAGCTGCGGGCCCGCCAAAGCAATTTTTAAAAGAAAAGAAAAGCATTACGGCCGACTATCTGGCTGGTAGAAAAGCCATTGAGATACCGGAAAGCAGAAGACCTGGAAATGGTAAATATTTGCAACTTCTGGGTGCTACTGGCAATAATCTAAAGGGCGTTGATTTAAAAATACCTTTAGGCACCTTGACGCTAGTTACAGGCGTGAGTGGAAGTGGTAAGTCTACCTTAATCAATGAAACGCTCTACCCCATCTTGAGACAGCATTTCTACAATAGCCTGAAACGCCCGATGGACTACAAGAAGATAAAGGGGCTAGAGCATGTAGACAAAGTCATAGAAATCGATCAAAGCCCAATCGGTCGAACACCGAGGTCCAATCCGGCTACCTACACTGGGGTTTTCACCCACATCAGAAAGCTATTTAGCGATCTGCCCGAAGCCAAAATAAGAGGTTACAAACCCGGCAGATTCAGCTTCAATGTGAAAGGAGGTCGTTGTGAGGTCTGCGGCGGCAGCGGTATGCGGGTTATCGAGATGAATTTTCTCCCAGATGTATATGTAGAGTGTGAGACTTGTAATGGCAAACGCTATAATCGAGAGACCCTGGAGATTCTATACAAGGGCAAGTCGATAAACGACGTGCTGGAAATGTCGGTAACTGAAGCCACCGAGTTTTTCAAACCAATCCCCAAAATCTATCGCCGACTCAAAACACTGGCCAGCGTTGGTTTGGGCTATATCACACTGGGCCAGCAGGCAACTACCCTGAGTGGAGGTGAGGCCCAGCGCGTCAAACTATCTGAGGAACTCAGCAAGCGAGACACCGGCAATACGGTTTATATACTCGACGAGCCTACGACTGGCCTGCATTTCGAAGACATCAGATACCTGCTGAAGGTGCTCAATCAATTGGTCGACAAAGGCAATACAGTGATCGTGATCGAGCATACGATGGATGTCATCAAAGTAGCTGACCACATCATCGATCTAGGTCCTGAGGGCGGCCGTGGAGGTGGTGAGATCATTTCCCAAGGCACACCCGAAGAAGTGGCTAAAAACAAGAAGAGCCATACCGCCAGATTCCTAAGAGCAGAATTGGGATAGCAGTATATACATCGATGGTTCTATTTATAGGTTGCTATTCTTCTCCGAAGATGGCATGAATCGATGTGCATAGCTATCGATCCTTTGATTTATAGGTCATAGCTGCCGAATAAAACCTTTTACCATTTCACTACATCTATAATCTATTCAGAAAACAAAATTATAATCATATAAGTTATAAAATGATTATTTTATTCAATTATTCACAAAATAGTTGCACAAATAAAGTACTGTCACTATATTTGTTATATCAAAACAGAGCAGTAAGGATTTGATTACAAGTAATCGGTAATCTGGAAATGCACCCCAAACCCTGGGGCTACAGTCTATGTAGCCCCGAAGAATAATGTATTTGCAACCTTTTGTGGTCGGGTCGGCGAAAGCTGGCCCCTTTTTTATCCTACGGCCACCTCTTCGGCCCGATACCCGTAGTGTCTGGCACCTTCCATTTCTCCCTTCTCGCGGTGAATATCAGCTAGGAAGAAAGTGCCTGCATCTTGTTGGGCTACATTATCTGCGAGCTGTCCCCTATGCAGTGCTTCATAGGTTTCATAAGATAGGGACTGCCGCAGGTCGAGACGCCGCGCTAGGCCAAAATTTTCTACTACTTCGCGCCATTGATCCGCAAGTCTGGCAGCAAACACCTTAGATTTGGAGCCACTTCCGTAAGCGAAAAATCCGAGTTCATCACCTACATTTAGTGCATGAGCTTCATCCAGACCAGATTCGAGTGCCGACATCAGGCTCAGCCATATAGAGCCGGCATACATGTTGCCCACCTGACTGCTTGCCCATTCACCGGGAGCAATCTTTTGCTCGACAAATTCTCTGTATTCACTGGTTTTACTAACGGACTTTAGAAACTGCCCGCATCTGGTCAGATACTCTTCTCGGTCTTCGTAGTTGTCGGCACAGGGTACTTCCAGATTGTGCTCGGCAATAAACGCAGCCCAGTTGCCTTTGGCCTTCAGCTCTTCAACATATATCTCCGAAAACATGCGGCGCGCCTGGTAAGCATAGGGCAAATGAAAAATCAATCTGGCCCAGGTATCGAACATTTCACCGGCCGCTACCCTACCTGACTTTTTTCTGTAATTCATCAGGGCCTCCCGGATACGTGACTGGTAGCACTCATTGCTATACGGACCATCAAAAACCGGTGTGGCTTTGTGGAGCTCTAGTTCACACTCGTTGCAATCCAGAACACCTTTGACTTCCAGGCCTGTGCCCAGTTTTTCGACCAACCGGTCAACATCGACACCTTGACTACAATTTTCGGGTAGCAGGGCGAGCACCTCTTCTATGAGTTCTCGCTTGCTGACCGGCCGTGTTGGCTTGAAGAAATCGTGAACTGGCCGAGTCGCGACACCAAATACCGGATCTATGATCAGCAAGCGTGGATTGTGCTTGATGAGTAGCGCCACAGCCCCCGCGCCCTGGGTATATTCTCCGCCTGAAGCCAATTCGTACTTGGCATCGTCGGAGGCTACGATAATGCCAATTCGCTCCCGACCTGCGGAAGTCCAATCCAAAGTATTGTGTAGTGCGTCTACTGCCCCGATACATGCAAAAGTCATATCGATCACATCGCAGTGCAGCAAACAGTCGGCCCCGTGCATTTCGGCAAGTTGCTCTTGTACCATATCGAGGACATAGGTAGCCGTTGGTTTAGCGCCATCGAGGGCACTTTCCGTACCAAGGTAAATTCTACCTATCGACCTTGGATCTAAATCATTTTTGTGGATGATATCCAAAACAGCATTGGCAGCCATGGTGGCGCTGTCTTCTCGCGCATCTGCTACGGCCATAGCTTGCAGACCCAGCCCTTTATTTAATTTAGCAAAGGGAATATTCCTGGCGTTGGCCAGGGTCTCAATGGGTAGAAAAAGCTGAGGGATATAGGCCGATATATCGTCGATTCCGACACTTAGAGATTGTGGTACTTGACTCATAATTGCATAAACTGAGATGGAGGATCAACCCTTGGAAAGATATAAAGTTGGGCAAAAGCCTGCTCAAATTGGTCTGAATAAGCGATGGAAAAAGGATGAATGATTCTCTAAAGGCCTAGGAAATACTCAGCTACAATCCCTGGAATATCTTCGCCTAGTACGCTGTGGGTGCGCCCTTCTGTGATCATCAGCTCACTGCTTTCCCAGGCTCGATTTATATCTTCGGCTCCACTGATATGAGCCAGTTCATCATCGCGATCGTGAATAATCAGGCCCGGCATTTCTAACTGACCAGCCATACGAACGAATGATACATCAGAAAAGGTCATGCCAAAACGCTTGGTAAACTCATGCTCTATACCTGCGTGTACGACATTATTCAGACCAACGATTTCGCAAAAGCGATCTACAAAATTGTACATCTCGCCAGCTACGCCCATTATGATCAATCGGTCGGGCCGTATCTGGCCATTCATCTCGCTTAGATAGTACAAGGCTGCCATTCCACCTGCTGAGTGGCCCAGCCAATAGATAGGTGGAGTTTCTAGCTGCTCCAGATAAGCCTCTAAAGCGGCGGCATAGGCCATGGCCGAGAACTCTACACCTCCGCTACCTCCCTGGGCCGGGGCATCAATGGCGTAAATATCGAACTCATGCTGCCTGAGTGTTTCGAAATACGGTGCCCACCTGGCCGTACTGCTCTCCCAGCCGTGAAGTAGTAGTATACCAGGTCCACTACCTGGCCAATGATGCACTTGTATCGGGTCGCCAGCCAGCAGGAGTGTCCTCGATTCGGCAGCAGCCAAAAACTGCTTGCCCGCTTCGGTGAGCGCTGGCCGTCTGGGCTTAGCCAAAATATTGTAGGCTACCTTACCCGCTTTAGCAGGCGATACTTTGGACAACCCGTTGAGGGCTCCGCGCACAGCTGGCAAAATGAGTGATTGAGTAGACGGCATACAGGATAAACATTATGACTGCTGTAAAGATCAGGGAATTCAGCGGCCTATATTCCTTTTAGTGATCTATTTTGCGATTAATTACGATGTACACGAAGCTGAGTATACCGATTAGAGAAGATATATCTGCGATTGAGCAGCTAAAACATATTGCCGAAGGCGATATGGATACTTACTTTGCTGATATCATACTCGATAGAGCGGAGAGTTATTATAATGAATCAGGCTGGACCATTGAAAAAGTCATACATCAGCAGTTTAGGGCCAGTGTATGGGGTACGCGAGAGTATCAGGTTAGTTTGGACATTTTAGATAATCATCTGGCCTTTGATTGCTCATGCCCGTATGAAGCGCCTTGTAAACATCTGGCTGCTTTTATTTGGCTACTGACAGATGAATGGCTGGATGAGTTCAATGCATGCACAAAGCCCGCTGATCAAAGCGCGCTTCGCAAACACTTGATTACCTTAAGCAAAGAGGAACTAATCAGCCTTGTGGAGCAATTTGCGCCCCTAGAATATCGCCGTGAGATTGAGCTGGCTTCCATGAATAAGGCTGACGTATCTAGTGCATTCGAGAATGAAGCTAAAAAAATTTACCATTTCCTAGCTGAAGATGAGCACTACGATCCCGACGAGTTTGAAAGGAAGCTCATCCCGGAGTTGAATAAACTAATCCCATTTTTCAAATCTGAACAAAATGCAATTGTCGAGCTAATCGGGTATCTCTTTGAAAGGCTCCAATACCTGACCAATGAAGGACAGCTGTATCATTCTTATTACGATTCCGTATTTGACGAAACGGAAGTTATTAATTTCTGCGGAGCGTTCATCTTAGCTCAATCAGCCGAGAAAAGAGGTCCCTTGTTCGATAAAGTTGAGAACATTATCAAGGGCTATGACTACATGTATACTTCGCATAATCTCGGCTATGCATTGGTATCAAATACTAAAAATGCAAAAGACCTAAATGGCCTGCAAACCTCATTAATCGATGCCGAGCGATTGAAGCAGGTAAAAGCTCATGAAGCCAAGCTTTTATTCGAACGTTTTAGCGATCAAATATCTTCGGATGAAAAAAGGGAATTGTCGCTGGCATTGGCATCCGTTAACCTGTTTTACGCCACCCAGGCCGCTGATAGCTTGATCATAAGCGGGGAGAATCACCGAGCGAAAAAATTACTGGAAAGCGAACTATTCTCAGATGAGAATCAATACGATTCCTACCGGGACGAAGCCTTTGAGAAATATATTGAGCTATGCCTGATGACGAATGGCAAGAAAGGTGAGCAAGAGGCTATGGAAAAATATTTGTCTGCTCGCACCATCTTCCAAACCTTAGCTTGGTGCGAGGAAAGACGACCTGATCTAACTACATCCTTCCGAGATTTGATGGAAAAAGTGAGCACATATAATCTGGCCATTCACCTCATCAACAAGGAAGAAGCTAATGAGGTAAATCGCCTATTCAAACAATATCCCGATGACTATCGCCTACCTGAACTGCATTACAAATTCTACTACCAGTATGGCGAGCAATTTCCCAGTGAAGCACAACAGTTGGCTTGGGACATGCTGGACAAATCACTACCCCATGCCGACCAACGCGAGTACAAAAAAGTGGTCCAAGCGCTAGACCTTCTTCGCCTTTATGGAGAAGCTGAGCAGCTAGCTATAGCAGTAAAGGAGATTCGTAGTAAGCATAAAAGGCGAAGAAAACTGATGGCGATGATGGATGAGGCGAGGTTTAGTTAAAAGCCGCCAATATGAAACAAAACGCATCCAAGCGGAACTATTCAGGCAGATAGGAGGTTGCCAATTCTCCCGCTACATACTTAATACCTATCTCCATGATCAGACGCATAGCAGGATTGTACTACGAAGCCTACTCGGGTTTACCACGCAAGGTTTGGTATTTGTCTCTGGTGTTGCTCATTAATCGGAGCGGAGCGATGATCTTGCCTTTTCTCACCGTATACCTGGTCGACAAGCTGGGGTATGCACCTACACAAGCGGCATGGGCCATGTTCTCATTGGGTATAGGCGGTGTGGTCGGCAACTATATTGGTGGCAAGCTC
>JBCDFE010000237.1:0-7249 GCA_039178745.1 Bacteroidota bacterium | reverse complement strand
TTGAATTTTGAAAATGCGCCCGCTGAGGTTACATCTGGTAGCTTGATTGACCGCATAGCTGCCGGAGAAATAACGGCAGCTCCACCGCGAGAAGCACCAGTGGGCGCGCCAACCCACCAGGATATAGCCGACCAAGCCGGTCCTGAAGCGCTACCCACCAATTGGAAGGCAACACTTCGAGAATGGCTCATCAAATTGCCGTGGCTCAAATACGTGCCGCTCATCGCGGTTGGTTTGTTGTGGTTGCTCGCCTTGTTTTTAGGGTGGCTGATCGGCCTGACACTAGCGACCTTACTGACTGCCACGGCCTTTTTGATCGGCTTGTTCTTTTGGCTTCAGCAGCTGATCAAGAACCCACCACCCGAAGCAACAAACCCTCTAGATCCCCTCACCATCCCTTCTGGTACCGTCGATAGATTTCCGAAGTATCCTGATTTTCGCATTTCCGATCCAGCGGAGAATTTCAGTCCTACCGCAGGAACAACGGATAGCGATGAAGGGAAAGCTTACAAGGCAGCCCTAAAAGACCAACTCGACCTGATCAAGGAGAATGCCGACTCCGCACCGCCGCGAGTTTATACACCTATAGATCCAGGGCAGGCGCGCACCAATGTGGTTCAGCAGCTAGACCCTGAAGTCCGAATCCCGGAGCGGGTTGCTGGTACCTACCTGCTACCTCCCAAACTGAAGTTGGAACAATTCACCGAGCGCTTTGTGCCGGCTATGGCCTACCCGCGTATAGATACGCCCATGTACGAACCGTTGGTCGACGAAAATCCCAACTGGTTCTTGCCGAATATAGATCGGATACCACAAGACAGCGTTACCCTCCTAGAGACTAACCAGGCATTCATAGAGGCATATATGGTGGGACTCAACCACGAGATGGGGCGCGAATTGCTATGGCGGGAGTTTCCTACTGACCAGCGAGGCTCGTACTTCCGGAAATTCTGGGAGTCGATCGATCTAAACCCAGATCCCAATGCCACCGAAGAGGAAAGGCGTGAGGCCAGCTACGACATTCCCAAACTGCATCGCTGGTCGAAATTCAATAAGCTGGGTGATCACGACCTACGTGAGATACGCCGCCGAAAAGAAGATCCAAACGCCAGTCCGCGCGAAGAAGCGGTGTTGGTGATCAGGGGAGAGTTGTTGAAAAAGTATCCCAACGCCATCATCTATGCCCAAAAAGCAGAATGGGTCTACAAAGAACAAAATGGCGAGCAGGTACCCAATAATAAATTACCCAGAAAGCTGGTAGACGAGACTATGGTGGGGGCCAATACACCTGAAAACGAATATCGCCGATACCCGATATACGAAGCCCAGGTGAAGCCTGATATCTATTTCTTTGGTTTTGATCTGACCGTCGAAGAAGCACGCGGTGGCTTAGGCGATACAGCAGATGACGATGCCGGCTGGTTCTTCGTCATTCAAGAGCAACCCGGCGAGCCCAGACTCGGACTAGACCTTGGCGATAAGAATGACCCGGTGGAAGTCTGGAATGACCTGAGCTGGGACCACCTGGACATAACCGACGGTGAAATACTGAAAGTAGGTGAGCTGGATCCCATCACACTCGATGCCCTGGAAGTCAATGCAGAAGGAGAGGGTGAGGATGCCGAGAAGGTCGATCAGCGAAGTGAAGATGATGAAATCGACTGGAATGCCGATATGAATGCAGCCGATATGGCCTATGTACTTTACCAGGTACCCGTTTTAGTAGCCGTTCACGCCGCTGATATGGTCAAAGCCCAACCCAAAAACTAAGACCCATGCCCACATTTGACGAAGCCAGACGCAATTTGCGAGGTCGCCGACAAGAGAATAAAGATCTGCGGCAGAATCTGAACAGAGACAGAAATCGGCTGCGTGTGGTCGACCAGCGGAAGTCCAAAATAGAAAGAATCGACCCCGAAGGCAATTCCAAACTGTCTTTGGGCTTGACCAGTACCCAGCAAGACCTAGCTGAACAGATAGCAGCAACACAGCAACAGCAGCAGACGCTGGTGCCCCTGCTCGATCAGGCCAAATTCGATTTTTTGCCGTTTACCGACCCCAGAGAGCAAATGAACAAAATGAGCGATCATACGCCCATTTTACTTTTTCCGCTTCGGCTGGAAACTCGGTTTAAAAAGGTGGAAGCGATGGAAACAGCTGCCGCCGCCCAGATACAGCACCAGTTGTGGGTAAGAGCTTATCCCGATGATTGCCTGATCGATACCTTTGAAACCATACCCAGTGAGGCCGAATATTTGAGAACACGCGCTTATTGGATCAATTTTTACAGGGCTGGTCAGCCAGCTGGCGGAGCAAGTGAGGAACTGACTGCCGAAGTGCGCAATCGAAGACTGGCTGCCTGGAACGGACTACTGGAGCAGTCTAGTGCAGGCAGAGCTTACTGGCTTACGCAGTGGATACAACCTGCTGCTGGGCAGGCACCGCCATTTCGCAAGAAAGTAGAGGATATCATCCTGGTCATACCAACTGCCGATGATCTGGACGATAATCTGAAAAAGCCGATAGCGCGCGTCTACGAAGCCCAATGGAAAACTCCAACTGATCAAAACGCCATAGAAGATGCTATGCAGCAACTGATCGACGAAGCGGGCAGTGCCGATAATGCCAAAGAGTTGCTGGCAAGGTTTCAGCCAGCGGGCCTGCCAGAGGGTATGCCAACCGTTCTTGGGCCCGATCAGGAGTTGGAGATCGTTTTTCTCGACTTTCTTCCAGAGGAGAAGATTGACCGCACGCTTTCTGCCTGGTCGGAACCTGCCCGGACAGACATGCTCCCGGATCGCTTGCTGATACAGGCCTACAAGGATGGAAAACTGGTTATCGACGAAATCGGGCCTATGATTCCAAAACCCCTAGTTGTCGGCCCCGATCCCGGGGAAGATGTCGAAGCCGTTTTGACAGAGGCTTATCCCGATCTATTCGCCAATGGGGCCGAGCCATCAGATGAGGAGAAAGCGGGTTTGTATGTGCAGTACCTCAGTAGCCGCTCTGATACGCGTTGGTTGTACGATTTTGATGCGGCTGTTGGGGTAGGCATGGGCTTTCGGATTAATCTGAGTGAAGAGGCGTACAATGCGGGCTTTGACCGACTATTCGTGCTGGGCGTGCGCTTGTCTAGCGATGCCCAGGAGAGCCAGGAAGAGCTAGAGCAAATGTTAAGCCACCATCAGTATGGAACGAACGGGCTGGCTATTTTGCCTCAGGGACTGGCCACCAACAGATCGGATGATGAAGAATCTCCGTTCACACAATTCGAATCTGGTGAAGCCACTTTTGACCGGCTGATCGATACACCGAATACGGTTCAGGTAGATGAAGGTCGATTGACGCGAACCGATGGCCGGTGGTTGACCGATCTGTTGGGTATAGATGCTACGAGATCTGGTCTGATCACAGCCCTACACTACGACCATACCGATCAGTGTGAGTCTTTTGCTATGCAGCGGGCATTGTATCCTGCTACCTTGGGGCGCTACCTGGATGGTATGCTCGATGGATTGACTACGGAATGGGAGCGGTCGGTTACTGCTGAGTTTTTCCGGTCTCATGTAGCGCCCAGAGGGCGTATGCCTGCATTGCGCATTGGTAAACAGCCTTATTCTTTGCTGCCCATCTGTACCGTCCAAAAAGGGGAATGGCTGAAAACCAGGATAATCCCTGAAACACCAACAGAAGAGGTGATATTTGATGACCTGGATGGAGAATTCGTCATAGACAGAGAACCAAGAAGCGGTCAACCCTTTCCCAGCTTCGATGATCACAAGGGCGTGCTTAGGGATCTGCTTGGCCTGCTAGAACGCATTCGCACTGATTGGACACCCTTACTGGCTGACGTAGCCCATCTGCACGGACCGAGCAATGACCCGCATGAGAAGCTGCTGGCCGTGCTAGGACTCCATGCCACCTCAGTCGAGTTTGACCAACGGATGGGAGAAACTCTAAAGCAGTTTTTCAATAGACTGAGCGCGGGTGGTTTATTGGGAACCTTGCTTGGAATCATTATAGCTGCCGGGCACCTGGACCGCAGCAGGAAACTATTTGAGCGCCATGGTATAGACTTGGACCTGAACAATGAAGAAGAGCTGGCCAGAGAACTGCCCAAGATCATGGACCTACTGTTTATGCAGGCGCACACGCCTCTGGTGGGACCGCTAATCGACGATAGCCCGCTTTCGGAGTTCAGGAGTATTCGCGCTTATGTCGGTGAAAAAAATTACATCGAATGGCTGGTCGAGGCCATGCAGGAAGACCCCAAGCGACTGAGGAACCTAAGTGGCTTTTCCGTTGACGATCGCCCTAATGCCATGCTCTTTCAGTTGCTGCGATACGCGACCGAGCAGTCGGCTAACCGAACGGGACTGGCGCTGTACAGAGCACAGCGACTGCTCACGCCCGCTGAGCAAGTGCGGATGCTGGTCGATGATGACTTTGTGGCCGTGCGTCAAAATATTGGAAACGCAGTAGAAAGCCCCTACGAGTTGCTATATCGCCAAGAGCCGAGCATCACCCAGGCCGACGGCAAACTCGTCATTGAGCATCTGCCCAGCCTGCTGGCATCAAACGACTTTAATGGCCAGGAATGGCGACTGCACAAAGAGGCTCTCGAAAAGCTCGCCAAGCTGCCTACCGCCCGGCTAGAACGGCTTATGGCCGAGCACATCGATTGCTGCAATTACCGCTTAGACGCCTGGTTGCAGGGCTTCACGAATATGAAACTCCACGGCATGCGATACGGCACCCTGCTGGAGACAGAAACAGAAACAAGCCCAAGGTCTGGCATTTATCTTGGGGCTTATGGATGGGTGGAGAATCTGGTTCCCCAGGATCGCAACAGGCGTACCGCTTCGCTATCTAACGAGCAAAGAGAGCTGTTTGCACCCGATGGACAAGTGCCGCAAACAGACGATAGCAATGCGGGTTATACTCATGCACCTTCTTTGGATCATGCAGCGACGGCAGCTGTTTTGCGCAATGCCTATCTGAGTCAGGCCAATGCGGACGATCCCGATTACTACTCGATCAATCTCTCTTCCGAGCGGGTAAGATTGGCCCTACACATCATCGAGGGAATACAAGGTGGTCAGGAGCTAGGTGCGCTGCTGGGCTATAGACTCGAAAGAGGATTGCACGATAGTCACTTGCAACTGGATCAGTACATATATCCGCTGCGAAAGAAATTCCCCTTGCGCGCCAATCGCCTAACGGATACAGCTTTGGAAGAGGATGATTTTGACGCCATCGAGCAAATTGCAGCCAATAATGTCGTAGACGGCCTATGGCTCATTGAGCACCAGCGCAAGCCCAATGTCAACTACCCATGGGGTGTTGGCGGCCTTCCTGCCGAAGGGACTGCGGAGGCAGAGGCCATACAGTCCGAAGTCGAAAAACTAAAAGACATCAACGACGCGGTAGCCGATCTGTCGCTGGCCGAATCGGTACACCAGGTCGTTAAAGGTAACTACGATCGGGCCGCGGGCACGCTCAATGCATTCAGTAAGGGAGGGGTGCCGCCCATCCCCGAAGTGGTAAAGACGCCCAGACGAGGCAGACAACTCAATCATCGCATGGCCCTGCACTTTGATACGGGAGCAGCCACTACGGGCAGCATCTTGTCGCAGGGAGAGCCAGCTATCGCCAGTTGGATAGAAAATCTACTGCCTGATCCTGCTGATATTGGAACAGTAGTCGCTATACTGCCTATGGAAGGTGAGATGCCAGACACCATAGTGAGTCTGGCTGATCTCGGTATGACAGCCATCGATCTGCTGTACCGCCTGGATCGAGAAGGGGACAATGCTCTGGGCATGCTCGATGAACCGATTCACCATTTCGTGCAACAGAATCAAAATTTGCCCCTGGGTACGGACATCCAAATTCGCTATACGAGCCCACTTCCTGGAAGTGCTCCTCCTAGTATTTCTTTCTTCGAGTTGGTCCCACTGGTCAATGATCTTCGAGAGCTACTGCTGGCTACGCGTCCGCTCAGGCCTACTGATTTGCGCCTGCCTGCTGAGGCCGATGGGCAGGAAGATCAGCAAATGACCCTGTCGAACACGATTTACACAAACATCATCAGGACTGAGCTGGAAAATGTCATAGGCGCTAATGATGCTGTCGGTTTGCGCAAATTTGTCCAAGATCTCAGTTCTGCTGGTGTTCATCCCGACGACTTGGAGGCTATGCAAGCCCATTACGACGCCATCAAAGCGAATGTGGATGCTTGGGTTCAGACTTACGCAGGTCGGGCACATAGCCTGCAAACGTTCAGGCCACTCAATGCCCATACCGATTTTGCATATACGGGTTTGAGGTCGCTGTATCTTTTTCAGCGTACGCAAGTCGCTAATTTTCAGGAGCAGTTAGTCGGATTGTTCCAGCAATCCAGCGAAATACTCGATAGCGAATCTGCACTAGATCCCGCTACAGCCACCGACGAAGAGCGGCTGGCTTTACTCAAAAAAGCGGAGCCGCTCATATCCACTTCGTTCATAATTAACGAAACGGATCCGGTGGCTTTTCGAACGGCAGTAGAAGCTAAAAAAGATGCCTTCGAAGGCTATTTAAATGAGCTGCAAGTTTTCCTCGATACTGCCCATACGACCATCGATGCACAAACAACCGAGCTTCTGAATCTACTTGATGAAACTAAGTTAGAGCCTTTTACTACCCGACGCGTCGACCTGACAGAAGCCAGAAACAGATTACTGACTCTTGCCCAGGACTTACTGCGCGCATCTGCCGAATTGGTCAATAAGGCGGATGTTCTAGTGACTCAAGCCAATAATGCTCAGGCCACTTTTGAGCTTCTGCCAATCGGGCCAGAGGCGGTGCTGCAATGGCAGAAAGCTATCCGAATATTAGTGGGCGAAGATTTTCAGGTTTTACCTCGCTTTGAGATAAGCGCAGTAGCAAAAAGCGAGCTCGACCTGAGCTGGACTAATCGAGCACAGCTACTCGAATACCAGAAGACCAGTTTGGAGGAACCATTCCCCGTAGATACCTGGCTGAATGGGCTGGCTAGGGTGAGACCTATGGCGGGTGCCTGGGAGCGAGCAGCTCTGTTCTCAGAAGACTACGACTCGGCTACGGAATTGGGTCTTTCGCCTTTGCAATTTCCATTCCGTGCCGACGATAGTTGGTTGGGTATGGAGTTTCCAAAAGACTATGAGCTAGATGAGGAAAGGCTACTCTACACAGCTCACTTTACTACAGATCCTGCTGCATCTTCTGC
>JBCDFE010000236.1:0-7255 GCA_039178745.1 Bacteroidota bacterium | reverse complement strand
CTAGAGCCCAGGGACGCCTACAGTTGGATTTGTGAAAACCCACACTGGCGTCTTGGAGCCATCTGGGTAAACCCAGCAAAGCCCAATCTGGAGATCGGTACCAATCTTTTACTGATTACGGGGCGCATAGATGAAATGTCGTACCGTGGTGCATACACTGGCTTAGGCAGTAATGACTATCTACACATCAGTCAGCAATCCAATGAGCTGGCCGTAGAGGCGACTATTGGCTATAGACTAAGTGGCAGAAGCGCATGGGCGCTCACCCCTATTGCCGGGCTAAATTTCGGCTACCACTGGGGCGATGTATACGTAAATGGCTCTGCCCCGGTATGCAACGACAATCAAGTTGTTTGGCGATCGGGTAGCGACACGCAAGCCCCTTGCGAATCTCGGTACATTAGCGACTATGTCGCTGCCGACGGCGGTATCTCAGCCCGTGCTTGGCTCGGCATTGAAGGCAGTGTTTTGCTTTTCAACGATCGAGTAGAGTTGGGGGCAACCCTGCGTCGTGGCATAGGCATTCGCTCAGTAGGCGAAGCACCACTGCAAAGCACTCAGCTCGATAGCTGGAGTTTGTCTCTGGGGTATAATCTGATCCGATAAAGAAGGAATCCTATAAAGGCAGTTGTCGAAACAGCCCCATTCGCTTTTTCGGCAGCCGCCTTTATTTTATCTCGCTTTATTGGTCAGAGCCGCCTCGCCCAGTGCCAAAAATCGATTAGGCGCCATTGCTCCCATGGCCGTGTGTACGACCTCTCCATCGCCATTAATAAAGAGATAAGTAGGCATAGCACGCACCCGGTATCGACTAGCGAGTGATGGGCCTTCATCTTTCTCTACGTCCAGCTTGAGATTGATGAAATTGGAATTGTAAAAGTCGCCCACTTCTTCTTGATTGAACACACTGCGATCCATCATTCGACAAGGGCCACACCATACTGCATAAGCATCTACGAAGATGAGCTTATCTTCTTGTTTGGCTTGTTCGAGCAACTCCTCGAAAGTCCGATTGTCCTCGAAATTGATGCCCGCGTCTTGGGCCTGCAGGCTCAATAAGAAGAGAGCACAGCAAAAGGTAAAAGCGATTTTCATGGTCATTAATATTTGTCGGGCCGAAACCCGGGCCTTTTAGGGTCATTACCATTCGGTAACGCTGGTTAGCAGGCGCAAGGTATACAATTATTACGACAATTGTCGTAATATGGGTTATTTTTATCTTTCCTCCCCCATCCAGTCGCGTAGCGACACCAGTAGCGCTTCCTGTTCTTTAGTCCGATCACCAACTGCTGACTGATGCGCTTCACCATTGGAGACACCTATCGGCTTGACCTTGATTAGTGACAATAGTTCGGCTCTCTCACTGGGCCTGAAATCCGAAAAGCTTCGCCTTAAAGCAGGAAGTACGCGCTCAAATATTGGCCAGCTTAGACTGCTCACCCAGTCATGGAGCAAAGTGCGCAAAGTAGTGTGATATAGTAACAATTGCCCGCTGGCCCTCAAAAATCCCGCTATCCAAAATGCGACTTGCTGAGGAGGCCTTCCAGGGCTAAGTGACCGACTTAGGGCGCGCTCTACCTCGTCTTCAGGTATAGCCTGCTGGTCATACAGCAACCGCCAAGCCAAGCCCGAACATAAATCATGGACTTGCCGATTAGCGATCAGACTTTTCAAACCGTCCAGCCAAATCTGCTCCATCTCTTCAATTTCCAGATAGGCCAGCGATTGGTGGGCCAAACCCATAGCATGGGCCATCTCCTCTGCCTGATCGTCGTCTATATTTAGGGTTGCAGCAGATAAATTGGCGCTCAACCGCGGTAGTATTTCCTCGATCAGAAGCAGCAAACCCGATGTATCGGTTTTGCGACTGTCGCCGTATTTGATCGTATTGATCAAAGTTGGCAGACCCGCCAGCAGTCCAATCGGGTCTTGTGTAGCTACTGCCCGGTCCCTGAGATTAACTAAAAGTTCTGGCACCAGATCTGACAAGCCCGCCCGTAGCGCATCGAGTATCAGCTGAGCCAGTTTGGCCAGGCTCTTTATATCTTTAGCCTGCCCGCTCACGTAGGCCGTTGTGGCAGCCGCCATCGTATTTCCATAGGCCGCCCTTTCCAACAGCAGCAGGTTGAAATCAGGCTCCCATTCCAGCAACCAGATCTCTTTAAAACTACCCAGCGTGTGTGGCCCTACCTCTTGAGTACTTCCCCAGTGAATATCGAGCAAATTGAGTCTATGCAGTAATTGAGAGGCTCTATTTTGATTGGACTTCCGCAGGTCGAGACCCCCTCTGGGTTTCGTCTTGCTTGCTCTCAGGTACTGTTCACCACTGGTTTCCCAGTACTTGGTCAGACGAGTCGTTTTCAGCTCTGCCCGCAGGTCTGCCATCAGTGGTACGGTGCTCGCCGTAGGTGGTAGCTTGCCAACACGAGTCCCTAAACTCAATTTCTCTCGGATCAGATCCAGCCGCTCTGCCTGCCCATTAGCAAGTGTACTCAAGGCCGCTTGGTGCAGTTCTTCCAAGCCCGGCAACTCTAGTTCCCGCAAAGCAGCCAGTGATCTGGCCAGGGCTACACCATCTGTAGCCTGAGCAGGCCCGGCATCGAAACCCGCTTCCCGCAGTAGTTGTGCAGCTGCCACCATCCAGCGCTCGGTGCATTGCGCAGGCGACCTGAACAGCAGCTCGTAATAGGCTGGCGAAACCACGCCGGCTCCATAAGCTCGCTCTCTGGAAAGTCTAGGATACGACCAGGGCACCCAGGCAGACGCCACCTTCACCTTGGCCAGCCCTTTCAGTCTCGCTCGGTCGGTTCCCACACTGTACGGTTTCAAATTGGCCAGCGCCGGGCCATGCCAGGCTCCTACCACAACTGCGATTCTCTGGGCATCGGACTTTAGTGCTTTTCGCAAGCACTGCCGCATGTGAGCTTCGCGCCTTTCTGTTTCTTCATCAATGGCTCTGGGATAGGCTGCTCTTAAATCGCCAATGAGTTGCAGCAATTGGTCAAAGGTGTCTTCAGCGCCTACCGTTCGCTCCAGGGTCGTGTCCCACCAGCGCTCACTATCATCGTAGCCAGCCATCTCGGCAGCTAGCAGCAGCGGGTCTCTACGCATTCGAGCAGCCAGCACTTCATCATCATCTGGTACGGCCTTGGGCGTGAATAGACTCGGTTCAGGTTCGGGTGCTTTTGCCAGATAGTGTTTGGCGGGCAGATCGATCAATTGCACGGGCACTTGCTGCTGGCCTGCCCATAATATGGCTTGGTATTCTGGGCTATACTCGGCAAATGGCAAGAAGCTAGCCCGATCTATGGCTGCTTCCTGATACAGCACGAGTGCTACTGGCAGCTCCAGTTCAGGATGTAGTAGGTCGCTGATGATGCTTTGTGCATCGGCCGGGGCTTCCAATAGAATCAGCTTCGGATCATAATCGACCAATGCTGCCTGCAACCGACGAGCGGACCCCGGGCCGTGGTGGCGAATGCCGTAAACGCGATATCTACTTTCAGAGCCCGCCACTAATCGGGACTACTTAACTGAGCGTCTATCTCTTGAAATGCCCGCCCCAGGCTAGAGAGGTCCCTGTAAAAAACGAATTCTATTCGGCGATTGGTCGCCCGGCCATCGGCAGTAGCATTGCTGGTCAGTGGCGCATACTCGCCATAGCTGGCAGCACTCAGCCTGCTGGGACTCAGATAAAAATCGTCTGCCAGTACTCTGGCCAGTCGGGCCGTACGTGCGGCAGCAAACGACCAGCTGTCTATTCGCCCTGCTTCTGTGTCGGTATGTCCTTCCAGGCGAAGCTTAAGCAAGGGGTGGCTCTCCATAGTACGAGCGACTGCAGCCATAATAAGCTCGTAGTTACTAGCCAATCGACTGCTGCTTCCCGATCGGAATAGGTAGCCATCCGGGACTACCAAATTGGCCGATCCCGGCCGGAATCGCAATTGAAAATTACCCTGTCCCTGTAAGCTGGTATCCAGCTCGGTGAGTAGTTTAGTGACGACCTGTTCGGCTTCTTCATTGTAATTATTGAGCACCTCTTGATAGCCAGATTGCAGGGACTGATACCTCTCGCTGAGATCATCTCTATTTTGGCGCAGCTGCTGCAAGTCGGATTGGAGTGTCGATCGGGTGGTACTTGCCGAGTTTTGAAGACTTCTGATCAATATGGCTTGCTTTTGAAGTTCTTCTTGCAAACGTCCTTGCGCAGACAACAGACCTGCGGAAGTCCCTTCACTAAATATCAGGCTGCTGTCTAGGGTAGCTACACGATCCAATTCCCGATCCAGGCTATCTAAGATCGTGCGCATTGTTCGCTCGTATACGGCGATGGTCTCTTGGTACTTTTTCTGACTTACGCAGCCAACACAAAGAGAGAGTATCATTGAGCAAACAACAAAACGAAAGATACTAGTCAAAACGGATGTACTTATGTGAGCGGACAAAGGAAGGAACCACCTACCGAATGAGCAAGCGCCGTGTAGCTATTAACCCATTTTGAGATCGAATACGGACCATATACACTCCGCTGGGCCAGTTGCCGACTTGAATGGTCTGGCGCTGACTGCCTAGCTGGTTGTAGGACTCTATTTCTCGCCCTGCCAGGTCAAAAATAGTAAGCTGCTCGATTTGCTCATGGCTGCCTAAGGAAATCTGAAACTGGCTGAGAGCGGGATTAGGGGCCAATTGCCATAGTGCTGTAGCTTCGGGTTCTGAGATAGAAGTACAACTATTGAAGCCCGTTATCGTAAAGTCGCCCGCTTGTCCATCACAATAGCTCGCTAGCTGAAGCTCGTAGACGGTACAAAAGTCAGATAAGTCTACCGAATAGCTGTTGCCGGTTAAAATCACTTCGGTCCATGGATCGCCAGAGTCAGTTGGTCGGTATCTGAGCAGGTACTCGCCACCAGGGGCCAATGAGGAAGACCAATTGATAATAGACACCAAATCGGCGGTTATATCTATAGACGTGATTTCTGGTGCTGCGCAGCCAGGGCTGGCTACGATTTCTATGCAGTAATCTTCTATTTCTCCAAACTCTGCGGTGCTTGGACATACGCTACCTACGTTGTTGGATTCCATGACTATCCGCATACGGGTCAGTCCTAGCTCGGCATCGTCGGGTATGATGATCACATCGCTGGCTGAGCTACCGCCGCCTGCACTAGCTTCTGCTGCTACTTCCCCGCTGCTGAAAAAACCATCTTGATTGTAATCGATCCAGATCTTAAACTCCTCAGTAAATTGTATGCCTGAGTATTCGGGTGTTCCTGTAAATGGGTACTCTGCACCCTGAGCCAAAATCGGCGCTTGGACAGAGGCTCCATAATTGGTGTATCCATCGGGTTCTTGCCCTGAGCTTTGTTCGAGTAGGTTGCCCAGGTTTACAAATCCTATCCATTCATCGTTGTTGTTTAGGGTAGCTGGGGTACAATACTGTGCATCGAGACAAGTACCGCAGCCAGTGGTCAGGAATTGTACATTCTCGCCAAATGCTGTTTGAGCGGTATCACAATCTGTGAGGATCTCCAATTCATAATTGGTGCACGCCTGTAGATCTGTGATTAAGAGATTAGAACTCTGGCTCGCCAATTCTGTCCAGCTTGATGTTCCTAATGGCCTGTATCGAAGGGTATAACTACTTGCTGCGAATATGTCGCCCCAATCGACACTGGCAGAGACTGGCGAAAGTACTTCCACGGATAGCCTTTCCGGGCGTAGGCAGCAGCCATCGGTAGTAAAAACAGCTGGTTGCGTTTGAAATGGAAATCCACCACAATCATAAGAAAACTGATAAACGAGGGTTTCACAAAAGCCGAGTTCCGAAGAGAGATCGAGCGGCGGTGTCGGGTTATCGACTATAGTAAAGGGAGCTGAAGACCCCAGCGGGCGGTAGAAAAGCTGAACGGATTCAACATCTGCTATGGTATTCCAATCGATTAAGACCTGAGAGCCTTGTGCAATGACTTTTACCGAGCTTGGCGGCAGGCAAGACTGACAAATCGAAGCCAGTTGCTGTATGGCATTATTTACATTCAGACGGCCACCGGTAACCGTTATGTTTGATAGAGATGCATTGGGGGTGACCGATTCCAGTATGGAGGACTTGACTAAAAGGGCAGCTGCCGCCGGGTCACTATCCAGCAATTGAGCAAAGGAAGCACAAGGCAAGCTGTAAAGCAGGGCTATAGCGCCTGCAACGGCGGGTGCTGCAGCAGAAGTACCCTGAAAATTGCCGTAGTTATTATTGATCGTAGTTGTAAACACCTCCTCGCCGTAGGCGCCAAGGTCAATGGATTCCAGGCCAAAAGCAGCCCCGGTCACCTTCTGGTCGATGTCATTGACATTGGTCACGCTAATGAGAAAATCGCTGGGGCAACTGGTCGGTAAGTCGCCGACCACATCGACATTCACATTTTGGTTTGCTGTAGCCCCAACGTTCAATATGCCGTTCTCTCCCAGCTCGTCGTATAAGCTGCACCAAATCGGGCTATCTTCTGGCTGGCCACCGTCAATGCCCCAACTGGCGTTGGTCGCTACCACGTATGCCCCTTCCTGGCCATTGGAGTTGTCATAGGCCATGCGCTGCTCCAGGGCATAGGAATAGGCTTGTATCACTTCGCTTTCTGCAGCCATAAAATCATTGCGGACCATCATGATTTTTACCTGCCAGTTTATACCGGCTACACCCACACCATTATCTCCTCGGGCACCCACTATACCGCATACGGAAGTGCCGTGGCTGCCTCCCTCCACGACGTTATCGTCAAAACGCGTATTCCAGCCATTGACGTCGTCTACAAATCCATTTTGATCGTCGTCTATTCCATTATCGGGTATTTCGTCTCGGTTGATCCACAAATTCGGGGCCAGGTCTTCGTGGTCTGTATCGAGGCCATTGTCTATGACGCATACGACTATGGTATCTCCGTTTGAGGTTACGCCTCCGGTAGCCAGGTCCCAGGCCGAGGGCGTATCGAAATCTGCACCGGCCAGGCCATCGCTTTGCCCGGTATTGTTGTGCTGCCACTGCTGCGGGTAAAGCGCGTCATTGGGTATGGCCCGCATGCTTATGAACTGGTTAAACTGGAGGGTGGCGACTGCCGGCTGTTCCTGGATCTGCCGCCAGATTTTTTGTTCGCTATCCGTTTGGTGGTCGTAATTGAGCAACCAGATATTGAGTGGGGCAGATAGCCGCTTAAAAGAAATAATGCCTGGCTGTGCTGAGCACCAAGACTTGCCATCTATATCATTT
>JBCDFE010000235.1:0-7377 GCA_039178745.1 Bacteroidota bacterium | reverse complement strand
TATCATTGCCATCATTGCCTGCATTATTACCGATTCTAATACTGCTCATGTTGAGTCTGTATTGATCAAAATAGGCCTCTAATTGACCTTGGACATAAAACCGGATCTCGTCTACATCATTACTTTCTTCCACTTCAATTCGAGTGTCGCTATCCTGATCACTCAGCCCGGTTCCACGAGCATCGCCCCAGCTAACAGCACCACTTCCGTTAGTTAGTAAGACTTGGCCGTTGCTTCCGTCGGAGCTTGGAAGGCGGTAGGCATTGTTGATGTCCAATTGACCATTGATGCGTAGAAGACTAGTGGAGAAATCACCAAAAATCAAAGGTGTGTTAGATGAGCTATTGTGGATGTATAGCTTGTTGCTGCCGCTTTCAAAGGCACCAGCTCTACTGCCCAAAAAGATATTACCAGATCCATTGCCATTATTTGTACCAGCGTCATAACCGATGATGGTATTATCGCTGCCACCACTTTTATTAGAGGCAGCAAAGGTTCCGAGGTAGGTGTTGTTGCTGCCACTTCCCTGCACGAAAGCTGTTCGGCGACCGATATACACATTGGCCGAGCCACTGCTGTGCCCTATACCGGATTGCTGGCCGAGGAAGGTGTTGTCATTGCCGTTGATATCGCGACCTGCCTCATGGCCCAAAAAAACATTGAAACTGCCCGAACTGGTACTCTGTCCTGCGCTTTGCCCGATAAAGGTGTTTGATCGCAGGCTAAGGCCTTCACTGGCCCCTGCTCCATTGCCTATAAATACAGAGTTGCCTGAATTGAGATTTTGAAGAGCTGGTCCATCCATAAACCAATATTCGGTACCGGCAGTCTGGAATCGGATGCGGTCTTCGTCGGCTGTAAATTCTACACGGACTCGGGTATCCTGGTCTTTGTCGATCAGTTGACGGCCATTGCTTAGGAAGAACCATTCGTCCAGAAAGTTATCGAAGTAAGCGAACTCTCCTCTGTTGATGTCGAATACGAGTAGTCCGTCTGCTGCATTGCTGATGGCACTGCGCTGAAGCGTATTCATGCGGGGGATGAGTAAGCCCTTACCCGTAGATTGAATATGCAGCATGGCTGATTCATCGGGGCTGGTACTGTTGTCGTTTATGCCGACATTTTGTGTCAGGGCCGCCATGGGTAAGCTTAGTAGACAAACTAGAGTGAGGTAGTTATATGGAAAGCGCATAGAATATGAGAGCCTTTTAGGTTTAAGTGATAAGCGATAACCGCACCACATCCCTAAAGGTCATCGCTCAGAATGGCGGTGACAATGCCGCTTTTACCATTGACCGATTTGCTTTTGCCAATGGTCTATAGAGATAATAATTGACTATTCTGGAATGGGAAGTTGTAAAATGACGCGTGTTCCAGAAGCTTTACCTTGTTGATCGCTCAGGTCAATAATCTCTACAGAAGCGCTTTTTTCCTCAAAAGGAGGGAAGTTGTCTAGGCGGTCCTGAGTGATACGCATACCTAAAGATTGGTGTTTGGAGGCCGTTCGGGTCTGTAATTGAGCGGCCATTTTTCGGCCTATGCCATTGTCTTCAATTTGGATGATCACCCAGTCACCAGATCGTTTGATGACAATGACTAATTGCCTATCTACCGATTCTTTATGCATCAGCCCATGCCAGATGGCATTCTCGACATAAGGGTGAATGAGCATAGGAGGTATTTCTAGAAAGTCTGACTGTACGTCCTCCTCAATTTGGATATGGTAAGTGAAGCTAGGCTGGAAGCGAAATTGCTCCAGGTTTAAGTAATGACGCAGTAGCTCAAGCTCGTCTTGCAATCGTACTCGTTCACTGCGCCCGTGTTGTAGCGTTCGCCTGATGAGCTGAGAAAATTCCTGTAAGTAAAGAAGCGCCTTTTGGGTGTCAGATTGACCGATATATGCTTTTATGGAGTTTAAGCTATTGAACAAAAAATGTGGGTTCATCTGAGCATGTAAGGCTTGCTGCTCCAGAGCTTTGATTCTTTGGTTAAGTTGGACTTCACGTTTAAAGCGTTGGATACGGTTACTATAAATCGCATAAACCGTAGCCAGGAAAATGAGACCGATCAGGCACCAAAACCAAGTTGTTTGCCAGAATGCAGGACGTATATAAATCGATAAGCGTTTGGGTGTCAACTGCCAGATTCCATCACTATTTGCGGTTTTGACCTCTAGTGTGTAGTGATCCGGACCTAGGTTGGTTATATCGAATGATCGTCTGTAGCCCAATTGAACCCATTCGTCTTGGAAACCTATAAGGCGATAAGCATACTGATTTCGCTCTGGTGCCTGCTGATGCAAACTACTTAGCTGAAAGCTTAGGAAGTTTTGTCTATGACTAAGCTCGATGGAGTCTAGGTAGGGTATAGGCTGGTTAAAACGAAGTGCTTGATTTTGTACCAAGATGTTTTGGATAACTACTTTGGGGCGAACGGGGTGGTCGAGTAGTGCATCTGGCTTAATAATGCTCAAACCTGATTGGCCGCCAAGGAGTAGTCTTCCATTGGCAGTGGTTTTGCCATTTAGATAGTAATCATTTTGGAAGCCGTCTGATCTATAGTAATTACGAATTTGGTGGGTAGCTAAGTCTACACGATTAAGACCATAATTTGTTAGCACCCATAATGTGTGCTCATCGCTTTTTAGCATACCATAAACGACATCACTGGATAGTCCATCGGCCTCACTCAGATAACGTTTGAAGGTGAGCGTTCTGCGATTAAATTCGAAGAGGCCACCATTCGTTCCAATTAGAATGCTGCTGTCTGATGTGGGGTAAATATAATTTGCGCGTGCAGTTTGCCTTCCTGGGTCTAATAGACTATCGGCTAAGAATTGATGAATTTCGTCGCGGTCCGGATGCAAGCGAATCAGGCCACCATTGATCGTACTGAGCCATAAATAGCCGTCCTCATCAGCAAAGCCGGAGCGAATTTCGCGTGCACCGTATTCCGTCCCAAGTTCTGGAAAGAGAATACTTGTTTGCTTAGTTTCTGGATCAAGTAGCATCAGATCTCCAGCGGTCCATAACAACCAATGTCTATTTTGGCTGTCAATGATCATTGTTCGGAGAATATCGTCCGCTCGATGGGCATATAGCTCCAGATCCTTGGTGAACGGGTTGAAGGCGTATAAAGCTTCTCGCCCGCAAATCCATAAATCATCTTGGCTTTTGGGCACAATTCTACTGCATCGATTGTCCCTGAGCGAGCTGTTTTCTGTGGTCAGTCTTTCGTGCTGACCATTCGACAAATCGAGTAAAACAATACCACCGTATATCTGCCCGAAGACAGCTATACTATCATTTGACCAGATGCCTGAAATCCGACTTTGACCGGCATAGGCGAGTTCATAATTTTGGATGTCTTTATGGGTTTTGCGTAGCATTTGGAGGTTGAAAGCCCCGGCTAACCATAAGTTTCCTTCTCGATCTATGTAAGGACTATGGATGTAGTCTCCTTTTACGGCTAATGAATTTTCATCACGCGTTGAAAAGAACTCATGTTCTAAACTCATGGGATTATAGCGATGAAGTCCAAAACCTGCTTCGGTTATCCACCAATTGCCTTGCATATCTGAAACGGCATCGTAAATATCAGAGGCATATAGGGATAATTCGAGGACTGGCCTCCATGCTTGCGTCTGCATGTTGAGTCGCCAAGGATGGCTCTGGTGATCATAAATAGCGATCAAATCATTATCTAAGCTTTGGAATATCGTTTGGCAACTTTGAGATGAAGCATCTGTTGGCAGGCTTAATTCATGCATCTCCTTGCTGCTTGACTCATAATAACCTACACCTTGGCTACCTCCTAACCAAAGCTTGCCGGTTTCATCAATTAAGATGTCTCTGATTTCTCCAAGATCAGATCCATTTGACCATTTGTTAAAAAAATCAGCTTCTAATTGTCCGCGGGAAAGGTCTACTTCCGCGATGAGACTTAGGCCATATTTGCCGGCAATCCAGTATTGACCTGCTTGATCTTGAATAATTTCATGGATATCTGATAGTTCATAGCCATTGGGAGAGACAATGCTAACAGGAATAAAAGTATCCTGAGCTGCATGATAAATCGTCAATCCGCCTGGTTGATGCATCAACCATACATTATCATCTTTATCAATAAAGATTTGGCGGACGTAATTATTAGGCAGTGTGTTGACTTGGTCTGGTTCGTTATGCCAATGTTTGAGCTCATACCCATCAAAGCGGTACAGGCCACTGGTCGAACCGATCCAAATAAAGCCCATGGAATCTTGGGCAATACAGCTTGGTGTTGATAAATTAGTAGATGGAAAATCTAGCTGCTCGAAGCGATGTGCATACGCCTGAGCCTTTAAGTCTATAGCCAGAAATACATAGACTACAGCAAGTATCGTATATCTAAGAATTGGCATCTTAGAATAGATTCAGCAGCTCGTCTTTCTTAGCACGAGATACCTTTACGATTACACCATTGGTTAATTGTAGCGTTCCCCATCTGTACGCGAGTATTTTTTAATTTCTTGTAGGTTAACGATGTAAGAATGATGAACTCTAAAGAAGTGGTACTCACAGAGGATTTCTTCTAGGAATCTTAAGTTTCTAGACAGATATAGATTATCGTTAGACTTCAAAAATACCCTAGAGTATGCACCATCGGACTGGCAGTATAGGATGTCACTGAGTAAGACCATTTCAAAGCCATCTTGAATCGGTAGCGCTACCCGCTTGACATTGTTGTTTTCGAGGTCTTTGACCTGTTCTAATAAGAAGCGAACTTGTTTGGCAGCATGGCCCGAAGCGCTTAGCCATTTTGCTTTTTTTACCGCATTTTTCAAGGCTTCTTCTTCTATAGGCTTTAGCAAATAATCAGCAGCGCTAATCTTAAATGCTTGTAGTGCATACTTGTCGTAGGCAGTGGTGAAGATGACCTCGAAATCGATGTTGGGCACCAACTCGAGTAGCTCGAAACCATTAATAAAAGGCATATCGATATCTAGAAAAACCAGTTCTGGTTGCTCTCTATGTATAGCCTTAAGTCCTTCCTTACTGGAAGATAGACTGGCAATAATGTTTACCTCTGGACAATGATTTTCAAGCTCTTGACTTAGACTAGCTAAGCATTGTGGCTCATCATCGATCAAAATGGCTTTAAGCATTTGGAGGGATAGACCTTTTCTTTAGTCCACCGCCAAAAGATAGGAATTCTGATGTAATGGAGTTGAGCTATTTTTGCAAATGGACGTTCTGACCTTATAGTTGGTTAAGTCTAAATCATAGTTGTCATTGTACTTGTCGTCCTTTCTTTTAGTGATCGTTTTGCAGGTAAAGGAAAAAGTTATCCGCTTGGCCATGAACCCTGTGATTATGGTTCTAGCCCTGAGTTTTCAAAGAGCTAATGCTAGTATTTCTTCGCCACTCATCCAGCCAAATCACTCGTTCATCGAAAGCTATGCTGCTTAAAAGGCAAAATCCGTATCTTAAGCGCTTGTAAATTTCTTACTGTGGCTTTGCAGAATTCGTTCGGCTCTGTGGAGTGATGCCGACCTGCGGAAGTCCAAAACTTCCCAAACAGTCTTCGAATTTTTGACGGTTGGGGAAAGATTACCTTCATTAAACCAAAACATACATGCGATTATATTCCTTGCTGACTTTACTGGCCCTGATTGCCTATGTCAGCCCTACAAATTTACAGGCACAAGGGGCTACGGCCACTGCCACAAACCAAGTGATAGAAGATGTGAGCATCACCGAAATGAGCACGGTAGAGGGCATCACAGAATATCGAATGGCTCCAAACGGCCTCAAGATTTTGCTCTTTCCCGATCAGTCGAAGCCGACAATAACGGTAAACGTGACCTACAAAGTGGGGTCGCGCCACGAGGCTTATGGTGAAACGGGTATGGCGCACCTGCTGGAACACCTGGTGTTTAAGGGTACGCCTGATCACCCGGACATTCCGCAGGAGCTGACCGAGCACGGTGCACGACCCAACGGAACGACCTGGTATGACCGTACCAACTACTTCGAGACATTTGCTGCCAGCCAGGAAAATCTGGAATGGGCACTGGATATGGAGGCTGACCGGATGGTCAATAGCTTCATTGCTGCCGAGGATCTGGAGAGTGAAATGACCGTCGTGCGCAACGAATTTGAGCGCGGCGAGAATAGCCCAACGGGAATTTTGATGCAGCGCGTACTGAGTACCTCATATTTGTGGCACAACTACGGTAAGAGTACTATTGGTTCTCGCGCCGATTTGGAAAATGTGCCCATTGAGCGACTGCAAGACTTTTATCGCCGCTGGTATCACCCGGATAATGCGGTACTTATGGTGGCCGGAAAGATCGATAAGGAGGAAACTCTGGAACTGATCAAGCAGACCTTCGGTCGCATACCTGCTCGCGATCACCTCAACTACCCGACCTACACTCGCGAACCGACTCAGGACGGAGAGCGCTTTGTGGAGTTGCGCCGTACGGGTGATGTTCAGGTCGTTCAGGCGGCTTACCACGTTCCTGCCGGTACGCACCCCGATCATGCGGCTGTGCGTGTATTGGCCCAGTTGCTGACCAGCGAGCCAAGTGGTCGCTTGTATAAAGCACTGGTTGAGGAAGGGTTGGCAACCAGCCAATGGGGGTACAGCCCAGCACTAGCAGAGCCTGGCTATGCTATGTTTAATGCCGATGTGCTGGTCGAGAACGATTTGTCTGCGGCAGAGACGGCTATGAAAAAAGTATTCGACGAATTGGCCGAAAATCCACCAACGGAAGAGGAAGTCAATCGTGCAAAGGAGACCATCCTAAATGGCTTTGAGCGCTTTTTGCGCAATACCGAGCGGGTAGGAACGGGTATAAGCACCTACATCGCTATGGGCGACTGGCGCATGGCTTTTGTCTCTCGTGACCGCATCGAGTCAGTTACGCCAGAGATGGTGCTACAGGCCGCAGAGCGCTACTTTAAGCCAAGCAACAGAACAGTAGGTCGATTCCTGCCTACCGCAGATCCAGAGCGGGCTGAGATACCAGAAGTAACCGATCTGGCCAGCATGGTAGATGGATACGAAGGCGGCGAAGCCATAGCCGAAGGCGAGGCTTTTGACCCTACGCCAGACAACATCGACGCTCGTGCCGTAGATGGTGCCCTGGGCAATGGTTTCAAGTACAACCTGCTACCTAAGGAGACGCGTGGCAATGCCGTAGTCGCTTCTATCAGCTTGCGCTTTGGCAACCTGGAAGCCCTGAGTGGTTTAGGTGCTGCTCCTGGTTTTGCCGGAGATATGCTCATGATGGGCAGTGAAAACTATACTCGCCAGGAAATAGAAGATAAGCTGGAAGAGTTGAAAGCGAATGTCTTTTTGGGTGGTGGTGCCGACGGTGCCTATGCCTTCATC
>JBCDFE010000234.1:0-7407 GCA_039178745.1 Bacteroidota bacterium | reverse complement strand
ATGGACCAATACCCATATACAGCGGATCCACGCCGCCAACACTACAACTCGCGAGTCTCGCAATGGGCTCTAGATTCAGTTGCTTGACCATTTCTTCGCTCATCACCAAGGTAAAGGCTACACCATCGCTGGTCTGGCTGGAGTTGCCGGCCGTTACCTGTCCACCCTGGCGGAATACGGGTCGCAAACGAGCAAGTGCCTCCATGCTCGTACCCCTTCTGACCCCCTCGTCGGTGTCTACGGTATGGGCGTGTTCGACCCGCTTCCCGTCCTTGACCATAACTTCGGTGACTTCTACGGGTACGATCTCCGGCGAAAAGAGACCACCGTCAATCGCAGCAGCAGCACGCTCGTGGCTCCGGACAGCAAAAGCATCGGCAGCTTCGCGGGTGATGTTGTACTTATGAGCAACAGATTCTGCGGTAATGCCCATGCTCACGACATAATCGGGTGTAGCATCGGCTACCTCGTAGCTTGGTGCCAATTTATAACCGGTCATAGGAATAGCGCTCATGCTCTCGGCTCCACCAGCGACATAGCAATGCCCCATGCCTGCTTTGATTTTAGCGATGGCAATACTGATGGTTTCCAAGCCGCTGGCACAGTAGCGATTGACGGTCATACCGGGTACTTCCTTTCCCAATGCCCGCAGGCTAATCTGTCTACCGATCTGTAGACCTTGCTCTCCCTCAGGATTGGCACAACCTACAATGACATCATCCACCAATTTGGGATCGACATTCGGGTTTTGAGCCATCAAATGCTGTATAACTCTCACCGCGAGATCATCTGATCTGAAGTTTCTGAAACCGCCCTTTTTTGCTTTTCCTACGGCGGAGCGATAGCCGGAGATGATGTATGCTTCCATGATTTTACTCTTAAAGTATAGCGTAGGGCGTACGACGTATTGCGATGGCTCTCCGCTCTTTTTTTCATTGTAGTTCTTTGGGTGTGTGGGAAGCGCAATTTAATTTTCAGTGCGAATACCTAACACCGCGTTTATTTTTATAGTTGTTTTTGAAGTTTGTAGATCATGCGTTTTACAGCGTCTGCTTCGTCGAGTATGCCCTCGGCTTTATCTGAAGTGACATACCCAAATCTTTTAGCTAGTTCGACTTGCGTGTAAACTTCTCCTGCTGAGCCCCCAGCAATACCTAAGAAATAGTTGAATTCCTTATTCGAGTGCGATAGGCTCCTTCAGAAATATTTGAAGGCACAGACACGGCTGCCCGACGGAGTTGAGAAGTGAGTCCAAATCTCTCATCCTTAGGAAAATCTCCACTGAGTTTATATACAGATTCAGCTAGTTCCATAGCTCTTTCCCAAACCCTCAATTTTCTAAACTCATGCATCAATAAAAGTTTATTTAACAACAATCGAACATCACTCAGGCCCATCGCAATACGTCCGTCGCTCTAAGCTGTACGATTATCGCAATACGCTATACGTCCTACGCTTAATTCCTCAACGGCTTATTCGTCGTCAACATATGCTGTATCCGTTCCAGAGTTTTCTGCTCACCGACTAAACTCAGGAAAGCTTCGCGCTCTATATCCAGTAGATACTGCTCGCTTACTTTTTGGGTCCCGGTCAGGTCGCCACCACAGAGCACGTAGGCAATCTTTTTAGCGATTTTAATATCGTGCTCGCTGGCATAGTGGCCTCTGAATAGCTCATTCGCCGCTGCATAAAGTGCGGCCAGGCCCGTGCGGCCCAGAACTGTAACATCACTACGCTTAATGGGCATGGTGTAGCCATCTTCGGCCATTTCCAGCACCATCTGCTTGGCCTCGGCTATGTTTCGGTCCTTATTGACCACCACTTTGTCGATGCCCTTTCGAAGAGTACCATTGTTAAAACCCTCGTGCGCACTCGTGGCTACATTGGCCATAGCGATGGTTTTAAAGCGCTCTACTAAAGTTGGTATCATGACGTCGCCTTCAAAGAAACTATCGCTGGCCCGCAAGGCAAACTCCTTGGTGCCACCACCGCCGGGAATGACACCAATGCCCGCCTCGACCAATCCGATATAGCTCTCAGCAGCAGCAGCAACAGCATCGCAGTGCATAGCTGTTTCGCAGCCTCCGCCAAAGACGTAACCCTGAGTGGCAGCCACTACGGGTATAGACGAATAGCGACAGCGCATGGTGCTTTTCTGAAAGAGATCGACTGCCATATTGAGCTCTTCAAATTCTTGCTGATAGGCGAGCTGCGCGATCATCATCAAGTTGGCACCGACACTGAAGTTAGTTGCATTATTGCCAATAACCAAGCCATTCCAATCGCCATCTTCTGCAATTTGAATACTCTCCTGCATACCGCGAAGTACACCCTCTCCTATGCTATTGTGCGCACTGGTAAACTCCATACAGAGTACGCCATCACCGATATCGTGCAAGGTGATTTCGCTATTCTTGAAGACAGCTGCTTTATCGCGCTGACGATCGAGTACAATAAAGTCTTCGGCACCAGGCTTAGCCACATAGCCCTTGCTGTCTATATCGTAGTAATAGAGCTTCCCATTCTCTGTCTTGTAGAATGACTCGTGGCCAGCTGCCAGCATATCCTTGACCCAAGCCGAAATGATTTCGCCTTCTGCCTCGGCAGCTGCTACACCCGCCTGCACACCGATGGCATCCCAATATTCGAATGGCCCCATCTCCCAGGCAAATCCGGCCCGCAGCGCATCGTCTATGCTGTATAGATTGCCGCTAATTTCGGGTACTCGGTTTGAGACATAGGCAAATAGACCCGATAATGACCGGCGAATGAGTTGCCCGCCCTTATCCTCTGCATTAAACAAGTGCTGAACCCGACGCTCCAGATCATCGATCTGCTTAGCAGCTTTTAAGCTAGCTAGGTCCTCACGCTGCTTGGGCTCATATTCTAGGGTCTCCAGATTGAGGCCCAAAATTTGGCGGCTACCATCCTCGCCCTTCACTTTCTTGTAGAACCCTTGTCCGGTCTTATTGCCGAGAAATTTGTTCTCCAGCAAAAAATTGTAATACTGCGGTATTTCCATCACCGCAGCCTGCTCGTCATTGGGCGCATTAGTGCGAATGCCATTCATCACATGCACCGCCGTGTCGTGACCAACCAGATCACCCAAACGGAAAGTACCGGTTTTTGGTCTTCCCAGAGCAGGGCCCGTAAGCTTATCGACCGTTTCAATACGCAGACCGATATCAGTGGTCAGCTGATAGATTTTAGCCATGGCATAGACCCCTACCCGATTGCCTATAAAAGCAGGTGTGTCTTTGGCCAGAACACTGGTCTTACCCAGGTATCGATCGCCGTAGTCCATGAAGAAATCGAGTACCTCTTTTTTCGTATCCGGGCCAGGGATGATCTCGAAAAGACGCAAATATCGCGGCGGATTAAAAAAGTGGGTGCCGCAGAAGTGCTGCCTGAAATCCTCACTTCGTCCCTCGGCTATCATATTGATCGGAATGCCCGAAGTATTGCTGGTAACCAGGGTTCCGGGTGTGCGATGTTCGTCGACTTGCGCGAAGATTTTCTGCTTGATGTCCAGCCGCTCAACAACCACCTCAATAATCCAGTCGTAGTCCTTGATTTTGGGCATATCATCGGTAAAATTGCCTAGAGATATGCGGGCGGCAAAAGCCTTATCGTAAAGGGGTGCAGGCTTGCTTTTGATCGCTGCTTTAAGTGACTGGGCAGCCAGCGCGTTTCGCTTATTGGGGTCTTGCTCGTTAGCATCTAACTCGCGGGGTAGCATATCGAGCATCAACACCTCTACGCCTATATTGGCCAGGTGGCATGCGATACCGCTACCCATTACGCCGCTACCTAATACAGCGACTTTACTAATGGATCGAGACATGATCGAAATGGTGGTTGGTTGAATTGATTAGCGCAAGACTAGCCGATGATCGAGAAAATACGATGAATGAAAGCATGTAAGTTTCTAAATTCGCTTTAAGCTTGCTGCATGCAAATATAGCTTCTTTTACGGGGCCTGACAATTGAGTTTAGGACTTCCGCAGGTCGGAAAAAACTCTGGTCCTTGTGTTGGTATGTTAGGGGAATTGGGTTGGCGCGCTACGGTTGAAAATCCGAGCAAGACTGGTAGCTTAACCTAGAAATTCAGGGGAAGTCTGTTAGTCTGTTAGGAGATTGATGGCACTGCTTGGAGATTGGAAATCTGGGCAAGATTGGTCGCTTAGCCTGGAAATTCGGGAGAAGTCTGTTAGGAGATTGGAAGTACTGCTTGGAGATTGGAAATCTGGGCAAGATTGGGCGCTTAGCCTAGAAATTCAGGAGAAGTCTGTTAGTCTGTTAGGAGATTGGAAGTAATGCTCGGAGATTGGAAATCTGAGTAAGATTGGGCGCTTGGCCTAGAAATTCAGGGAAAGTCTGTTAGTCTGTTAGAAGATTGGAAGTAATGCTCGGAGATTGGAAATCTGGGCAAGATTGGGCGCTTAGCCTAGAAATTCAGGGAAAGTCTTTTAGGAGATTGGAAGCACTGCTTGGCGATTGGAAATCTGAGCAAGATCGGGTGTTTGGCCTAGAAATTCAGGGGAAGTCTGTTAGTCTGTTAGAAGATTGGAAGTAATGCTCGGAGATTCGGAATCTGGACATGATCCGGACCTTAAGCAAAGATTTGACGGAGAGTCTGTTAGTCTTTTAGGAGATCCACTAACCAAAAATTAATGAGTCTGAATAAATCTCCAGCTAATCAGCAAAACCTAAAAACAAGCCTACCAAACACTCTAACAGACTAAAAGACTTTGCCCTAGGTGTAAATTTGTAGTGAAAATACTTGGCTCATGAATGCTACAAAACCAAGCAGTTCCCCCCCACACCCTAACAGACTAACAGACTACCCACAAATCACCGAGCATAAACAGAATCTCATGCAACACAACTAAACCCAAGAAACAAGCCCACCAGACACCCTAACAGACTACCCAAAATCAAGCCTACCAAAACCCGCTAACAGACTAACCCCAGCATTAGAAGACAAAAGTTTCCTGCCATGGCCACCACCTGCGGAAGTCTAAAAATTGCATACCTTACTCATCACATTAAGGAATAGTATTCAGTATGAACAAGCGAACCTTTATCCGACAATCGGTCATCTTAGCCGCAGGGGCACCTCTGCTGAGTTTAGCTTGTTCATTAGGAGTGGGGAAGGATGGAGAGAAAGGGGGGAATGGACAGCAAGCTTCGTCTGGAGATCAACCTGGGCCTCTACCCTACCTAGATCAGATAGGTCTTCAGGTATACACCGTCAGGGATCAGATGGCTGAAAATGCGAGGCTCACGCTTCAGACACTGGCAGAAATTGGCTACAAACAAGTAGAGCTATACGATTTTGGAAATCTAGAGGCACATAGGGCCATTTGTGCAGATGTGGGGTTGGCCGTGAATAGTATCCATATCGGCTCTGTGGTTGTTACGGGTCGATGGGAACTGACGCCTGATGATACGCCTCTTGCTTTTGAAGAATTACTAAATCGGGCAAAGCTGGCGGATATCAAGCATCTGGTTGTGCCCTATTTGCATCAAGCAGAAAGGGAAGACCTGGATAGCTATAAGATCTTTTGCGATCAATTTAATCGGGCGGGCGAGTTGGCTAAACAAGCAGGTATATCGCTGAGTTACCACAACCACAACTTCGAGTTCGATTCCATGGAAGGCTCCAATGGCTTTGCTGTGATGCAAGAGCGATTCGATCCAGATCTCGTCTCTTTTGAGCTGGATGTATTTTGGGCAAAAATTGCCGGGCAGGAGCCTATGGATTTGATGCGCAATCTAGGTGGCCGGCTGAAATTGCTGCACCTAAAAGATCTCCATTCTGGAATTGGGACCATGACCTCTTTGGACAAAGTACCCGACCGGGCCTTTGAGGAAATTGGTGATGGTATAATAGACATGAAAGCCATCATGCGACTCGGCGCACAATTGGGCGTAGCTCACTGCTTTGTGGAACAAGATCGAAGTACTGACCCAATGCAGAGCGTCACTAAAAGTTTCGACTTCCTGAATGCCTAGCATGAGCTTTTGAACGCGCGAGTTTTTTCAACCGATCAGCTACATAGATCAACTCGACTTCACCAATCGGAACACCACCTTTATGACCTACAATCTGTTGCACTTGGCCAGCATGCTCAAAAGCTAGGGTGGCTATCCGGCTTATGGCAACAGCAGGAAGGAATGGGATGATGGCGAAGGGTGAAATTTTGAGCATCTTTATTATATAGGTAGGGCCTCGCAAACAAATCACTGATAAAAATCAGCCTTCGTAGATAAAAATCGATATATATTGGTCCACGTAAATATATTGTTTGGACCAATACTGATTTATCACTAAGCATACTCAGAGCAAATTATTTGTAGCGGACAAAAAATTCCACCAATGCGCGCATTGTGGTGAACCCTGCGTGGATGAGCTCGTCACAGAAAACGAGCGCAACTTCTGCTGTTCTGGCTGTGCTATGGTGTTTAATTTGCTGAGGGATAATGGATTGGATGGTTTTTATGATTTGGACCAGACGGCAGGTCAGTCTCAACAAAGGATACGTCTGGAAGACTACTCCTGGTTAGAAGACCAGCAATTATTGAGGGACTTCATAGATTTCGAAGACGACGAGTTTTGTCGTATGCGGCTTGACCTACCTAATATTCATTGCTCGGCTTGCATTTGGCTACTAGAGAATCTCCATCAACTCAACGAAGGGGTCCGATCTGTTCAGGTCAACTTTGCTCAAAAGACGGCCAATGTATTATTTCGGCCTTCGCAAATAAGTGCTCGGCAGCTGGCAGAACTCTTGAGCAAGATTGGCTATCCACCTCGTTTTCGCCAGGGAAGAGATCTCAAGCCTGCCGTAAATAGGAGATTGATCTATCAGATTGGCCTTGCAGGGTTTGTATTTGGAAATATTATGCTCTTCAGTTTTCCAGAATATCTGGGGTTGAGTTCAGCTACTGAAGAGGGTACGAGCTTTCAGTTACTTTTTGGATATCTCAACCTGATTTTAATTCTACCGGTCCTCCTTTTCAGTGGTCGGGATTACCTCATGGCAGCCTATCGCGGCATCCGATACGGCGTACATACCGTCGATATTCCGATTGCTTTAGGTATCATCGCTTTGTTCCTGCGTTCGGCTTATGAGGTCTTGTGGAGCGTTGGGCCTGGCTATTTCGATAGTTTGGCTGGCTTACTCTTCTTTTTGTTGGTTGGCAAGTGGTTCCAGGCAAAGACCTTTGCGAGGCTTTCCTTTGACGGTGATTACAGATCCTACTTTCCGGTTGCGGCTAGAAAGCTAATGAAGGATGGTCAGCTATTGCCGATTGCCCTATCTAAAGTCAGGCCTGGAGATATACTGGCCGTTCAGCCAGGTGGACTCATCCCGGTAGATGGGCTACTTGATAGTGCAACTT
>JBCDFE010000233.1:0-7427 GCA_039178745.1 Bacteroidota bacterium | reverse complement strand
GTACAAGTAGGTTTGTCCCAGGCTCGGCAGATCGGCTTCCTGGATATGCTGCTCGATCTCATCCTGACTGGCACCATCGAAAATAGGCGTGGCAAACTTGACACCCATCTTGTCTCCGGCCCAGCCAAGTACCGTTTCGAAGATCTGACCGAGGTTCATACGCGATGGCACCCCAAGCGGATTCAGGATAATGTCTACAGGCGTTCCGTCTTCCAAGAAGGGCATGTCCTCATCGCGAACGATACGGCTTACGATACCCTTATTACCGTGGCGACCAGCCAATTTGTCTCCTACTTTCAGCTTGCGCTTCTTGGCCAGATACACCTTGGCAAGCTTGAGTACACCTGCTGGCAATTCGTCACCGACGCTGATGTTGAAGGTTTCTCGCTTGTAGCGACCAACTTCTTCGTTCACCTTGATGCTGTAGTTGTGCAGCAAGCGAGCGATCAGTTCGTTGATATCGTCATTGGTCGTCCAGCCTGTATAATCGATAGCCGTGTAGTCAATCTCGCGCAGCAGGGAAAGCGTAAACTTCTCGCTTCTTGGCACGATCAACTCACCGTAAATAGTTTTGACACCCTGGCTAGCTTTACCTCGTACCAGCTTGTCAAGCTTGTCGACCAGGTGGGTCTTTAGCTCATTCAGGTTGACCTTGTGCTCGTCTTCCAGCTTCTGAAGCTGGATCTTTTCTGCATCTTTTTGTGCCTGGTCCTTCTTCGCTCTCGCAAAAAGGTCCTTACCAATAACGATACCGTTGACCGAAGGAGAAGCCTTCAGAGAAGCATCCTTCACATCGCCGGCCTTTTCACCAAAGATGGCGCGAAGCAGCTTTTCCTCCGGAGTCGGATCAGATTCGCCCTTGGGTGTGATCTTTCCGATCAGGATGTCACCTTCTTTGATCCATGCACCGATACGGATGATTCCGTGCTCATCCAGATCTTTGGTGGCGTCTTCACTTACGTTTGGAATATCATTGGTCAATTCTTCCTGCCCCAGCTTTGTGTCGCGAACATCCAGCTCATAGTGCTCGATGTGCAAGCTGGTGAAAATATCTTCACGCACGACGCGCTCACTCAGTACGATGGCGTCTTCGAAGTTGTACCCTTTCCAGGGCATGAAGGCTACTTTCAGGTTTTGACCCAAGGCCAGCTCTCCGCGCTCGGTTGCATATCCGTCACAAAGAATCTGTCCCTTTACCACCTTCTGACCACGACGAACGATGGGCTTCAGGTTAATACAAGTACCCTGATTCGTTCTCAGGAACTTGGTCAGTCTGTATGTCTTCTTGTCGTCCTCGAAAGAGACCAGCCTGTCTTCATCGGTACGGCTGTACTCCACCACGATTTCATTGGCGTCGACATATCGAACGACGCCGTCTCCTTCAGCATTGATGAGCATCCGGCTATCGCGAGCAACTTTACCCTCAAGGCCGGTCCCCACGATGGGAGAACTTGGACGAATCAATGGAACTGCCTGGCGCTGCATATTCGAGCCCATCAAGGCGCGGTTGGCATCGTCATTTTCGAGGAATGGAATCAAGGATGCCGACACACCTACAATCTGATTAGGCGCTACATCCATGAATTCGATCTCTTCGGGTTCGAGTACAGGGAAGTCGCCGTGTTCACGACACTTAATGCGATCACTGAGGAAAGCTCCGGTTTCATTTACCGGTGCATTCGCCTGCGCGATCTTTTTGAAGTCTTCTCCTTCGGCGCTCAGGTACTTTGGCTCGCCTTCCATGGTTACTTTGCCCTCATCAACCAAGCGATACGGGGTTTCCAGGAAGCCCATCTTGTTGACCTTGGCATGGACACAGAGGGTAGAAATCAAGCCGATGTTCGGACCTTCAGGCGTCTCGATGGTACACAAACGGCCATAGTGGCTATAGTGTACGTCCCTGACCTCGAAGCCCGCTCGCTCGCGGCTCAGACCACCTGGGCCCAGGGCCGAAATACGGCGCTTGTGGGTAATTTCAGACAGTGGGTTTGTCTGATCCAAGAACTGGCTCAACTGACTCGTACCGAAGAACGAGTTGATTACACTGGATAGCGTACGGGCGTTGATCAGGTCAATAGGCGTGAAGACCTCGTTATCGCGAACATTCATACGCTCGCGAATCGTACGGGCCATACGAGCTAAACCTACGCCAAACTGTGCATACAGTTGCTCACCTACCGTGCGAACGCGGCGATTGCTCAGGTGATCAATATCATCGATCTCTTCTTTTTGATTCATCAGAGATACGAGATACTTGACAATTGCTATGATGTCTTCTTTGGTTAAAACCAAAGTTTCCATGTCGGTCGTAGCACCCAGCTTACGATTGATCTTGTATCGGCCAACCTCGCCCAGGTTGTAGCGCTTATCGCTGAAAAACAACTTGTCGATAATACCGCGAGCAGTCTCATCGTCTGGCGGGTCACTGCCACGCAATTGGCGATAGATGTACTGGACGGCCTCCAGTTCAGAACTTGCCGGGTCCTTGGCAAGGGTATTGTAAATAATAGTGTAGTCTAGATCGACATCTTCCTTTTGCAGAATAACTACATCGATACCTTCTGCATTGAGGATAGACTCGATATTATCTTCTGTGAGCTCTATATCGCGCTCTAGAATGATTTCATTCCTTTCCAGAATGACCAACTCACCGGTATCTTCATCTACGAAGTCTTCTTTCCAGGACTTGAGTACCCGGGCTGCGAGCTTGCGACCAACGGCCTTTTCAAGTGCTTCTCTGGTGTTGGGAATCTCGTCGGCTAGACCAAACAGGTTCAGAATAGCCTGATCGGTATCATAACCGATGGCCCTCAACAAAGTAGTTACCGGAAACTTCTTTTTGCGATCGATGTAAGCGTACATGACCGTATTGATATCGGTAGCGAATTCCATCCACGCCCCCTTGAAAGGAATGACACGGGCAGAATATATGGCAGTGCCGTTGGGGTGGAAGTTCTGACCGAAAAACACACCAGGTGATCGGTGTAGCTGGGATACGATAACCCGCTCTGCACCATTGATCACAAACGTACCCTTAGGTGTCATGTATGGGATATTGCCCAAAAAGACATCTTGTACGATGGTTTTAAAATCAACGTGCTCTTCGTCATTACAAGACAATTTCAGTTTGGCTTTCAGCGGTACTGAATAAGTCAAGCCCCGCTGCATACATTCAGGTACGGTATAGCGAGGCGGATCGACGAAGTAGTCGAGGAATTCGAGTTCAAAAATGTTTCGGGTATCCGTAATCGGGAAATTCTCTTGGAATACCCGATAAAGACCTTCACTGACCCGGTTTTCAGGTGTTGTCTCCAACTGGAAGAACTCTTTGAAAGACTTCAGTTGAATTTCCAACAGGTCAGGATAGTGTGACGTTAGTTTGATCTTGCCGAAGTTGACCCTATTTTCTTCGGCTAGAAGCAGCTGGCCGTTTGACGTCATGTACTGTTATCCTTTTTTAGGTTAAGCACGAAAAGCACTTCTTTCCCGAATTTATCGAGTGAAGCGATTTTCAAGCCGTTTGTGGCTAATTTTTCCGTAATGTTGATGTTTGGAAGAACCAGAACATATATTACAATGATTGCGGCGAAAAAGTTGCATGCTTTCACACAATATTTTAGACGCAGATAGGCTTAGCGGGTAACAATCCCGTAAGCCTGCCGACAGCGCTCGATATTCGCAAGGAATATTCAAGTGAAGCAATCGGTAATTGAGTGGACCAACCAACGAGGGCGGCAAACTCAAAAATCGGTAAAGAGGTGAAGGCGAGTACGACCGACATTTCGGCCAGCCGTACTCGTCATAGCAGAGCAAGCGCTCTACTTACACTTCACGTTGTACGGATTAGAAGGAAAATGCGATTACTTCAGATCCACAGAAGCGCCAGCCTCTTCGAGCTTGGCCTTGATTTCTTCTGCTTCGTCCTTAGCAACAGCTTCCTTAATGGTTGCAGGTGCTCCGTCAACAATCTCTTTGGCGTCCTTAAGACCTAGACCTAGCAAGTTCTTAACGGCCTTTACGACCTGGAGCTTGCTGGCACCAGCTGATTGAAGAACGATGTCGAACTCAGTCTTTTCAGCAGCACCGCCACCGGCGTCACCACCTGCGGCTGGACCACCTGCTACAGCAACAGCTGCGGCGGCTGGTTCGATTCCATAATCGTCTTTCATCACCTGCACCAATTCGGTTACGTCTTTGATGGTGAGGCCTACGAGTTGTTCGGCGAGAGCTTTAATATCTGCCATGGTAAAATGAATTTGAAAAATTGATACAAATAAGAGTGTATCAGCTTGGAAGCGATTCTTGATGATTGGTATGTCTTGTTTTGTAAGACCGTACCAAATTTATTGTTCTCTTTCTTCTAGTGCCTTGAGTAGGCTGGCTACGTTGCGGCCACCACTTTCGAGTGCACCGAGCAGGTTCTGCATAGGTGACTGAAGCAGCGTGAGCACATCAGCGAGAAGTTCGTCGCGCGACTTGAGCTTGGTCAGAGATTCCAGAGATTCGTCGCCATGATAGACGGCAGAATCAATGTAAGCAGCCTTCAAAATAGGGCGCTCACCTTTTTCTCCTCTAAACTCCTTAATTACTCTGGCCGGGGCGTTGGCCGCTTCAGCAAACATAAGAGCGGTTGGGCCCTTGAGTGCGTTGAACACTTCTGCGTAATTACGCTCTTCAGGTAATTGTTCCAGCGCTTTTCTCGCAAGGGTATTCTTAACAACAGTCATTTCAACGCCTTTGCTAAAGCAGAGTGCTCGCAACTCGTTGACGCGATCTACAGATAGTGTAGAGGCATCAGCTACGTAGAAGAACTCGTTATTTTCAAACCGCTCTTTGAGAGCCTCAATAGCGGCAGCTTTGTCCGATTTAGTCATGGTTATAAGCTTTTTGAGCGGTTATTGAATGGTTTTTGGATCGATCTTGATACCGGGGCTCATTGTAGAAGCTACAGTAACAGATTTCATGTAAATGCCTTTGGCGCTAGAAGGCTTCATACGCACTAGGGTGCCGAGCAGCTCATTGGCATTGTCGGTCAGTTGTTCGGGTGTAAATTCTACTCGTCCTATTGAAGAGTGTACAATACCGAACTTATCTACACGGAAAGCAATTTTTCCTCCCTTTACATCTTTGATGGCATTACCCACATCCATAGTAACCGTACCTGTTTTAGGGTTGGGCATGAGACCGCGAGGACCCAGTACACGACCCAAGCGGCCGATCTTTGCCATTGTCTGTGGCATAGCTACTACGACATCGAAGTCCGTCCAGCCATCGGTCACTTTTTGGATCAGGTCATCCAAGCCGACAAAATCCGCACCAGCGTCTTTGGCTTCTTGTTCCTTATCTGGTGTTACGAAGGCGAGGACGCGCTTGGTTTTACCCGTTCCGTGTGGCAGGTTTACGGTTCCTCTTAATGCTTGATCAGCTTTGCGCGGATCTATTCCAAGACGAATGTGTACGTCTACAGATGCGTTGAATTTGGCAGTATTGACCTCTTTTACGAGTGTCATAGCCTCACCGAGGCTATACTCCTTGTCGGCCTCTACCTTGGCGTTGGCTGCTTTACGCGCCTTGCTCACTTTAGCCATTGTGATGAATTTTTAAGGTAATTAGCGCGGGTGCATTTTATTTCTGCTCCGCTCCCTTTAATGGTGAATATTCTGGGCGCTGGGCGCCAGAAAATAATTTTATGCTTCTGCGGTTTCCCAGGGTGGAGTTCCTTCTACGACCAGCCCCATAGAGCGCGCTGTGCCCGCAACCATGCGCATGGCACTTTCCACTTTGAAGGCATTGAGATCGGCCATCTTGTCTTCAGCTATGACCTTAACTTGATCCCAGTTGACCGTACCGACCTTATTTCGGTTAGATTCGCTCGACCCTTTCTTGATCTTAGCTGCCTCCATGAGCTGAACAGCAGCGGGAACTGTCTTTATGACAAAGTCAAAAGACTTATCCTTGTATACGGTAATAACAACTGGCAATACTTTGCCTTGCTTATCCTGGGTCTCTGCATTGAAACGCTTGCAGAATTCCATGATGTTGACGCCTTTCGCACCGAGTGCGGGGCCAACAGGCGGAGCTGGGTTAGCCTGCCCCCCTCTTACTTGTAGCTTAATAAAGCCATCTACTTCTTTTGCCATTGCTTGTTTGTTTGTGAGGTATTAGCACGGTATGGCAGCCGCTTCCTCTGGTTTATGCTTTTTAGGCTCGAAACTTCTCGTGCCTTATTCTGCTGTAGGGTCCTAGCTAGGATGCACTGGGCTTCTTACCTAAGATTGCTTCTCGACCTGCATGAAGTTGAGTTCCACTTCTGTGCCACGGCCAAAAATCTTGACAATTACTTTTAATTTCTTTTTCTCTTCGTTGACTTCCTGTATATCACCGACAAACTCGTTGAAGGGTCCATCTATGATTTTTACCGTCTCGCCAACAATGAAGGGTTCGATCATGGTATCTCCTGCTTCCAGGGACTCATCGACCTTACCTAATAACCTATTGGCTTCGTGATCCTGCATGGGAATGGGGGAAGATTTTCCCAAGAAGTGGATCACATTCGGCATCCCGGCTATGGTATCTACGACTTCACCGGAGAAATTGTAAGAATCGGCTTCTACAAGAATATAACCAGGCAGAATGTTGCGCTCGCTGATCACTTTCTTACCGTTGCGGATCTTGTAAACTTTCTCGGTAGGTACAATAATTTGGGTGACGCGCTCTTCCCAATTGCGACGTCTGATTTCGAGCTCTATGCGCTCTTTGATCTTTTTCTCCTTGCCACTAATGACCCGGAGGCTGTACCATTTTTTTGTATCCGCCATAGCTATATGCCAGTGATAGGTGCCTTAGTAAAGTAAATCGGTAACATTTTTCCAAACCAGATCCATTGCCAGAATCAGGAGCGCAAAAATGATAGAGCCGATAAGTACTAAAACCGTATTGGTTTGTAGTGTAGAAAAGCTGGGCCAGGTCACGTTGTGAACCAGCTCATTATAGCTTTCCCGCATGTACAAAAGGAGTTTATTATTCATCCCTTCGAAGAGTTTATAAATCTGAGTTTGGCCTAGAGCTTTTCCAGTCAAACCCCATTCCTGTTTAGCGCGGGTAGAGAGATTACTTGAACTTCGTTCTGCGTGAGGTCGCTTCGCTAAGTTCGAACTCCCAGTCCCTAGTTTACCTGCGGTGCTGCTTCGCGGTCGCAGACCAGTAACTTGGAGGGGGAATCTTCCATCTCCGCTTATCTTTTTTACAGCTCTCGTTTGAGCTGATTGTGCGCGGGTAGAGAGACTCGAACTCCCAGCCCCTGGTTTTGGAGACCAGTGCTCTGCCAATTGAGCTATACCCGCAGGTGAAATCTGGGTGTTTTCTTCAAGGGGTGTCCCAGCCCCTGGTTTCGCTCTGCGGCTGCCTTCGGCGGTTGGAGACCAGTG
>JBCDFE010000232.1:0-7439 GCA_039178745.1 Bacteroidota bacterium | reverse complement strand
TTCGGCAAAAGCACCGGTAAAGCCCTGGATGGGGTCTGGAGCCACAGCATCGAAGTCGGGCTCTGGCTCAGTGATCATGTACTGGAAGCGGCCACAACCATCGATGATCGGACCATTACTTGGATCATCATCCATGACTACAATGTCGAAGTCGAAGAGATCCAAGCAGATCAGATCGCCAGAAAGAACCATGGATGGGATGACCATCGCTTGGCAGTCGTCATTCAAGGTGACATTCAGCTCCGTGATACAAGCGAAGTCATAATCCAATAGCGCAGGTGCTACATCCAACATGACTGTGCAGGTCGTATCGTTTTCTGAGCAGTCTACTGCCGTTACATCGACTGTGATTTGGTTGGTCTCAGGATCGATATCCGAGCAATCAAAGTCGAGTTGAGAGAAAGTAGCCGTGAAGTCTGCATCACAGGCATCTACCGTACCATCAATAACATCTGCCAGATTATCATCTGTTAGGGTGATGTTGCCGCGATCGTCTGTTTCTACAGTGATGGTGTTGCAGATTAGATCAGGAGCCTGCGTATCTTCTATCGTAATTACTTGAACGCAACTGTCGGCATTGCCACTTGCGTCGGTGGCGATGAAAGTGCGGAAGATTTGGTAGTTGATGGCATCGCAACCTTCCATTACCTGGGTAGTGCTATCTACGAATGTGATCTCAATATCATCGCAATTATCAGTAGCTGTGGCTACATCCAAATCAGGATTACCTCCGTCGGGAGAGAAAGAATAATCGATCTCAATATTCCAGCTGAAGATCGTGCCTAAATCACCACCGGCGTTATCGGAAATATTGATCGTCCAAGTACCGTTAGGATCATCACCGACCAGATCGGCGATCAGGCTGGCAAAGGAAGTGGTGCCGTCGTTGGGTGCATAAGAGCAGATGCCATCGTCTACACAAACGATGCCAGTAGTACCAAGGGTAGAACCCATATCTTCGGCTAGATCAGTGGCAGCATCATCAAAGCTAATCGGGCCAGCCATATCGCCATTACTGCTGTCACCAAAGGTGCCTGGAGGCGTACCAGCGCGGTTGACTAGCTCTAAAGTCTCACCAGTGGGCGCAGAAAGGACCAGGATCAAATCACCGACCCAGGTATGGTTCATCGTAAAGTCAACAATGCGAATATCGTCGATGGTGGCACCAGCTGGGATGCCTCCGATAGTTGCTGTTGTATTGATGCCTGCGGGGGTGTTGTCGGGAATAGCAGCCTGAGTGCTGTAAGTTGCAGAAGCAGTCTCCATGACTAATGTACCTGGCTCGGTACTTTCATCACACTCGATGGTGATGTCTTCTGGGCAGGTAATTTCTGGAGCAACCTCGTCTAAGACTGTAATAGCAATTTCACATTCGGTATAGGCCAACACGAAGTTGGTCACTGTGATTTGGTTGACGTTGCTTAAACAACCATCTTCTTCTTCAACCCGGATCATTAGCATATCACCAGCTTCAATGGCGACATCTACAGTTCCAGTCTCACTGTCGCCAGCAGATTCTTCAACCATAGTCATACCACCACTAGTAAGATCAACAACAAATATGTCAAAACCACCGTCGTCGGTTACATACTCGTAGTCAAAAGATAGATCACCTCCATTGGGGAAAGTGAAGGCCAATTCTGCACTCACTAGTCCATCACATGCACTATTTACAGAAGAGGTACTTACAACTAATGTCTCGTCATCGGGAAAATCAAACTCGGCTGTTTCGTCACCGTCATCAAGCACGGAAGTAAACGTCCAATTATCTTGATCAAAAGGCTCGCCTGCACCAAAACCGGTCTGGCCAGCAACAACTACAAGGTCGACCTGACCTAGATCTTCGCAGCTGAAATCTTCCTGGCTAGGAAAGAAGTCTACTTCTTCTACGCAGTTGTCAGAAAAGTCAAATTGATCTTCTATCTGGTCAAATGAACCCGATCCCATGTCGTCTAGACTGACTGAGGCATTTTCTGGGCAATCAATTTCAGGCTCGATATCATCTATGACCGTGATATTGAAGCTGGTCATATTTGTCACCCCATTGCTTTCTATGGTTACGGAAACTTCTGTAGTACCAACGGGAAAACAAGTACCGTCCAAGGCAGGGTCGAAAGTATACTCGGCATCCTCACACAATGAATTCAGCATGAGGTCGAAAGAAAATATGGTCGTAGCATTATCGACGGCAAATAGAAAGTTATTCTCGAAATCGACTTCTAAACCTGAATTAAAGTTACCATTTGAAGGGAGTCCCATTACGTCTACACTACTTTGATACGCACCAGTAGCTAAGTCAATAAGATGCACCTGCATCAATCCTGGATCGAAGACTAAGACCTCTGACATAGCAATTCCAGAAAATCCGGCAATCCTGGGAGAAACCATATTGCCAACTGGAAGACCAGATACAGCCACCGAGCTATTTTGTGTACCTGTCTGCAAATCATGGCTTACAATATTGACGCCATCGAAGAATACAACTTCGTCAGTCATGGGATTGTAGGAGCCTGAAGATTGATCCATTGGCTGATTTTGCCCTGTTATGATAGAGGTACTTGTGCCATCGGGAAAGCCGCTGCCATCCAAGTTGAGGGTTGTATAGCCAGCTGTGCCAAACAAGTTGGCCTGCAAGCTATTGGTATTCGGATTCCACCACAAACCACGTACATCTACACCAGCAGCAATTGAAGCCAATTGGGTTCCATCTGGCGCGTAAGTGATGATAAGAAAACTAGGATTTCCTCCCCTAGCGATGTAGTAAACATCTTCGATTGGGTTGTAAGCCACACCGATTCTACCTGGATTTCCTGCATCTGAAAAATCGAAGGTTTGAGCCGGATCAGTGCCCATACTTCCACCTGGAATAACATCTGCTTCGGTAACTATACCACAGCAATCTTCATCGGCTGAGGTGATAAAGTCTTCTACGACTAAGCAAGGATCTTGAGTCTGGGCAAATGTAGTTAACGAGCAAAGAAGGGAAGCCGTAAGTAAGACGAACTCACGAACCTTAGGTAAAGGTTGTTTCATGATTGAAGATTACGATTTGAAAAAGCTGCCGCAGCAGAAAAAAACTACTATTATTAAGCCTAGGTCGAAAGCCTAATTAATCAAAGATAACTAAAAACAGCAGTAGGCTAAGGGAATTGAGGGGAATAATTTTCAATTCACCACAAAAAAGAGCAAATAAGTATACAGATTAGTCTCGGACCACCTCGTTAATGCCCAGGGCGACTAGTACGGTTATTAAACACCCCAAGGGGTTAAGCCACAAGTATTCGAAGGTGATTTTTTCGTAGTAATTCAGGAAGTAAATCAGAATCACAAAAGGCTCGACAATAAGTGCGGCCAGCAATACCGCTCTGGATCCGATTTGCTTGAAGAAAAAGGCCACTACGAAGATTCCGAGAATGACTCCGTAAAAAAGACTACCTACTATATTGACAGCCTGTATCAAATTGTCGAACAAGCTAGCAAAAGCGGCAAAACAGAGCGCCAAAACACCCCAGCCGATAGTGAATGCCTTGCTGGCATTGAGGTAGTGCCGATCCGATCGTTCTTTTCGATGAGAGCGCTTATATAAATCGATAACAGTAGTCGTAGCCAGGGCATTGAGCTCGGAGCTGCTACTCGACATAGCGGCTGAAAATATGACGGCCAGCAGCAGTCCGATGAGTCCCCAACCAATGGGAAACTCGCTCATGACGAAGCCAATGAACACATAATCCCGATCTTCGACCTTGATGCTTCGACCCTCAGACCTGGCTTGATTGAGCATGAGGGTATCTACTTCAGCGCGATAGTATCTGGCTGTGCTATCGAGTAACTTGATTTGGCTACCAAGTCGGTTGCTTTCCAGCTCGTCGTCTTCGCGGGTAGCGTCTACCAGAGCACGGCTGATATCTATGCGCTCGGTCATCACTTCCTCGTAGGCCAATTCGTAAACAGACAGACTATCGGTATAGGTAGCCGACCTGCGCAAGTCTTGTAAATTGGCCTCATTGAAGTGGATAGGAGGCGCTGCAAACATGTAAAACACATAGACCATGACGCCCACAAAGAGCACGAGCAACTGCATGGGCACCTTGATCAGGCCATTAAACAGCAAGCCCAAGCGGCTCTCCGTCAGGCTTTTGCCAGACAGGTATCGCTGTACCTGAGACTGGTCCGTACCGAAGTAGGACAAGAACAGAAAAACACCAGCCAGTATACCCGACCAGATGTTATAGCGGTCGCTGAGGTCAAAGTTGAGGTCCAGCACCTCCAGTTTCCCAGTCTCACCAGCCAGGTGTAGAGCATCGTTGAGCCCCATGTCTCCGGGCAATTGGTTGACCACCACAATGGCTGCGACAACCATGCCCGCCAGGATAACGATCATCTGCTGCTTTTGGGTGACCGACACCGCCTTGGAACCACCCAGGACCGTATAGAAAATGACCACCATACCAATGATGAGCACAGTCCAGCCTAGCGACCAGTCCATAATGGTGCTCAAAATGATGGCCGGTGCATAAATGGTGATGCCCGCAGCCAGCCCGCGCTGCACCAAAAATAATATAGCGGTGAGGGTGCGCACCTTTCGGTTGAAGCGACCCTCCAGATACTCGTAGGCCGTATACACATTGAGCCGGTAGTACAGGGGCAACACAAACACGCACAAGATGACCATGGCGATGGGCAAACCAATATAGAACTGAGCAAACTCCATGCCCGAGTCAAACCCCTGGCCGGGCGTACTCAAAAAAGTAATGGCGCTGGCCTGGGTAGCCATGACCGAAAGTCCGATCGTCCACCACTTCAAATCGCGCTCGCCGAGCAGATAGTCCTTGACATTATTGATCCGGCGCGTCTTCAGCACACCGTACATCACTATACCCGAAAGGGTCCCGATCATGACCGTCCAGTCCAACCAATGCATAGGCTAAGCGTAAATGCGTGTAAATAAATAGGCTAAACCCAGCCATAGCACATTGCCCAGAATGACCAGTGTATACAGACGAGACCATCGACCCAAAATGGGCGGCTGGTCATCGGGTGTTGTTTCTTCTCCTTGATTGGTTTGCATGGGGCGTAAAGGTAGGCATTCATTCAAACCTTATCTTTGTGCTGTCCCTTTAGAATTTGCGTTAGGCTCCTGGCCTGTATTTGCTCCCAATGAACATACGCGACCTGTACCTCTCTTCGGCCTTTGGCTGCTTGTTTTGCTTAGCTGCAGTCCAGCCACTTCTGGCCCAGAACGAAGCCCTAAATTGGCATTTCGGCGATAGTATCGCTCTGAGTTTTGCCAGTGGCCAGCCACTTCAAATATCGCCCACGAGCATGAATACGGTGGCTGGCTGTGCAGCCATCAGCGATGCCACTGGCAACCTGCTGTTTTACACCAACGGCGGCGGACAATTGGACGCACTGGGCGATCCCATCAGCAATGGCGCCATCTGGAATAGAAACCACACGCTGATGTACGATATGATGGGTACCGAGGGTGGGCAACTCAGCGCAGACCAGTCAAGCCTTATATTGCCAGACCATGCCACAGCTGGCAATTACTACCTCCTCACCATGGTCGATTCCAGAAGCAACGACCGGGGTCTGTCCTACTTCTACATAGATATGAGCCTAAATGGCGGGCTGGGCGAAGTAACCACAGCCGATCAGCGCATTTTTAACCCGACAGAATTGGGTCTGGCAGCCACGCCTATAAGCGATCAGTCTGGCTACTGGATCGTCATCTATGGCGAAAATTCGAATGAGCTGGTCGTTGTCCGCCTGGATGACACTGGCTTTGGAGAGCCACAGGTCCAAGTGCTCGAAACCGACGAAATAGGCACCAGCATCAAAATATCACCAGACGGCAGCAAAATAGCCGCTGGCAATAGCTTGTTCGACTTCGACAATGAATCTGGAGAGGTGGTAGAGCTACTCACTACCCTACCCGAACGCAGTCGCACCACGCACAGCTTTACCCCCGATAGTCGTTTTTACTACACCACCTTCAGCAACCAAACCCTGGGCACGGTCGTAGCGAGATATAATGTGGAAGCCGCAAACATCTTAAATTCTGAAGAGCTGATCGACGCTTTGTCCGAAACCTCCAGTACCGGCCTCATGCAGATCGGACCCAACGGCAATCTATACTTTATAGAGAGCGACATGCAGGGCGATATAGGTCTTTCCGAAATCGTTTGTCCCTCCTCCAGCTTTTCCAGCGCGCCGCTACCGACGTACAGTAGGTTCATCCTGAACTTCGGCAGTACCGACAGACCCTACCGGGGTTTACCCAATTATGTCGATGCCCTATTCGCCAATCTGGGTACAGAAGACACGACCTTTCTAGACCCCATCAACCTCAGTATCTGTCCTGGTGAAAGCATCAATGCCCGCCAGATTGGGATGAGCTACGACTGGTCGACCAATGAAAGTGCCTTTAGCATCATGCCCAACGAGAGCGGCACCTACAACCTAACCATAACCACAGACTGTGGCGTGACCATAGACCAGCAAGTCGTGACTGTCAATGCCGTACCTGATGCCGAAATCAGGCCCATCCTTTTTGAAGGAAGTTGTCCGGGCGACTCCATACCCTTTTTCGTACTCAGCAGCCCCGCGCCAGATAGCGTCATCTGGTTCGACAGTACACGAGCAGACACCATTGAATTTGCCCCGGCAGAAGGCCAGATCATAAGAGCCACCGCCTTTTACGCTTGCGGAAGCATAGATCTCAGTAGTCAGGCACCTATTATAGAAGTAGAAGAGATCAATGCTCAGATTTTTGTAGACAGCGACACGACTCAGCTTTGCCCGGGCGACGACATCAGCCTTCGAGTGGATGGTCTTGGGTTCAATTCGGTTACTTGGTTCAACACTGAAGAATCTCTGAGTATCACAGTTTCTAGTGTCGATAGCAATGCGATCTATGATGTGGTGCTCAGCGGGTCGTGTAATAGCACAGACACACTAGTCGCCGATCTGGATTTTAGCCGATGTCCTCCTGTTTGCGAGTCCGAGTTTCCAGACATCATTACACCCAATGGTGATGGCCGCAATGACCTCTTCCGCCTATTCACCAACTGCCCAGTCGAAGATTACCAATTGGTCATATTCAATCGCTGGGGCCAGGAGGTTTACAGCAGCAGCAATGCTGACGAACGCGGTTGGGATGGCACTAAAAACGGTGAGCCCCAGCCCATGGATGGCTATCTCTACATAGCAAGCTTTAGGTTTCCGCTCAGTGATGAGCTTCAGCAAAAAGATGGGCAGTTTACGCTAATTCGATAGGAAATATGTCAGATAAAATCGAGCGTATTGGCGTAGTGGGCAGTGGTTGGTTAGGACTTCCGCTGGTCGGTCACCTGGCCGGTCTCGGCGATTATCAACTATTGGCTACCACTCGATCTGAAAGCAAATTTGAACACATCAGCCAGGCCGGTGCCACACCC
>JBCDFE010000231.1:0-7444 GCA_039178745.1 Bacteroidota bacterium | reverse complement strand
TTGAATTTGGCCATACTGGTCCGCTCTCGATCGTAGGGCAATCCGTTTTGAATGGCATATCTGGGGCCGCAATTGGTGCAAGTGATAAAAGCATAAGCAAACCTTCGGTTGGAAGGATCGAGCAGTTCCCTGCGGCAGTCCAAACACAAACAAAAGTCTGGCGCTAAAGACAAACCGACCCTACCTGTCAATTTGCTGGCTGTGATCGTAAAATCGGGATAGCTATTTGCTGCTATCTGAGTGATGCTGTGCTGGGTAACTACGGCCATAGGCGGCAACTGACTCAGCAGATCGGCAAGGAAGGATTCCACTTGTTCGCGGGTGCCGTTGCACTTGATGCGCACGCCATCTGGCCCGTTACAGACTTCCCCAAAGATTTGCCGTGCGCTTGCCATCCGATAAACGAATGGCCTAAAGCCCACTCCTTGAACCTTTCCCGCTATATGGATTTCCCAACTAGGCATGCATTACTGATTCCAATGCTTGCTTTTTTTCGTGTGTCCGCGCTACCAACCAATCGCACCATTGCTCGATACCTTCTCCTTTCAGGCTGGCGATCCGCATGACCTCCAGATCGGGATTGATTTCTTGTGCATCCTGGGTGACGGCTTCGACAGAAAATGGTAGATAGGGAAGCAGATCGCATTTCGTGACCACCATCATTTCCGAAGTCAGAAACATGCGTGGGTACTTTTTGGGCTTATCGTCGCCTTCTGTGGTAGCGATGAGGGTGACCCGATAATCTTCGCCCAGATCGAATGCTGCCGGGCAAACGAGGTTGCCTACGTTTTCGATAAACAGCAGGTCAGTGCCTTCGAGGTCCAGGCTTTCCATAGCTTGCCAGACCATTTGTGCTTCGAGATGGCAGATACCGCCGGTTACTATCTGCAAGGCATCGAGACCGGCCTGGCGTAGGCGGTCGGCGTCGCGTTCGGTTTCCAGGTCTCCTACAAGTACCTTCATGCGCAAGCGGTTGCCCATGTGGCGGGCGGTTTCTTCGAGCAGGGTTGTTTTCCCACTTCCGGGGCTGCTCGTCATGTTGATGAGCAAGGTGCCTTGCTGGGCCATCCGCTGGCGAATCTGCTCAGCGACGAAATCGTTGGCCTTTAACAGATGCATGGTGGTGTTGTCGCAGTTGACAGACCCACGGGCCATTCGATTTGATTTTTGTGTACGGGGCATGATGATTTAGTTTACGGTTGCAGCTTCGGCAAATTCTACTTGATGAATGAGTAGCTCAGTGCCTTGGATAATATTGTTGGTGGGCCTATCGCAGTGGCCGCACTTAAAGGTGTAGTTTTCTATTTGCGTCTGTGATCCACAGAGCTCGCATTCGACCAGCACGGGGAGAATTTCCACCGTTAGGCGCACACCTACCAGCTTGTTTTCGCCTTGTTGAACGGCCTCCAGCGCATTTTGCAATAAGACCGGTTCTACATTGCTGAGCAGTCCGATGCGCATCCTCACTTCGGTGATTTGACTAACCTCCTCAGCGGAAAATTGATCTTCCAGCGTATGGACAATACTTCGGACCAGAGAAACTTCGTGCATGTACTCTATTTTAAGCGTAGGCGGTTTTGAGTAAATCCAGTCTGCTTATGTGCTCGCGGGCTTGATCGACCAGGCTCTCATCGGGGCTTATAGCTATGATCTCCTCTGCTTTTTGTAGCATATCTGAAAAGCGGGCTTCGTCGAGCTCGTCTTCATCTGTACCGAGTTGCCACTGAGCTTCGAGATAGTTGAGTAGTGTTATCGATCGTGGCCCTGCCGAGGTAGTTGCGGGCCTCAATTCCAAGGCTTCATTGTAGTAGTAGAGGGCCTTTTCAGCATTGTCGGTCAGCTTAGCTTGTGGGTATTTGAGCAAGGCATTTCCGTAGTGGTTACAAATAGCGGCGTACAACTGAGGGTTGGTTGCTTTGTCGCAGACAGACATGGCCTCTTGAAAAGCTGTACTGGAAATGGCGGCCCACATGCCTTTCTTCTTGGCATCGTCGGGTATTTCCGCATAGATCAACCCGAGCTGTTGTTGGAGATCTGCATAGACTTCGGGATGTTTGTCGCGGGTGAACGTTCGCACGGCCTTTTGAAGTGCTTCAGCTGCTTTGCGATAAAACTGTGGATTGTCATCTTGTGCCCAGGCGAATAGAAGACTTCCCTTGCGCATAAAGGCATCGGCTATTAAGGTTTCTTCACCCAAATCTTCAAAAATCCCGATAGCGCGGGTCACATAGCTCAAGCCTTCGCTCCAGCTGGTTTCCCGATGACAAACCGCAGTAGCGTCGAGCAAAACCAAGGCTGTTTCTAGCGGTCGGTCTTGCTGTTCGTAGCTTTTGAGCGCCGCCCAGAGATGGTCCTTTACAACAGCCAGCTCGGCAATGGTCAGGGTCTCTTTCGTTTGTAGCCGAGCATGGGCTAATGCATAGCCTAAGGCTTTTTTGGCGGCTTCGCTTTCTGCACTCGCCAAACCGATTTGGAAAACCCGTGTAGCATCCTCTATATCTTCCAGGTCTGTTAGCAGCTGACCAAAATGTTTGGCCGAAAAGGCGCGATGATCTCCCGTAGGCGCCGTTTCTAGCGCCTGGAGATAGTAGTATTTGGTCTGCTCCAGGTCAGCTTCCTCCAAGCCATAGTGGCGAACTATAGCCTGATTGTGCATGAGGCGATATTCGTCATAGAAATCGAGTGAGGAGGGTAAATCAGATAGGTCTATGTGCAGGCCATGACTGAGCCGATTGTAGATGTCTAGCTCGTGGTTGAGTGCCGGATCGATATTGGCCAGATAGTGGTAAACACGTTCGTAGTTGTCGAGTCTGGCAAAGATGAGACCGAGTAAATTGGCCTCCCGAAGTTCCAGCTTTTCGCCGAGCAAGTAGGGGGGAAGCTGATCGCGCCAATCTATCAAGGGAAAGATGGCATCTTCCTTGATAACCAAACTATAGGCTTGGGGAATCGGACGTTCATCCAAATAGTCTACTATGCGTATGAGCTCGTGTAGTCTATCTTCCTTGGCAATCGTCTCTCTAAGCCAGTCGTGATACTTAGTTGCGCTGTATATCGTCAGCATCTTTGTTGTCTAGTTTACGTGGATCTCTTGGATCTGCACTAATTTGTCTTTGTAAAATATCTGCGTGGCGCTGGGCCAGGGTTAGGGTAGGGTGGTCTGAAATTGTTCTGATCAGTTTGCGCATCGGGTCCTTTTGGTCGGTGTAGATCATATCGATCCAAAAACGGCCCTTTTCCGCCCTGATCTTATGACTGACCAAGCAAGTTTTAAGCCAGCTTGGATCAGCCGATAAAAAGTCTAAATCTTTATCGCTGCCGGGTTTTTCTGCCATTTTCCATTCATTCGAGGTAGACTTGTAAGAGTGCGATACCTGGTTTGGCGGAAAATTTCAGTGGTCGGTCTTCAGGGTTCAGGTCGTTATCGATGATGATCTCTTGAAGACTTAGCGATTTGTCGCCATTGGCGTTTCTCACTTTAAGCATGACGAGGCTGCAATCGTGCAAGCTCTTGAAAGCGGAATCAGACATAGGGGCCAGCAGTAAATACCCTCTTTGCGGATAGAAGACCGCATATATCTGACGATCATCACCAAAGCAGTTGCCAGCAATCTGGGCAGACAACCATAGATGCTGCCGTTTCAAAGAGACCTCTGCAGCATCAGTATTCTGATGGTCTTTTTGCTGTTCTGCAAAGTGATTGGGGTCAAATATGCGTTCCATCTCGATTAGGCTGTTTCCAGATTGATGGGTTCTTCGGTCTGCAGCACCCCATAGATGATATCGACCAGCTTATCTGCCGCTTGCTGGACTTGCTCACTCAAGCCCACTTCGAGCCTGGTATTGGTGATAGAAAGCAAGTAAACACTTACATCCTCAGGATATTCCTCTTGCAAGATTTTTCGCGTATAGCTCAAGGCCTGGTCCCATTTCAGGGAGTGCAAGAAAACCATCGGATCATCTTGTATAGAGGCTTCCACCTCCGAGGCCGGTAGGTGATAGAGCGTGCCGTCTGGCTCGCCGGTATTGATCACACCGTCTACAAAAATGATCCGCTGGTGTCCTTTCAATTGGAAGAGCACTTCAAAAGCCGAGGTGCCCATATCGAGTATGGTCAGGTCTTCTCGATCAGATAGCCTCTTGGCCAACTGTGCTGTCACATAGCAACCTACACCATCGTCGCTCCGGGTTGGGTTTCCGAAGCCCAAGATGGCTGTTTTAGGCCCATGATTTGACATAGTATTCCAATTAGAGTTTGAATCGAGCCAGTTCTTCGTCGTTCTTTGCATCGTGGGCGTGTACGGTACACACCAGACAAGAGTCGAAAGATCGAGCTACCATGCCTACTTCTACTGGATCGTGCGGGTCTTGTATCTCCGTACCTTCCAGAGCAGCTTCGATAGGGCCAGATTTACCTTCATCATCGTTGGGACCAACGTTCCAAGTAGTAGGCGCCATCACCTGATAGTTCTCGATCACGCCATCCTTAAGCTCGACCCAGTGTGCGAGTGCACCACGGGCAGCTTCGGTAGCTCCCCAGCCTTTGCCATCTCTTTCGGTAGGCTTGATGTAGAACTCCCCGTCTAGATCGACCTGACTGAGCCACTCCATAATGTAGTTGTACAATCTCGGAGCCTCGTGTACGCGAGCCAAGCTACGTGTGAATACGCTAGGCCCCATTTTGTCCATGATGTCCAGAAAGAGGGGGTCTTGGATTTGGTGGTCCAGATTATCTGGATTGGCATTCATGATCACTCGGCTTAGAGGACCAGCTTCAGCTGCATAACCATCGAATCGAGGGGCCTTGGACCAGCTGTACTTGCCCTGCCAATCGGTATCGTGCATGGTTTGGCTAGCTACCGGCGTCGGGATGGGTTCATCCCAAGGGTGGGCTGCGGGCTCATTTTCAAACCAAGAGTGACTGACGTGCTCTTTGATCTTCATATGATCCATAGGGTGAAAGTCTTTTCCGTCCCAGAAACCACCCGGGCTGATCACGGCTTGCTGTCTGCTCTCGACCGTGGGATGATTGTATCGGTCCTTGTGGAAGTAGGTACCATAAGCGACATACTTACCAACTCCTTGGCCAAACTTGTCGATACCGAACTGGAGCGATGCTCTTATGAATAGGCCTAAGTCAGAATTTCGCTGACTTTCGTTTTCCTCCACCCATTCCATGAGGTCATCCCAGGTCTTGATCTGGAGATAGCGGTCGATCGAACAACCGAGCCAGATGCTTTCCAGCCAGTCATTGCGAAACAAATTCATAATAGAAACGGCCCGAGTAATGTCCTTGAGCGTCGGTGCGCACATGACACCGCCTGGTACCATATAGGACGAGTGTGGCCATTGGCCCCCAAAGAGTGCATAGACTTCCACAGGTCGGCCAGATGCTACGACTCCTCTTTGAAAGCTAGTACCCACATAAGCGGCAAATCGTTTGACGACTTCTGGATATAGTGGGTGATGGGCAAATTTCTTGTTGGCGAGGTCCGTGGCGAAGATGGCATAAAACCAGCGTGGAATACTCTGGATGGTCTCCGTCGCCTGGCCGATGGCGCGCAGCAGCAAGGCATTTGGTGTCAGTTCGGTCTTCCAAATGGTGTCGAGGGCAGAGGAAGCACAGTAAAGGTGACTTCCACCGCAGATTCCGCAGATGCGAGGGGTTACGATGAGACCTGACTGAGGATCTTTGCCGTACATAATTTGCTCAAAGCCACGAAACATAGCTGCTTGGGTGTGGGCTTTCGTCACCACACCATCGTCCATGTACACTTTGACATCGAGGTCACCTTCGACGCGCCCAACGGGGCTGATATTGAGTTCTTTTACTTTAGTCATTGTCTAGCTCTTACTTACTTGTTTCAAAGTGTTCCTGATTGACGCCCAGCATCTTTTCTAGTCCGCCCATAACCTTTTCGAATCCGGCTCTGCTGTAGTATCCAAACTTAGAGACGCCTGTTGGCACTTCCTTGGGTAGGAAACCTAGATGTTTCATGGTCTTTAGTACAGAGCCTTTGACCAAGTCATTGTGTGGGAAGCCTGGCTCAGTACAGCCCAGGCAAGGATGGTTGGCCCTGGTCTTTGAACTTTGTCGGTTCCAAAGAATGCGGTTGCAACTGGCTCGAGTCATTGGCCCACGGCAACCGACCTCGTAGAATAGACAGCCTCCACGCTTGCCGAAGTGGCCGTCTACTTTTTGTGCAAAGCTGATGGCATTGGGGCAACCCGTCTGGACGAAGTCTGTAAAGAATGTCTTTGGACGGTGATAATCGTCAATCAACACATCGCCAATGCGGCCCGTGCTAATGGCTACCAGAATCTGAGTAACCCAGTCTGGGTGGGCCGGACAACCGGGAATATTGATAACTGGAAGCCCACCCTTGCTCACGAAATCTGATCCGAGCAGTCCGCCTTTGGCTTTCTTGTGAAATTGCATGCCTGTGCTTTCGCTCGGATTGGGCGGAACAGCAGGAATGCCGCCCCAGGTTGCACAATCTCCTATAGCGACCACAAAGGCAGCTATGTCGCTGAGCTCTTTCACCCAATCGATCATAGGCCGCTCAGCAAAGTAATTCATAGTTCCCGTTCCGTTGGGGCCCTGAATAAGACTGCCTTCGAAGACAAGAATATCTAATTGAGTGTTCCCAGCTTTGATATCTTCCATCAAGTCTGTGACCTGATCGCCGATCTCTAGTCCTATCGATGGGTGCCAAAGAATATTTATGCCGAAGTCAACGACCAACTCAGGAATAGTTGGCTCTTCGGCGTTGAGGAAGGACATGGTGTTGCCACTGCATGCACCTCCCTGCAACCAGAGGAGATTTGCCATGATCTAGCTTTAAGTTTAGAGGTGGGAGTAGCTCAATCACATGTCTGTACTACTTCCTAAATAACATATGTCAAATCTAAGTAGTAATTTTTGGAAACTGACTACGAGGAGCTAAATATTTTGTTATTTGGACTATGTTCAAATAAAAGATTGTCTAACAATCTGCTGGTGGGGTTTAAATTTTAAGACCTGTTTTTTGCTTGAACTTGTTTGGAATTGGTGGTGGCATCGTCGGATTGCCGTATTTTTTGATTGATGGAAGAAGAATTCCTGTTTTTGGACTTTTTGTTCGCATTTTCGCGAACACGCGAACAAATCTCAACGCTCAAAAAAATCCGCTATTTTGCCCACTCTGCTATTAGATGATAGGCCACTAACCTCACTGATACGTCACTGCCAAATCTCTACGTGGGAAGAGCTAGTAGCGTATGTACATCACCTACCCTATGGGCGAACGAGTGATCCGACAGATCTTGGTCTAGTACTCAGGGAGCGAAAAGGGACTTGCAGCACTAAACACGCCCTACTCAAAAAAGCAGCCGACGAGAATGGACTCGAAGCCGTAGAGCTGATCCTGGGGATGTATCGGATGACAGAATCTAATACACCAGG
>JBCDFE010000230.1:0-7490 GCA_039178745.1 Bacteroidota bacterium | reverse complement strand
AAATGCTGCCCTGGGAGCCCGACGACCTGAAGCTTGCGGCTGAAACCGAGCACATAGACCTCATCTTGGGTGGCCATACGCATACCTATTTAGAAAGGCCCACCGAGGTTACTAATGCCGCAGGTCGACCGGTCCTGATCAGCCAGATGGGCTATGGTGCAAAATACATGGGAAGACTCGATCTGTTCTTCAGTCCGAGCAAGGATCGCGTATGTGTGAGTTGCAACAATTTGCGCGTTGAGTAGTATGAATTATCGCCTTTTGCGAATGCTCGATTCATTTATGAGGGCTTTATACATAAGAGAAAAATATCTTTGAAAAAACCTGGTTTAGGATTTGGAAATCGACCCAAACTTGCCTCATATTTGACTTCCCGCGTCGGCGATGACGCCCAATGAAGGAAGACCCTGGCAACTACTATATTTGACACACTCTAGCTGTTGAATCGCCCATAAGTCTCAAGACAAAGGCTCCATCTTCCTGATTGTAACTTACTGATATTCAGACATTTCATTCATCCACTTATCTGGGACACCTCTGCCCGGATCGGTCGTTAAACCTCGCTTGTAGAATGCGCCAAGACCACTCTACGATATGGGACAACTGTCTGCAAACCATCAGAGACTCTGTCGACCCTCAGAGTTATCGTACTTGGTTTGAACCCATCAAGCCCGTAAAACTTTCCAGCAATGAATTAACCATTCAGGTGCCTCACCGTTTGTTTTACGAATGGCTGGAAGAACACTACGTAGATGTCTTAAAAAACTCCATCCACAAAGCCATGGGGCGCAATGGAAAGCTGCTCTATCAGGTATTGAATCGAAGCAATAAACGCGCCCAGTTGAAATCTGAAAATGGACATAAAAAGCCAGCTACTAGATCGGTAAGACCCGATGATACAACGGCAGATCAGGTTCGCAACCCTTTCGTCATACCCGGTATTCGCAGGCCACATATCGAGAGCAATCTGAATCCCAGATTTACCTTCGATAACTTCATAGAAGGTGACTGCAATAGCTTGGCACGCAATGCTGCAAAGGCTGTAGCCGACAAGCCCGCTAATACAGCTTTTAACCCATTGGTCATTCACGGTCCGGTTGGTTTGGGAAAGACCCACTTATTGCAAGCTGTTGGCAATCACGTCGCTGAGCGCTTTCCGAGAAAATCGGTCTTGTATGTCACTACCGATCAGTTTACCAACCAGATCATAGACTCTATACAGCGAAACGCCATAGCAGACCTGCTCAATTTCTATCAGCATATAGATGTACTGCTGGTAGACGATATTCAGCAGCTGTACAACCGGACTAAGACCCAGGATATTTTCTTCAATCTGTTCAACATACTAAGGCAGAACAATAAGGCCATCGTACTGACTTGCGACCGCCCAATCAAGGACCTCAACATCGAAGACCGTTTGAAGAGTCGCTTTCAGTGGGGGCTCACAGCAGATTTGTCTGTTCCCGCCCTGGAAACTCGCATGGCCATACTAAGATCGAAGGCGCAGACAGAAGAACTATCTATTCCTTCGGAGGTTGCCGAATTTATATGCCATCATGTGCAGGAGAACATCCGCCAGCTCGAAGGCGTCCTCAACAACCTCGTACTGCGTCATGGCGTGGAAGGCCGCGACCTGGATCTGGATCTGGCCAGGGAAGTGACCGAGAAATTTGTAGATCGGATCAACCAGGAGATCACCCCGGAAAACATACAGAAGGCTGTGGCCAATCACTATGGCTTGGAGGTAGAAAAGCTGCAGTCTGCCACGCGTGTACGCCAGGTCGTGCTGGCCCGGCAGATCAGTATGTTTTTGGTCAAGGAGTATACGGAGTCGAGCTTGAAATCTATCGGCAACTTGTTTGGCGGGCGCGATCACTCTACGGTGCTTTACTCCATTCGCACCATCAAAAACCTGATGGAAACCGACGATGAAATCAAGACCACCATGGAAGAATTGGAGAAGCAAATTAAGTTGGGACAAGCATAGCGAGTAGACTTTGCTATCTTGGCAGCTATAATCGGTGATTTTTACCTATTCCCATGCTGCAACAGCCAACGGTTATTTTGCTCATCAATGCCTGCCCGGTAGATCAACAAGAGTTGTTGCTGGACAAGGAAAGTCTTCTTATTCATACCCACTTTCAGGCACCAGAACAGAGACAGAAAGCCGTAGTCATCACGCATGGTGACGTTACGGTCAGAGATGTCAACGAAACCTTGCGCAATTACCGGCCGGGGATTATTCACTTCAGCGGGCATGGTATCGCTTCTAAGCCAACTGGAAATGAAGATTTGGAAGATCCGCTTTACGAGCCTCAGCCGGATATCAAAGCGGGTATTTACTTCAAAGATCCAGATACGGGCGAAAGTCAGTTGGTTGACCTGGCTTATTTGGAAAGCCTAGTGCACTATATCGTAGATCACCACAACATTCCGCTAAAAATGTTCGTATTCAACGCTTGTCACTCTCAGGAGCAGGCACAGCTGGTGGCTAGTCTGGGCATAAACTATGTGATTGGGTCTACTACGGCTATTCTCGACAAAGCGGCCATCAATTTTAGCTATGGTTTATATCAAATTCTGGGCGAGTTGGAGACATTCGAACTCACGGATAAATCCATAAAAGATGCCTTTGTCGATGCCCGACTGATGGCTATAGGTGTAGGTGGGCATCGCGATGATTTTGTACTGTATATAAATGGAGAACTTGTCGACATCTAAACGATAAAATTAAACGCATGACATTCAAAGAAGCAATAAGGAAAGATCTATCCGACGGCCGTATGAAAACAGCCCTGGAAAAGTTGGATGCACTGGTTAACGCATCGGGCGATGACTTCTACAGTGGTACGGTCATTCAGCTTTTTGCCCAGTTTAATCGCAACCAGAAAGACCGGGATGATGGCGTAAGTTTGCAGCAGGACTACGAAATGCAGAATAACCGCATTAGGCGTTCTATCATGAGTTTATTGGGTAGTCTGGAAGATCGCGACTACAAGCAAAAGCAACCGACCAGCGGAAGTCCAAATACAAATCGTGCTGCTAGCGACAAATCTGTGGCAGACTCGATTCGCATACTGATGTTGACCAGTAACCCTTCGGATACCGCAAAACTGAACCTGGATCGCGAGCATGCCCGCATACACGACCAGCTGCAACTCAGCAATAACTACGGGGACTACGAACTACACAGGCAGCGAGAGACTACAGTACTTCACCTGGGTCAGACCATGTTTAAAAACAAGCCCCACATCGTACACTTCAGCGGGCATGGACAAGACGAGCGTCAGGCGGCGGCTGTAGACGAATCCGATCCGTTGGCAGAGGTGCAACCGGGGCAAAAGGGAGGTTTGATGTTTAAGCAGGTGGAGGGCCACGAGACGCAAATCGTGTCTTCGGCCCAGCTTAAAGCTCTGTTTAGCTCGATGGTTAAGATTCAGAAATTGCCTATTAAGTTAGTGATGCTCAACGCCTGTTATGCCCAGGATCAGGCAGCTGCTATTTCTAAGGAAGTAGACTACGTAATCGGTACTAATGATGCCATACTGGACGAGGCCGCCTGGACATTTAGCGTAGGCTTTTACTTCATCTTGGTTTCCGCAGAAAGCACCGAGCTAAATGACGAAATCGTTAAGCAGGCCTTCAATATGGGCCAGACGAATGCCATGCTTATGGGCGAACCTATGGACAGGTTTAAACTGTATGTTCGCGGCGAGTTGATGGCTTGACGATTAGTGGTCTAGTAGACGTATTCAGGTGGTTGATCGATTTATTTTGGGCAGCGTCTTTGGCAATTAGACATTTGCCATATATAAAACCACCACTAAATGAAAAAGATAATTGCAGGCATAAGTCTGCTACTTGCTACATGTGCGACCAGTTTTGCCCAATCAACTGGTTTCCCTCAAAATATGGAAGAATTGGTTTCTACCATTACGGAGCTGGATGCCAAATTTTGGGTCGCCTACAACGATTGCAATGTCGATGAAATGGCCATTTACCTCACTGAAGACATTGAGTTTTATCACGACCGAGGCGGGCTAACCCTGGGAAAGGAAGATCTGGTAAACGGCATGCGCGCCGGCTTGTGTGGCAGCAATCCTCAGCGATTGAGAAGAGAAGCCATATCGGGAAGTGTCGAGATTTACCCGATTGCCGATTATGGGGCCATCATACGCGGTGCTCATCAGTTTTATGTGATCGAAGAAAATGGGGAATACCTGGATGGGCAGGCTCAGTTCACCCATCTTTGGCGATATGACGAAGGCAGCTGGCAGATGGCCAGGGTCTACAGCTTCGATCACAAAGCACCGGAATAGAGCGAGTTAAGCATCGCGAAACTCAGCAGAAGATTGGCGCTCGCGGTTTACCGTTAACTTGGTGACGCTCGGTCTGGAATAATGGCCGGTAGGATCGAAATTTTGGCGCTCTTCGTAAACCTTATTCAGATCTAGCTCTGCGGTAAGCAGGCATTCCTCCTCTAGCCTTGGCTCGATAAGCCAGCTGCCATCGGGATTTGCTATGCAAGAAGCCCCGTTGGCTAGCCAGTCCGGACTGTTCGCTATGATCAGATCGATATGAGGGATGGGGACTTCCGCAGGTAGTCTGCTTTCTAAGTGTGCCTTAGATAAAAGTCCTGAAACAGCAATAACATAAGACCTGGACTCTTTGGCGATAAATTTGGTCAGGTCGTGGGTATTGTGTAAGCCACCTGGCCAGACAGATACATGTATGTTTTCGCCCTGGGCGTAGAGGGCCGTGCGGGCTAGTGGCATCCAGTTTTCCCAACAATTGAGTCCACCAACTCGCCAGCCATTGCCTAGCTCGTGTACGCGCAGCCCGTGCCCATCGCCCGGCGACCAGCAAAGACGCTCTTCGTAGGTGGGTTGCAGCTTGCGGTGAACCGATTGGATGACGCCATTGGCATTGATAAAAACCAGGGAGCAATAGCAAGAGTGACCTCCTCGATCCAGCGGGCGCTCGATGATGCCCAAATAGACGGAGATGCTGCGCTGGGCAGCCAGTAGGCATAGGGTATCCAGGTCTCCAGCCTCGATGTCGATTGACTGGGACAAATAGTGGGCGTGAATCTCTTTTTGCGTCTGATCGTTGAAAGATGCACCACCGGTAATAGACAGCCAGAATGGATAGCCCGGCAAAAGAGACTCCCCAAAGCAAACAAGCTGAGCATCGGCATCGGCTGCCTGGCTGACGTAGTCCATAACTTTGGTTAAGGTCTGTTCTTTGTCTAGCCAGACTGGTGCGATTTGAGCGAGGGATACGATCATGGTGGTAATCTTTACTTCTATTCTAGGTCGTAGACGACAATTTGATTGCCTTCCACGGCCAGTAATTTGCCGAAAATTAACTGGGGCGGCAAGTCCGATCTTTGATTGGACAAAAGTTGCTGCTCATCTCGATACAAAACCCATCGCCTGGTACCCTGATGATAAGCCAGCCAGCGCTTGTGGTCGATGGCGATAAGTTGGCTGGGCTCGAAGGGCAGCTGAACGAGAAAGCGGGTCAGGCCATCGCCGGTTATGCGCCTCAAGCTCCTGCCAGTTGCGGTGAGCAGATCGCTGGCCATGCCTGATGAATCTGCAAGGATGACTAGTTCGCCTTCCCCTACGGCAGGCGTTGGGTGATCGAGTTTAGCACCAGCCTTTTTGTCGAAGAGCAGGATGTGGCCGACCTGCCGCACGGCCAAAAAAGTATCTGTGGTGAGAGGTAAAATCTCTGCCTCAAACAAGGAGTCGTGTTGAGCAATGATCTTTCCTTCTAAATCGCTGAAGATCAGCTGGCCTGCTTCGTCCAGTGTCAGGATTCGGTCGAAATCGTCGCCTGGGATGTGAACGGGCGATTGTACCAGGGGAACGCCTTCCCGATTGGGTGAACGACCCTGGACGGTTTGCCAAAAACTACCATCGGGCCTGATGGCCAACAACCGCCCAGCCTGGGTGGCCAGGAGAACCAGCGCCTCGTCGTAGGCAGGCAGATAGAGGTAAGTAGGCGGTGTATGCAGGGGCGCATCGAGGCGCTCTCCCGATGCTTTTTGCCAGCCTTGCTCGGTGGGCCAGGCACCCTCGCTGAGTAGCTGAAGTGGAGTGGCCAAGGCGCGGAGAGAATCTACTGGCCCCTGTTGCCAAGCCAAGCCGGAGTCCGCCCCGGAATCGCTTATAGCTGATACCAACTGACCATTTTGCAGCTGGAAGCCAAACCCTGGCCAGGACGCTGGATCCAGCCATCTTTCCACCCGACTGTCAAAAGTAAACTCGCTTCGCTCCATGTCGGCACTCAGCTCACTAACTTCTCCAAAATACGTCCAGTCTACCAGTTGGCCTTCCACCTTACCGATCCACCAATCGGGTGGGTCCTGGCTATTTATGGGTCTGCGAAAGTGATTGCGAAATGCCCAGGATCTCAGGTATCTCGCATCGGGATGATCTGCCAAATGCGTATACACATCGGGTCGATTAAGCAAGGAGGATCCGATCATGAAGCGATCCAGATAGTTTTTAACATCGGTGGAGTGAGCGGCTTTTAGCGTCCAGTCATTACCTAAATCGACGGTAAGAAAATCTTCAGCATACTTTTCAAGATTGAACGACTGATACTCTTCCGTGCTGATAGACTCCGATACTATGGAGAGCTGATCATTTTTCGACAGTAGCATCCATTCTCCGGCTAGGTAAAACTGGGCAAAAGTTTGACCCTTTGCATCGGGTGCAATGAGTAAAGACTGCACATCGCGGGGTATGATGGCCAGTATTTCCCGGAGCTCATTTTCTCGCCCTACCCGCTTGGCCAGCACACTCCGCAAGCTGGAATCTGCTGTTGTTATTTGAAAGTAGGGATCTGGTTCGTCCTTGAGTCCAGGCACAAAACGCTCCCGCCAGATGTAATCGCTAAACCTGATCGCTCTTGGTGTTTGTAGGGCGGAAGCATATTTAGGGCCATCGATGATGCGTTCTAGGGCTTCTATGGGAGCAACCCAGAGGGCATTTCCTATGATGGCTGCATAGTAATTATTACTGCTACGACTGGCCATGTATGTTCCGCTGGGCAAGTAGTCATTACCCATGTATCTGAATTCGTAGCCCTCATAAATGATTATTTGAGCACTGTCAAGCAGGGTTGGAAAAGAGTCGATTTCGGGAAAAATGCTTGTGATGGACAAAGGCCTTGAGACTGTGTCCCCCTCTGCTAATCTGGTAGAAAACTGCAAGGCGCTCATGTCGTCCTGAAACGAAAAATTGCTTGTATTGTCAAAAAGCATTGGGAAGGTAGGACCTTGGTGATAACTGAGTCTATCGATGTCTTCGGGCAAATAATCTACCCAGGCGTCTTCCTTGGCGCAGCTAGTCAACAAGATCAGGAGAGGCCAGAGTAGTTTCATAAACACTCGTACGGAAATATATATCATAGAACTCATCTAAGCTTTTGTAATCCTGTTGCGCACAAAGCTAAATAGAACTTCGACTTCGCCGTTT
>JBCDFE010000229.1:0-7552 GCA_039178745.1 Bacteroidota bacterium | reverse complement strand
TGGTATACTATTACGAAGAAGGTAAATGTGGCAACAGTATTGAAAGCATTGAAAATAAAGAAAGTAGAAATACAAAGCTTTCTGAAGGGCTTGATTTTGAGGGCTTCCTTAAACCCCAGAACAATTTCATTAAAGCTGCTCCCAACATTCTTAAGCTTGAGTGGCATAAGACTGGTATCGTCTTCCGTAGACTCACTCTTTATGAAGATTGCAGGAATCATAGCTAATATCGCACACGCAATACCCACCCAAACGCCTAGCGTTCGGGTTGCCGTATCGGCATTTTCAAACCAGGAAGGGTCGTACATAATCACCCAAAACCATGGAGCAATAACCCATGCCCACTGACCAATCCATTGAGCTACTGCCATTATGTTGGTACGCTCGTGGAAATCATCGGTCATTTCATAACCCATGGCGACATAAGGAACACTGAAAATGGTCAAACCCAGGTAGAATACAAATGACCAGCAGAGGAAATAAGTAAAATTATAGGCCAACCCATTTTCTCGATAGAGTTGCCACATGATGATGTAGGAGATACCCATCATGACCGCACCAAGAAATACATACTGCCGCCGCCTGCCCCATTTAGACCTGGTATTGTCGGAAATGAAGCCCATGATCGGATCCGTGAATGAATCAAAAATTCGCGGCAGGAAATAGATCAATCCCCACATCCAACCAGAAAAACCCAGATCCTGAACGAGGACCACCATAAAGATTCCCAATGCCGCAGGAAACATCTGGTTGGCCAGCATGCCCATTCCAAAGGCTACTTTCTGCCCAAAAGGGACTTTTCCTTTCGCTGATGTATTGCTTGATGCCATGGTGTTTTTCTTTAGTGTGTGATGTAAGAATTTACTTAAGCCAATGCCGGGGAATTTGAACATTCACCAGCTTTACTCTTCCCGATCTGTCAAGAATGTGCTTGCTCCAGTCCTTGTCTAAAACAGAGCTACTCGATGTAACAGCACCATCCTCTGCTTCTATGCGTAGGCTTTCTCTTTCGGCAATCTGATAAACAACCGGTACCTGACAATAAGTGAACGCCAGAGAGTTTGCAGCTAAGTCAATACGCTGATGGCCACCATCAACATCGACATAGCTGAAAGATCCTGGCTGCTGAAGGAATTCGCTACGCTGCAATAAGCGCGGTCTAAACGAGATCTGACCATCTTTGATACCAATTCCAAGCTCACCAAATCGACTGAGTATATCTTCTTTCACCTGCCCCGTCATACCTGGCTGTTGAGCACCGCGACCGGCAGGTGTATGGGAATAGGGATCAATGGGAAAAGCTCCATAAAGCTGTGGCGATTTATGCACACCTATACCTGCACGAATTTCGTAGTAGTGATCCAGCAGGCGGCCAATCGACTCATCGGACTCTCCCTGTTCCATTGCGCGCAGCGCACATTCCTGTACGGCAAGGCGCAGCTTAGAAACCATGTGCCAGTAGATGGACCCCAGCCCTTCATAACCGTAAAAGGTACCGGATCTACCCGTAAATTCTTTGTGGTTAAATACCTCTTCAAATATAGCGAGTATACCTTCGCGCTCTTTAGCAATCAGCTTAGCTCCCCAGCTTTCGGGATCTAACATATCCAGTGCAACGGCCAGATCATCCGCATTCTTGAAATTGCCGTTAAAGTGATAGTTGCCTGCAACATCACGACTTACTATGCTACGGTCGCCTGCCGCTATCAGCTTACTGAGTAGCTCGGAATGATGAATACGCGCCTCAGGGATATTATTCTTCTCCAGAAATCCTGGCAATTCTTTATTGGGATACAAGATATAGCTGTACTGATCCGGACGGAAGAGAGCACTTCCCTTCAGTCCGTCGAGAACAGACAGTACCTCATCGGTACTTAAATGTCCGGCACTTAAAACAGCTACCTGCCCTTCCAGCATTTCTGTCAGGTAAGATACCGATATACCCGACTCATTTGGTGTCATTAAATTGTAAGCGTGGTAGAGGCCATCTCGCCTTTTGTTTGCGCCTATGGTGTGGTCAAAGTAGCGAATACCAATCCCCATTAATCCTTTGAAGTCTAATAGAGATAAAGATGTCTTCTCACCACTAAAGCCTTGATCGTAAATAGCAGAACGATAAGCGCTGGCAGCCTGCCCTAAACCATCTGTGACTACCTTCTTGTGTCTATCGGTGAATGATCCTGACAGTTGAGATTGATTTTCCTCCAGCACCTTCAGCACCTTTTGGAAGAAATCTAAAAGCTCTTTAGAAACAGCTATACTTTCATCTTCTGATTGCGCCAATAGCGATTGAAAAAAGGCCATATAGCGCCTCAAATAGTAGAGCGTGACCATAGAAACACCATTACCTACCAAGGCATTATTGGCATCATTCCACTCCGGTCTTTGAGTATTCATCCAGATACCTCCCTCGGGTATGAAGTTCGATATTTTGGCCAGGAGGCTAGCCAGGATTTTTTCTAGAAATCCGACTCTATATATGTTGCCATTGCGATCCTGAAGTAAAGCACCATCCGCTCCCAGCTCTTTTCTACGACGACGAATGGCCAAATCCGATTGATCATCGAATTCTATAGTATCCTTGGGATCACTCAAGATGGCATCGTATTCCTTGATTCTGTAGGGCACATTGGCATACACAAAAATGTCCAGATCAAACCATTCTAAAAGAAGCCCAGGCTTGAGTTGATCGACAAACTCCAAAAATTTGAGGAGATAGATAATCTGATGGTCTCCCCAATACCCTATATAAGACCAGGGATCATCTGGCTCTATGATTTCCCAGTCAAATCCATCCTTAGTTACCCGGTAGGGATTGTATCCATCAAAAGTCGACGCGTTCAGGAACCTGAAAATCATACCCTCGATAAAATTGGGATAAGCATAAGCTAAAGCTTCCCAATTCTGAAATATATCTCGCCAATTCCCTTGGTAATCCAGTACTTTCGAGCCATCTAACTCGCTTTCGGTATTAATGGAAAACTTATTCCATGGTCGACTGGGATCGCCGTGCCTCCGGCTAAAAAATAGCGGTAGGTATTCGTTGGATAATCGCTGAAAATCGGGATCCTCCACTCTGGCCATCAGGTCTCTGAGTTGCGTTAGAGAAAAGCGCTGAGGTAAACTGGCCAGCTCGCTATTTATCGCAGTAGCCAAATCTTTATTGGCCTGCTTTAAATAGGAAGAAAAATCTGATAGGTCAATCTGATAGTTTTCATCGAATACCCCGCCCCGCATAATGTTGAACAAGACATTGGAAAAGTGCCTGCTATCTCGTCTATCGTCTTGGGTGCGTTGAAGTCCATCAGAAGAGGCTACTAGCTGGATCAGGCGATCAGTTCCGCTCTCAATATCCGTTTCAACTTTCTCAGATAGATTTTGATCGTTGGCAATATTATGAAGCAACTGTGCAACAGCAGTTCGATCGAGATTGACGTTGGCAACCTGGCTCCATGATTTTTCCTCGCCCTTAGCAAGAGGAAAGCGATTGTGGTTGAAATAGGCTCCGCGTTCTCCCTTTATGTCGACTTCCTCATGTATATCGTTTCCTGTCCTGAAGCCATCAAGTTGTAAAGAAGAGATCAAGCGAATGGTACCTACTTCGCCATAAGACCAAACGACATTGGTTTTTAGGGCCTCACTGGGTTCTGCTTTATCGACTATGATGGCACTAAGTGCGTACATAGCCAATCCTGTTGCAGAGTGAAGCTCAGTGCGCTTGTAAGCATCGACCAGATTGCTGGATGCCTGCTGAAGACTACTCGGCACACCGTGTGGCATCAGGTTTTGGATTCCATCGATTAATTCTGCCTCAATTTCTTGGCTTCCTGTATTACTCAGGCTGGCTTGCCTTACAAATCCAAACAATTGGCTAGAGCTCCATTGGTATTTAAAGCTCAGGTCGAGATCCAGGTTTTGTTCTTCAAAAATCACCTGATTGCCGTAAATACTCTTGTAGAGGTTTCGTTTTATCCTGTACCCGGCCTCAGAGCGAATCGAGAAGGGCTCCCAAACGCGAGTTTCACCCTCCTTGACAACTCTGACTATAGTTTTGCTACCAGTAGACTCTGTTGATTCGTGGATCTTATCATCGGTGTAATAAGGGAACAATGCATATTCCGCATTTTTTCGCCCAGCGGTCATTCCTCCATTACTCGATATAAATAGCCAGTGGTTTGAATCGCTAACGATGCTCATCAAGAACGGCCGCATGTCATCTACATATGATATCTTATAGTACTGCCGCCCTTTGATCGTTATTTCTTTCATTAAAGTGTCTCTTGTAATTTGAGTGTTTACGCTCTTACAGTTATTTGTACCCGCTCACGGAGTACTAATGATCCCTACTCGATCCTGAGCGAAGTGATCGCCAGATATCAACCACTTCGTCAGCGGTATGCATGCTATCGGCTGGACTCTGTGTAGACACGCACGTAGTCGATGATCATCTGCTGAGGGAAGGGCGTTTGGCTGGTGGGGAAGCCTACGTAATCTCCGCCGACGGCTACATTGAGAATCATGAAGAATGGCTGATCGAACACCCATTCTGAGTCTTCTTCTGGCAAATCATCGGGTGTTATTCGCTGAAAGAGGAAGTCGTCGACGAAGTAGTCGATATAGTCAGGTCCCCACTCTACGGCGAATATGTGGAAGTCGGTGTCGAACCGACCGTTCTCCAGTGCGAAATTGGCAGTTATGGCTTCACCGGCAGAATAACCTGGACCGTGAAGGCTACCGGCGATGGTACTGGGCAACTGACCTCTCAATTCCATTTGATCAATCTCACCACACTGAGGCCAACTCACTTCTCCAAAATTAGAGCCCAACATCCAGAAAGCAGGCCACAAGCCGGGGCCGTAGGGTGTTTTCAGGCGAGCCTCGAAACGACCGTACTGCTGCTCGAACAATCCTTGTGTATTGATACGGGCAGAAGTAAATGCATCTCCATTTCTGATTGCAGTAATGCGCAGGTTACCTTCTCCGTCGAGGGAGACATTTTCCGGTAGATCGGTATAACTTTGAAGTTCCCGATTGCCCCATCCATTATCACCTCTTCCTAAATCGTAATTCCACTTAGTTGGATCGGGAGCATCTCCTGCCTCACCTTCGAATTCATCGCTCCATGTGAGGGTAAAGTTTCGGTCTGGCGTCTCTTGTACGGCTTCGACTTCGCAAGCAGACAGCAGCATGAGTAAGCAAGCCACCTGCGCAAGTCTAAAAAATGATAAAGCTGATTTGTGGGGAATATTGAATGTCATGATTATTTTTTTGATGTTGGAGATGATTACTCCAGTGTTCGAATAAGTTCGAAGGCAGGTCGATTTTTCTCAAACTAGGTTTGGTAGGCACGCATACCCCGTCATTCGAATAAGTTCGAACAGTGGGCTATGCGTGCCATTTTTGTATCCGTGATAAATCGACTTTTCTACAGCAAAGATTACTCGCTGTAGAAGTAGATATTGTCCAGAAAAACGGTGCTAGCCCCTGAAGGTCTACCCACGAATATGTACTGGGCGATGTTTTCTTGGGTGACCAATCCTCCAAAGTCGGCTAGCGGAATATCATAGCTCAACCACTGGCCTTGCTGGGGCAGGTCGTACTGTATCTCGTGCTCGACGTCATCGCTGTCAGGCCCATCGATGGTTCCGTTTGCACCGGCGTCAACGAGTTTGAACGCAAAGAACTCGAAGTCGGGCGACCAGACATCTACGTGAACATGGGTCATGCCTGATACATCGAGCGGGCTGGCCGTAGTCTCGATGCCTACAAAATCCAGATCGGTGTACTTTTTGACGGCATTACCTGCAATAATAACGTCTTCGAAATTGGCCATAGACCATTCCGTGCGCCAGGTATCGACCGCTACATCGTCGTAGGCATCACTGAACAAGGAAATGACATTTGCTGCTGGGCGGTTTGGGGTTGGCGCTGCATCTGTCGGCTCGTCCAGGCCACCACCGCCATCTCCTTCACGATAGAAATAGATATTGTCGATATATAATGTGGCTTCATTAGTAGGTTGAGCAGAGAAGATGTATTGTGCTATCTGCTCTCTGGTAGTCAAGGCAGCGAAATCGGCTAAGGGTATGTCGTATTGAATCCATTCGCCCTGATTGGGTGTAGTGTATTGAATTTCATCTTCTACATCGTCAGAGCCATCTCCATCGATTGTTCCGTTCGGTCCTGCATCGACGAGTTTGAAAGCAAAAAACTCGAAGTCGGGCGACCAGACATCTACGTGGACATGGGTCATGTCCGTAATATCAATTTGGTTTCCGGCCATCATGGTTTCTATACCAACAAAAGCAACAGCGGTATATTTTTTGACTGGATTTCCTGCAATAGATACTTCCTCCAATCCGGCTTGTGACCAGTCTGTTCGGAAGGTTTCTACGAAGACATCGTCATAAGCATCACTGAATAGGGAAATGACATCTTCGGCATCGCGTGTCGGCGGAGTTGGTGCCGCCATGGTAGGCTCATCGTCTCCACCGCCACCGTTGTCTTCACCCCTGTAGAAGTAAACGTTGTCCGCAAAAACGGTTGGTATATCACCAGATAATACGACCTGCGCCAGGTTGGCTCTAGAAGTCAGCCCGGGGAACTGGCTGAACGGGATATCCAGGCTCACCCATTGCTGCGATTGCAAAGTCGGAGCAGTTATGGTCAGCTCGTGTTCTGAATCATCTCCACCGCCATCGAATTGGTTGTTTGGGCCAAAATCGACGAGCTTAACTCGGAAAACTCCAGAGGATGTTGGTTCTGGAGTCCAAATATCCATGCGGAAATGAGTCATTGCGCTCATATCGATGGTCGGTGTGGTAAACTGTATACCTACGAAGTTGAGATTGGAGTAACGCACCAGATCGTCACCGGCTATTTGCAACTCCTCGCTCTGAGTAGTCGAACCTATCCAGAATCCATTCAAAAAGTCTATAGGCTCATTGGTATAGGCATTGCTATATATCGATATGACATCCTGCTCTGGCTGGGTTGGTGTGGGTGCGGGTTCCGCGGGCACAGCTGCAACTCCCGAAGAGGTGATGGTCAGATTGCCCTCGACTTCTTCGCCTCTGAAACTGGCACTTACGACTGCTTCACCTTCTCCGACAACGGTTACATCACCCGATCCATCGACTGTGGCCACGTCGGTATTGGATGAAACGAAGTCGAAGTAGGCTGGTGAGGTCACGACATCGATATCGACACCATTTGGCAGATTAAATTGAGAAGTACCTTCTGCCTCGAAGATTGCACCGTTTTCAGCATTCACCACATCATTACCTCCGTTATAAACAATATCGGCACTGATGGGTGTGACCGTACCCAGGTCTTCGAATCTGACTTCATCGATCCAGAAAGTGTAACCCTCGTTGTCTTCTGGCCCTTCAGCAAACCACAGCATGCCACTTTCTCGCGTCAATTTGCTTGGATCTGGAATGGGAATGTGGTACTTCCGCCAGTTCGTGTTCACTGGTACATTTGTGATGGTTGTCACGAATTCATTTTCACCGAGATCATTGCCAAAGCCCAGCTCATTGATGTTGGCCGA
>JBCDFE010000228.1:0-7569 GCA_039178745.1 Bacteroidota bacterium | reverse complement strand
TTACTTCCCAAAGTCCCAAAGTCCCAAAGTCCCAAAGTCCCAAAGTCCCAAAGTCCCAAAGTCCCAAAGTCCCAAAGTCCCAAAGTCCCAAAGTCCCAAAGTCCCAAAGTCCCAAAGTCCCAAAGTCCCAAAGTCCCTACTTCTGCACTAACGTCCTATGCGGAAACGGTATTTCTATACCCTCGCGGTCAAAGCGCTTTTTGATGCTTTCCATCAAATCGCAACCCATACCGAAGGCGTCGGCCTGATCTTTGGCCCAAGCCCAGGCGCGTAGATTGACCGACGAGTCCCCCAGGCTCAGCACCCTTACCACTACTCTGGGGGCACCTAGCTCGAGTTGCTCGGGTGTACGCACGTCTATATTGAGTGGGTGGTTTTGTACCTCGTCTTGTATAATGTGCTTGGCCAGGTCGATATCGCTATCGTAGCTGATGCCAATTTCTATAAATCTACATATCCGTTCTTCTGCATAGTCGGCATTGATGATGACATCGTCGCTGACTTTGCTATTGGGGATGATCACCCGGCGATTTTCAAAGTCTCGAATAACAGTATGTCTGAGGCTGATATCTTCGACTATACCCGAAATACCAATTATTGTTACCCGGTCATTGATGCGAAACGGTTTGAAAAGGATGATGAAGAAACCTCCTACCAAATTGCTCAAGGCCGATTGGGCGGCAAAGCCAACTACTATAGTAAGCAGGCCGGCACTGGCTAAAAGCGTATTGGCCAGATTGCGCAACGAGGGTATTTGGTAAATGGCTATGCTTAGGCCCAGTGTATACACTGCTGCAAGTGCGATGTGCCTTAAAAATTTGTAATTCGTAGGATCGTGCCCTCGCTCTACAGCAGACTTGAGAATTAGGCGCTGAAAAAACCGATTGACCAGCCGGGCTAAGATGCCCGTCGCAAACAGGATTAACAGGATGCCAAGTGCACCTTGCCAGTTATCTTTTAGATAATCAATCATTTTAATTGTTTTTAGCTTGCCTTTTCGACCTTTATATTAGACTCCAACCCTCTGTAGGCTTTTAGCTCAAGTATGTCACCAGGCATGTAATAGCCCGCTTTACTCAAGGCAAAAAGACAGTTGCTCATGGCTTGAGTTTTGATTTCCAGCCCCGAATAGCGCCTGTCGAAGGTGTCGATCCAGTAGTAGACCGTGAGTGCTTTCGAGCTGGCATCGAATGCGGTCAAGTGCACGCTGGGTGGCTTTTCGTCTTGCAAGATGCCGGGTATGTTCTTCAATTGCTGATGAATGATCTTGCGGGCATCTTCTATCTCCTCATCGTAGTCCAGCCCGATGGCGAAATCCTGGCGCAGGAAACCATCCAGCACAAAATTTGTCACCTTATTCTTGATCATAGAGGAGTTGGGGATAAAGACATCCTTGCCGTCGAAGGTCTTTATGCGGGTGTTTCTCAAGTTCAGCGCCACCACACTTCCGGTCACTCCATCTACTTCCACGGTATGGCCAATGTCGAAAGGGCGATTGAAGGCCAGCATAATACCCGCCAGCAGGTTTTCGCCTATGTCCTTGAAGGCAAAACCGATTACGAAGGCACCTATGCCAGCGCCCGCCAGTAGGCCAGAAGCCGCCTTGCCCAGCCCCAGGATTTGGAGCACAATAGCAAAAATAATCACAAAAAATAAGGCTCGCGTGAGTCGCGTTAAGAATTTAGCGAGTAACTGATCTTCAACTCGCGATCGATACGCCTGGCCCGCTAGTTTACTCAGCCACTGACTGAGCGTCCAGAGTACCAAAAAGACGATAAATGCTACACCGACACTGGGCAGTTGGGCCACAAATGACTCGTAGTAACTCATGACCGAGTCTGAAAGCTGCTGCGAAAATGATTCCATACGCTATAATACTTATTTGGATGGGCGAAGTTCGCGATAATCGATGAGCTTATCGCTTGGAGCATTTGCTTACATCTTCAGGCCAACTGAGTATTGCGAAAAGTGTTGTATGCATGTCTTTGTTAAAAATCCCCCCCCAGATGCCAAGATTGCTGATTGTTTTTCTTTTTGGACTTACGCAGGTCGGTCAGCTTGGGCTGCTTGCGCAGTCATGTACAGGCAACCTGGGCGAAAATATTTTTGCAGAAGGCGATTTCGGTAGCGGTACAGCCAACCTGCTGGCCACAGACCCAGGTATTGCTCCTGGATACATCTATACGACTGTTGTCCCACCTGAGGATGGCTTCTATACCATCACCAATAATACGGCTGCATGGCCGGGCTTATTCCCTTCCTGGCTTAGAATAGGCGACCGCAGCACAGACCCCAACGGCTATATGATGGTCGTCAATGCCAGCTTCGATACGGGGCTATTCTATGAGCAGGAAATTAACGGGCTGTGCGACAATACCACCTATCTTTTTTCTGCCGATGTCATCAACCTGATCAGGAGCTCAGTGACGGGCCACATCGCTCCAAACATTTCTTTTTTGATCGATGGCGTAGAGCAATTCACCACGGGCAATATCCCACAATCCGAGCTCTGGGACAATTACGGCTTTGCTTTTACGACTTTGCCGGGGCAGAACTCAGTCGTATTATCCTTGCGCAATAATGCGCCCGGAGGCATAGGCAATGATCTGGCCTTAGACAACATCAGCTTCAGGCCGTGTGGCCCCATTGCACGTGTAGCTGGGCCATCTCAGTTCGGAATCTGTGAGGGGCAAACTAGCGTAGAGCTGGTGGCTGCGATCTCTGGAGAGCAATTCGATGATCCGGCCATTCAATGGCAGCAAAGTTTTGACAATGGGCAATCTTGGCAAAACATAGTAGGGGCCAATGATCCCATATTGAATGCGACCGTATTGCCAGCAGATGCCTATCGGTTCCGCTATTTACTGGCGAACAACCCATTCAATTTGCTCTCGGCACTTTGCCGAGTCGTGTCTACGGAAATAATCGTGGATGTCATTCCCAGAGAAGTATTTATCTCAGATACGATATGCGAAGGAGGTACCTATCTCATTGGAAATTCCAGCTATACAGCAACTGGCCTTTACCGCGATAGCTTGGTGTCTAGCCTGAATTGTGATAGTATAGTCAATCTCGATTTGGTCGTATTGTCTCAGCCAGAAATAAACGTCTCTTTAGATATAGATCAGCCCGTCTGTGGCGATGATCTGGGCGCGGTCACTATAACCGAAATCACCGGTGGTAATCCGCCATACCTGACTTTAATTGCTGGCGAGCTTAGCGATACGATCGGGCTTGCTCTCGGCCCGGTAAGCACGCCAATAGGCAATTATGGTGTGTTTGTAACAGATCGCTTTGGTTGCAGCGCTGTTGCGCCTTTTAGCATTCAAGCTTCAGCTCCATTCGATGTTGATCTGGGGCCTGACCGAAGTGTAAGATTGGGAGAGGAATTGGCCATCGATGTAGACGCATCGGCACCCGTAGCCAATTTTAACTGGTCCCCATTTTCACCTAGTTGCCCAAACGATTGTCTGCCAGCCATATTTAACCCACCTGGTTCGGGCTTCTTAACGCTCATTGCGGAGAGCGAAGATGGCTGCTTGGCGACTGATTCGGTTTTTATAGAGGTTCGACCACTTCGCCAGGTGTATGTGCCCAATGCTTTCTCACCCAATAATGACGGGGTCAACGATGCTTTTGCACCCATCATTATTCAGCCCAATGTGAGCAGCATCCTTCGATTCGAAGTGTATGATCGCTGGGGCAATCAGGTATATGCTCAAGCCGATTGGCTGCCCAGGGGCATCAGCGATGGCTGGGATGGGCAGATCAGAGGTAAGCTGGCACCAACCGGTGTTTACGTATATCAGGCAGAGGTGCTCTTTCTGGATGGCGAGGTGCTCATATACAAGGGAGATGTGCAGCTGTTGAGATGATTCAAAAGTTAAAGGAGTCTCGTCCGAAAGATCTGAAGCAACAAGCCCACAGCCACTACACAGATCAGCAACATAGCTGGAAAGCCGCCCACTACGGAAATCAATCGAATACCGTCTATTCCGGCAAAAGAAATCATGACCCACGAAACGCTGCCGATCACTATACCCCAGATCAACCGGATGCTAATAGGCGCTTCTGGCCGTTCGGGGCTGATACCCGTCACACTCATGGCGCCCATAGCGGAGATGTTGGAATCTGCCGCGGTGACGTAGCTCAGGAAGACCAGCAAAACAAAAATAGCCGTGATTAAATCAGTTGCAGGTAGGGTCTCAAATAGGGCATAAATGATACTTTCCGGCCCATTGTCGGCCAAGCTCATCTGTAAATTTCCGGCTGTATCTGCATCGAGTGTAATGGCACTACCGCCGAATATGACCATCCATAAGCCGCCGAATAAAGCGGGGAAAATCCAGTTGACGTGAATGAATGACCTGACGGTATAGCCAACCGAAAGCCTGCCCAGGAATAGGGCAGATACTGGTGCCCAGGCAAACCAGTTGGCCCAGTAAAAGCTGGTCCAGTCGTGCTGCCATTCGCTGGGTATGGGATTACCGATATTGGTTGATCGGCTCAGGAAATGGCTGCCATAGTCGGCCAAACCATCAGCTGCTAAGCCGAATAGCTCGCTCATTGGCCCGAAGGCTAAGACCAATGCCGCCAGTAGCATAAAACCTAGCGCATTGTAGTTGGAAAGGGTGCGAATGCCCCTTTGCAAGCCGCTAGCTGCCGAAATTAAAAAAGCCAATACGATACCACCGCCCAGTAAGGCGTATCCACCTGCGGAAGTCCAAAAAACAGAGCCGGATATCCCGTCTGCACCCAATCGCGATAGCCCGCCACTCAAGGATAAAATACCAGCGCCCAAACTGGCTGCCATCCCGGCTACTAGGGCAAAAAGACATACGGCGTCGACCAGCTGAGCAACCCACCCTTTTGCGCGATCGCCTAAGACCGGATGCAGCATGGCCGATAAACTGAAAGGCTGCTTTTGATTGTAATAGGCCAGCGCAAAACTTAGCCCCGCCACGGTGTAAATGGCATAAGGTGTGAATGTCCAGTGCATAAAAAGGGTAGACATGGCGAAAACACCTGCATCCTCACCGAATCCTCCAGGCGGCGATTGCAAATAGTAAATCGGCTCTGCTGTTCCCCAAAACAAAATGCCAGTAGCGATGGTGGTACAAAGGGTAATGGCAAACCAGCGCCAGCGGCTCAGTATAGGCTTGGCATCATCGCCGCCGATGCGGACTTGGCTCAAAGGAGAAAAGTATACGACGACTAGGAGTGAGACAAACAAGAAAGTCGACCAGCTGAACATCCAGTCGAAGCGGTTGAGAATCCACTCGACAGCCTTCTGGTTGAAGGAGATAAATTGGTCGACATCGACCAGGCTAGCGATAAGACCCGCGATCAGCAGACCCAAGGGGGCAAAGAAGACAAAAGGGCGAATGGATTTGGAAGACTTCACGCCATAAAATAAAGATTTAACTGAGGACTCCTAATTGTCTTAGACGAGTCTACCTGTTCCATGCCTTGCTCAGGCTGCCATCACGTAGTTGTTGTCTAATGAAAATTCTTCTTTCAAAAACCCTTTCAGGCTTAGGTCTTCGTCGATATCCGGCCAATGAATGGCAATACCATCACTAACAAGCTCTAAATTGTCTAATGCTTGAGCCGATGCTTCAGACAGTAGCGCAGAGCCACTTAGCTTGCGCTTCAATACTTTTTTGTTGTTGAGTACTATGAGCATTAGATCTAAGTCCTTGTAGCAATGAACTCCAGCTATCCTCAATCCCTGCTCAAAAATTATCTGCTCAAGCGTATCGTAACGATTAGTTTCTGAAGAAGTCATTCCATTCCTGTTTTTAGGACCGTAGGCATGTAAGTGTAAGGTACAGGTTTTAGTTTATTTAGAGGTATCTACGGTTCAGTAGCTTAAATCAGCAATTCGTCAGGTCTTTTTTTGTGTGTCCTTGCTCAAATACCACTTTTGAGTCGCAATCAATAGCACACCATGCGTCATTTACTTTTTATCCTTTTGCTAAGCCTTTCTGCCACTGCGGTTGCCCAGGTAGAGGTGAGTGGCCGGGTGACGGATCAGTCCGGAGAGCCCATCGTCGGTGCCAATATTTTTATTGTCGGTACTTACGACGGAGGCATCAGCGAGATAGATGGTAGCTTTTCTTTTCAGACTTTCGCAGGTGGTAGCGTAGCGGAAACCCTCGCCTCGCGGAGTGGAAGCAACGCGGAGTCCCTCGAAGATCAAGCGCAAAGCGAAGCAGAGGTTGAAATGCTGATATCCTACCTCGGCTACACCAGCTACACGATCAAGGCGCCGGTCACTGAGCTACAGAATCTGGAAATCGAGCTTCGAGAGGCCATTACCTCTATGAATGCCGTAACCGTATCTGCCAGTACATTTACAGCGGGCGATAATTCGAAAGTAGCCGTATTGAAGCCATTAGATATTGTCACTACGGCTGGGTCTGTTGGCGATGTGTTTGCCGCCCTACAGACCCTGCCCGGCACTCAGGCCAATCCCGAAGATGGCCGCTTGTTTGTGCGCGGAGGTGATGCACGAGAGACGAATATTTACGTAGATGGGCTTCGAGTTTTTACGCCCTATGTACGTACCATTGGTGGGTCACCTACAAGAGGCCGTTTTTCGCCCATGCTCTTCAAAGGCGTCAGTTTTGCTACTGGCGGCTATTCGGCCGCTTTTGGCCAAGCATTATCGGGTGTACTCGATTTGAACACAACCGACCTTGCCGAACAGACGGAAACTAACCTCAATTTCATGAGTCTGGGCGTCAATGTAGGGCATACCCAGGCCTGGGAAAATCAATCTTTGAGTATCAATGCCAGTTACATCGACTTATCTCCCTATGCCGGGCTGGTACCGACTACGCGCATCAACTGGCTCAAGCCCTACCGTGGCTTTTCCGGCGAGGCGGTTTATCGTCACCCCACCGAGCAAGGGCTATTCAAGATATACCTCGCTGCCGACGACAATACTTTCAGCCTTTCGCAGGAAAACCTGGATCGTGAAGCACTAGACACCATCAGCATTCGCAATCGCAATCTTTATGGCAATGCTTCTTACCGCGGTTTCATCAGCGATCAGACGAGTGTATTTACCGGGATAAGCATGGGGCTAAATCAAGACAATTTATCTGTAGAAAATGCACCTGATCTGGAGCAGAGACTAAATGGTTTTCACGCTCGCTTCAGCTTAAAAACAGTTTGGAGTGATCGCTTCAAGGCCGACTATGGGGTAGAATACCTACGCGAGTACGATGAGCAAGGCCTCACAGATGGCGAGTTTTCCAATGCTCAGGAGCTAGGGCGCGGCCAGGCGGCTGGTTTTTTGGAAACCAACTACTTCTTTTCAAAAGACCTGGCCCTGAGAGTGGGTCTTCGCGCCGAGCACATCGGCTTGATCGATCAGGTCGCTCTGAGCCCCAGGATTACGCTAGCCCAGCGCGTTGCGGCCAACAGTCAGGTCAGTGCAGCTTTCGGTTCTTTCACACAAGCACTGGGTGCCGACTTCCTCTTTGCTGATCCCAACTTAGCTCAAGAGCGGGCCGAGCACTACCTGCTCAACTACAACTTCAAGACCGATAAGCACATCCT
>JBCDFE010000227.1:0-7626 GCA_039178745.1 Bacteroidota bacterium | reverse complement strand
GTGATAAGCACTTCGTACCTTCGCACCTCCATGATCTGGTTAGCTTCTTTTCCACGCTCGGGCAATACCTTCTTCCGCAATGTGCTCTACGAAGTCTACGGCCTGTCTTCGAGCACTTACCACAAGGATCCGCAGCGGGTGCACGATCCGGATTTTGCCAGTGCTCCGGTGGTCAAAACCCACTTGCTTCCTGTCCAGCTGCCAGAGTCCTTGCAAAACAAGCCATCGGTATACATAGTCAGAGACGGTCGCGACTCTTTGGTATCGATCGCTCACCACCGAAAAGACATCGTTGCTCCCGGAACGGATTTTTACAACAATGTCATCGAAGCAACCCTGGCGCAGGGCGGTAGCTTTTTCGGTGGCTGGAGCGAGAATGTCAACCAGTGGACCGCCAAAGCAGACATCATTATCCGATTTGAGGACTTGATCAAAGATCCCATTAATGAATTGGAGAAACTGAGGGCCATCATGGACCTGCCAGAACCCGACCTGCGCAAGTTGCCCAACTTCAAAACCCTAAAATTTGGAAAGCCCCGGTATGGCGGCGGACAAGGCCAAAAATTCGATACGGCTCGGGCTCAAAAGCATTTTCGGCGCGGCAAAGCCGGTGGGTGGCGAGATGAACTGCCCACTGAGCTGGAAAAACTCGTCTGGCGGGTGCATGGACCTACGCTCGAAAAATGGGGATATGAACCATCGGTCTTCCCTATACCCAAAAAGCCACGCCGGGTTCTGATCGAGGGCAGTAAACTCTACAGCCACGATAATGACGGCATCAAGCGCTATCTGGCAGAACTGGTACAGGCGCTGTCTATCGTCTTGCCCTACTACCCAGAGTGGGAGGTCTCCCTCTACGACAACAAAAGTGTGCAGCCGCTGGTGATGCAGCAAGCGCCAGACGAGTCAACCGACGAAGAAGGATTTAGGCAGGTGAGCGAGCGCGAGCGCGTGGTGACCGATCGCCGCACTATGGGCTATGAAAAGCAGTTGCTGCTTATGAAACTCCTGGTCAAGCGCGCCCTGCCGGGCAGCATCTACGAGCCCATCGCCCGGCGCTATCGGGAAGGCCGATACCGAAGCTACCTCAACAAGATGAAACTGTGGGTGCGCCGACGGCTTTTTGCCAGGCAAAAGTCTGAGATCGAAGCATCCGTTCGCACGGCCGACCTCGTGCACCTACCCCTACCACAGCACATTATCTATATGGGGCAGACTGAGGGAAAAGTGCTGGGCACCGTGCACGACCTTACGCACTGGCTATTGCCCGATTTGCATACCGAGGCCAATCTGGCACTGGCCGACAGAGGTATGGAAGGTCTGATCGATCAAAATGCCCACTTTTTAGTGGTCAGCGATGCGACGCAAAAGGATATGGCCGAGGTGTATGACATCTCTGACGAATATCTGCACCGAGTCTATGAGGCTGCCAACACAGGTTTATTTGCGCCCAGAGATCGAGAAAAAGGTCTGGGCAAGCTGGCTAAAAAGTTCGGTATTCCGCCAGAACCTTACCTGCTGTGTTTGTCGACCATCGAGCCGCGCAAGAACCTGCCTCGAATGCTCGAAGCTTTTATCCAGCTTAAGGAGGCCAACCGAGATCTGTCCGTCAATTTGGTGGTTTGCGGCAAGCACGGCTGGAAAACCGAAGGCCTTTTTCAAGGGCTTGACCTCAATCGCGAAGACATCATCTTTACCGGCTTTGTCGACGATGCCGAGTTGCCTTATTTGTATGCACACGCGCAGGCCTTAGCGTATGTGTCTGTTTATGAAGGGTTTGGACTTCCGCTGGTAGAAGCCATGGCTTGCGGAACGCCAGTTATCTATGGATCAAACAGCTCTATGCCCGAAGTAGTAGGCGAAGGTGGTATTGGGGCTGAAGCCGACTCCGTCCCCCAGATCCGAGAGGCGATGTATGCCTTGCTGACCAACCATACTCTCTGGAAAACCAAGTCAGAAGCTGCTTACCGTCAGGCACAGACTTTTTCCTGGTTGAAAACGGCTGTGCTGACCCTGGAAACCTACCAGCGCATACTCGACCGGCCATCATGAAGGTGCTCATCATAGCCGATCCGCTCGACAATCAGCGAGCAGGTGTCCATGTATACTTGCGCGGGCTAGTCGACCAGCTGGCCAGTCAGCCGACCGAGCACGAATATATACTGATGCGCGAGCGCGTGGACCCCGACTGCTCGCTTCGGCAGATTGCACTGCCCAATACGCGACTGCCCATAGGCTATGCCTCCTTTCGCTTATTTGTGCTCATTCCCATACTGGCCCGCAGGCTGGGCGTGGATGTGGTTTTTGAGCCTGCTCATTTCGGACCTTTTAACTTGCCCCGAAAGATCAAGCGAGTCACCATGATCCACGATCTTACGCCCATTCTCTTCGGCGAGTTTCATAGGTGGCATAGTCAGCTCTTGCAGAAGACCTTTTTGAAAGGCATCCTCAAACGCACCCACCTGGTCCTGACCAATAGCCGGAATACGCAAATGGATGTAGAGCGGGTGTATCCCTTCTGTCAGGGAAAGACCGCTATGATCCATTTGGGCGCAGACGAGCGATTTCAGCCCGTCCAGAGTCGCGAGTTTTTGGTCGCTCATGATTTGTCGAATCCCTATTTTTTGTTCGTAGGTACCATAGAGCCGAGAAAAAATCTGGGGATATTGCTTGCTGCCTACCGGAAATTTCGGAATACATATCCAGCAGTAATCGATTTGGTTATCGTTGGCCAGAAGGGGTGGAAGTCGGATGCATTTTACGAGCAACTGGAGCAGCACCCCTATCGGGCCGATATTCGACTACCGGGCTATATCCCTTTCGATCAGTTGTTGGAGGCCTACAGTCATTCGCTGGCTATGGTCTACCCTTCGATTTACGAGGGTTTTGGATTCCCCGTCTTGGAAGCTTTGGCTTGTGGTACCAATGTAATCTGCACCAACAACAGCAGTCTGCCGGAAGTGGGGGGCGAGCTGGCCTACTACTTCGATACCGAAGAGGAGCTGGTGGCGAGTATGCACGAATTGCTAGACCAGCCCGATGAAGCTGCGCGCAGACGGACCAAGGGACCAAGCTGGGCAAAGACCTTTAGCTGGGAAAAGTATGTGGAGGTATTTGAACGGGTAATTGGGTAGGTTCTCCTACATCATCACTACTCGTCTGGTCAGCAATCTTCCGTCTAGTTGGAGTCTAAGGAAGTATACGCCAGTCACCAGTCGATCTGTGGGTATATCTGCCTGAAAACCACGGGCAGGTACGGAAATGGGCGAATGGCTAGCTATGATTCTTCCCGTGGCATCGCTCAGTTCGAAGCTCATCATGCCGCCGCTAGGTAAATCACTCGCCTGAATGCGAATGCTTGGAGTCCCCGCGCTAGCAGGATTGGGGAAAATAGCTATTGCAGCATCCAGGGCAGGATCGTTGGTGGAGGAGATAGACCCATTTCGGAATCGGCGTATGTCGCTATTGTTATCGACGCAGACATTGTGCTTATTCACTGCCCGGACGCGCCAGAAATAGAAGCGATTATCGAGCAGCCCTTCGGTGATGGTCAGGCTGGTGTTGTCATATACCACCCACTGGCGTAGTATATTTCCATTGAAGTTGGGATTGATATTGAGCTGTACCACATAGAAGTCGGCATCGTCGACGGCCTCCCATTGTAGTTGCACGAAGTCATTGGCAGGGAGGGTCGTGTTATTAGCGGGCGCAATCAGGTTGGTTACAGCAAGCTCGGTTTCGTCTAGTACTTCGCCGGTATGAAGCTGGAAACGCGAATTGGCATTGATCTCCATGGCGGTCACTTGCTCGAAAGAGAAGCTGTCCTGGCAAGAATTATTGGAGTAGGCCATGATGTTTCTGCCCGGAACAGCAAATCGGTTGCCTTGGGGGTCGAGGAGGGAATCGGAATAAAAACCGCTGGAGTTGCAGCCCCAGCTCAGACTGATATAGTCCGGGGGCGTATCGCAAAAGCCATCGGCTGCAAAGTCGCAATTGGAGCTGTCGGCTCTTTCGACTACTCTACCATTGATAAAGCTGGGCGCATCTTCTTCTGTAGGCAAATAGCTTGGATCATTGTTGGAGCCGCCTTCCCCTTCCCAACCAAAGAAGGTATGCCTGAGGGTATGATAGTGACCCAGCTCGTGAGAAAGGGTAAGATCGTTATAGCCCAGGCAGTTGTTTCTGACCACCACACCATCGCGGGATGGCAAATAATAACCGCAAAAACCGTCCAAACCACCCACTAGATAGACGTTGATGACATCGAACTGATTGTGTATGGCCATCATACTATTGCCTACCGAGAAATTGTGGTCATAGTAAGTGGTAGAGTTAATGGTATCTATATCCTCTATGAAATAGGACAAGTCTGTGGTGCTAAAGTCATCATTCAGGCGGCAATGTGCGCCCAATATGTCGCTGAGATTGGCATAGCCTGTACCCTCACTGGTGCCGACCAGAATGTACCTGACGGGCAGTGCCAGGGGCGTAGTCGATCTTGGAGTGGCGATTTCACCGGCCAGGTAAGCATCCATCCAGGGATGACTTTCGGTTACACCGCAGGCTCGCCCATGTTCGTGTGTATGTTGCTGGGCTATTGCAGATGTGGACAAAGCGATAGTAATGCACATCAAAAAAAGAAAGCGAAAATTCATGGGGGAGTTTGGTTGGTATCTCTCTCTACGAAGAACAACGGGCATTTGTTGAAGAGAGTGCAAAATTAAGCTATCCAAAAGAAGGGGAATGTCTGCAAGAGGTCGAAGTTTGGGGAAAGTTCTCATCCCGCTACTCGATCTTCAAGACGTCGTACGAGGATGTCGAGATTCTGGGAATCTCTCCACCTGCGGAAGTCCTAAAAAAAGAAACGCTTTTTTGTATTTTTGCTGCCCAATTAATAACCACCCAAATAATACCACCCGAAGATTATGAGTAAGGTAACCGTTGTAGGCGCTGGAAATGTAGGCGCTACCGTGGCCAATGTACTGGCCCACAAAGACCAGGTAGAAGAGGTCGTTTTACTAGACATCAAAGGCGATATGGCCAGGGGCAAGGCCCTAGATAGCTGGCAGCAAGCCCCCGTAGACTACTACAGCACACGACTGCGCGGCACCGACGACTATGCCGAAACAGCTGGCAGCGACATCGTAGTGATCACGGCAGGTATACCCAGAAAGCCAGGGATGAGCCGCGATGATCTGATCTCGACCAACGCCAAGATCGTCGACATGGTTACCCGATCTATCAAGAAGTACACGGAAAATCCCATCATCATCGTGGTCTCGAACCCGCTAGATGTGATGACCTACGCCGCCTATCAGGCAGCGGATCTGCCAAGCAGCCGCGTATTTGGCATGGCAGGCATTCTGGATACAGCCCGCTATCGCGCATTCTTGTCTACGGCCCTAGATGTCAGCCCCAAAGACATTCAGGCCATGTTGCTGGGTGGTCACGGAGACACCATGGTGCCACTGCCCCGCTACACAACGGTGGCTGGTATACCCGTAACCGATATGATCGATGCAGGCGAGTTGGACGCCATAGTCGAGCGCACCAAGAAAGGTGGAGGTGAACTCGTGAAACTTATGGGTACTTCAGCCTGGTATGCGCCCGGAGCCGCCGCTGCACAAATGGTAGAAGCCATACTGAAGAACGAAAAGCGCATTTTCCCATGCTGTGCCCTGCTAAATGGCCAGTACGGACTAAGCGATATCTTCCTGGGCGTACCGGTCAAGTTGGGTCGCAATGGCATAGAAGAAGTCATGGAGCTCAATCTGAACGAAGACGAAATGGCGCTCATGAATCAAAGTGCCGCCCACGTGCGCGAAGTGATGGACGTGTTCAAGGGAATGAATATTTCTTAAACACAATAGCCACTTAACCGTTACCCTCTTGTCATGCAGCAACAAAGCATAGCCGAGCTAGACAAGATGGTAACGGTGACTGGCCAATCAGTCATACAGCTCAGTCGTAAACAGCCAGTTCTACTGGTCTTTTTAAGGCACTTTGGGTGTACCTTTTGTCGAGAAGCCCTAGCTGATCTGGCAGCGTGTAGGTCAGAGCTAACCAAGTACAATTCCCAATTGGTACTGGTACACATGTCCGATCGCGAGACGGCCGAGCGCTATTTCCAGAAGTATCAACTGGGCGATACGCTTCATGTTAGTGATCCGAGTTGCCATTTTTACCGAGCCTTTGGGTTGACGAAAGGAAGCCCCAAGCAGCTGTTTGGCCTACAATCATGGATTCGTGGATTCGAGGCAGGCGTAGTCAAAGGGCACGGTGTGGGCACCCGCCAACTGGGTGATGGTTTTCAGATGCCCGGCGTATTTGTCATCAACGATGGGCAGGTGGCCGCCGCTTTTGTGCACAAGTTAGCCAGTGACAGGCCAGAATATGTCGATCTGGTCAAACAGTGCTGTGCTGTAGAAGGCTAAAGAAAGGTCTGCCAAGATCGGGTGCGCTCATTCCAGAACAATCGCTTAATTTTGCGATCATCAAGGTAAAACCCCTTTCTGGCTCATGTTCCACCTGGTCAATTCCGTTTTTAAGACTTACGTCAATTGGTACGCCAGTGATCTCGATCAGCATTACGAAGCGCCCTGGGCCGCCCAGCTAGAAACGCTCAAGCTGATACTGTGGCCCAATCGCCACACGGAGATAGGCCGCAAATACGGCTTTTCGGACTTAGCCGAAGATCCCCAAGCCTATGCCGAGCAGGTTCCTGTACACGAATACGAAGACCTGGCTCCTTACTTCGACCGCATGTTGCAGGGGGAAAACGAGCTGCTATACGCCGAGAAGCCCTGCTGGATCGCAACTACCAGCGGTACGACTGGATCTACCAAGAATTTGCTGCTTTCGCCGACTTCTATTCGGGAGAACCATCAGAAATCGGCCTTCATTACCCTGGTGTCTTTGATGCGCCGGCGGGAAGACCTACAGCTGTTCAGCAACAAAAACCTACTGGTTGGCGGCGCTTATAAAGGCAAGCACCCGGTTATCGACGTGCCCATAGCCGACATCAGCGCTGTGCTCATCCATTCTATCCCGAAGTTGATGCGGGCCTTTTACGTGCCCGATATCTGGCTGGCCACCCAGCCCAACTACGAAGAAAAGATCGAGAAAATTGCACACGTAGCGGCCCAGACCGACTCGCTCACGCTTTTGGGTGGTGTGCCTACCTGGAACCTCCCCCTATTTAGGCGCGTACTCGAAATCACAGGCAAAGAAAGCCTGCTCGATGTGTGGCCCAGGCTGCGGGTATTCATGCACGGCGGGGTGAAATTCGATCCTTATCGGCCGCAGTTCGAGACCCTCTTTCCGCGACCCGATTTTGTCTATCACGAAGTCTATAATGCCACCGAGGGTTTCTTTGCCGTACAAGATCGCGACGAAGGCAGCGACATGCTATTGCTGCTCAATGTGGGTATCTACTACGAGTTCGTGCGCTGGCAAGACTATCAGAAGGGACAATACCAATCGATTACCCTGACGGAGGTGGAGCTCGACGAGGTTTACGTCATGTTGATTTCGACTTGCGCAGGTTTGTATCGTTACCCCATGGGCGATTTGATCACCTTTACTACCAAAGATCCTTATCGCATTCGCATACTGGGGCGTACTCAG
>JBCDFE010000226.1:0-7650 GCA_039178745.1 Bacteroidota bacterium | reverse complement strand
TCCAGACCATCGAACACCAGGTCTACAAACTGCCTCTTCAAGAGTGCTTCGTCAACTTGAAAAGCAGTCTGATACACCCAGTTATTTTCTTCTATCCACCGCTGCTTGATTTCGTTGTCGGCATAGTAGGGGTCTTCGATTTTACCATTGCGCAGCAAATCCACATGGACGCTTCCCGGAACCTCGGCCAGTAGCCATTCGCTGCTATCGGCTTGTCTAAAGCTCCAGTTGGTATTTAAGTCCATGCGCGCAGGTGTGTTATCGATTGCTGGAAAAAGGGAGCAAGGGCACGGGAGCAGCATCGCAATCAGTGCGAGCAGCCAGATTGAAGATATTCTCATAGATGATGTTTAGGCCGATGGCCATAAATAGACGGTATAATTTGGTTTTGTAATTTGGCGCGCCTGAGGTGCTAATCGGTCATGCCTCTTCAAGTTGTGGTTAAATTATGGAAAAAACATCCAGTTCCTACAGAAATTCTTTCATACTCGTTACGGTATTGTTCTTTTTATGGGGATTCATCACTGTACTCGTAGATTCCTTGATTCCCAGATTGAAGGAGTTATTTACCCTCTCTTACTTCGAGGCAGGGCTCGTACAATTTGCCTTTTTCGGCGCTTACTTTTTGTTGTCCATTCCCGCAGGTTACATCCTCTCGAAAATCGGGTACAAACGCGGCATCATACTCGGTCTCTTCACTATGGGGCTGGGATGTTTGCTCTTCTATCCGGCGGCTTCCTACCGAGTTTTCGGCATCTTCATATTGGCCTATTTCGTCTTGGCGGGCGGAATGACCATATTGCAAGTAGCCGCCAATCCATTTGTCTCTGTACTCGGTGATGAGGCAGGAGCATCGAGCCGCCTCAATCTATCGCAGGCATTCAACTCCCTGGGCACAGCCATTGCGCCAGCAGTCGGGGCTCTGTTCATTTTGAGTGCTTCGGTGAAATCTTCCGAAGAGATCGCCCAGCTTAGTGATGCTGCCAGAGAGACCTATTACGCTTCTGAGGCGGCAGCCGTACAAACGCCCTTCCTGGGGCTTGCCGCTTTTATTGCACTCATTGCCGGGGTGTTTGTGTTTGCTAAGTTGCCCAAGATCATCAACGAAAAATCAGAAGGCACCTATCAGCAGGCACTACAGACCAAGTCTTTGCCCTGGGGCGTGCTGGGCATCTTCTTTTACGTGGGGGCAGAGGTGGCCATTGGCAGCTATTTGATCAACTACTTTGTGGATCTGAATGTGATCGACTCCATTAAGAATAGCTCCGGCATGATGGATTTTGCCAATCTCATTTCCACCATATTCAATAAATCGCTGGAGGGTGCAGATGATAAAGCCATACTCGGCATATTCGTCATCTGCTACTGGTCGGGAGCCATGATCGGTCGCTTTGTCGGTTCTTACCTGACCCGCATCATTCAACCATCAAAAGTACTAGGGCTTTTTGCGACCCTCGCCATTTCAGCTATTGTGATTTCAATCCTGAGCTCTGGCCTCGTAGCCATGTGGAGCATTCTGGCCGTCGGCTTATTCAACTCCATCATGTTTCCTACCATTTTCACTACGGCCATCGATGGCTTGGGCGATCTCAAACCAAAGGCTTCGGGATTGCTGTGTACTGCCATAGTTGGCGGAGCAGTCATTCCCCCACTCTATGGCCTGTGTACGGACATGGTCGGATTTAAAACGGCCCTCTTGCTGGTCATCGCCTGCTATGGCTACATCGTATATTATGGTTGGCGCGTTGGCCAGCGCAAGGCCGCGTAATCAGGTGCAGTGGCCTAGGAAGATTTTATAGTGCAATAGTATGACAGACCTATCCTTTGACCAGCATCATCTCTGGCATCCATATACCCGGTTGCGTGCAGATGTGGAGCTACCTTTCGTTGAGCGAGCGGAGGGATGCACGCTATACACTAAAGATCACGGCCCGCTCATCGACGCTATGTCCAGCTGGTGGTCGGTGGTGCATGGCTACAATCGTCCCGAATTGAACGGGGCCATAACCGATCAGCTCGGCAAGATGGCCCACGTCATGTTTGGGGGCTTGACTCACCAGCCAGCTATAGACCTGGGTAGGAAACTGGTCGAGATCTCTCACCCCAAACTAGATGCGGTCTTCTTTTCAGATTCGGGCTCGGTGGCGGTAGAAGTTGGTCTCAAAATGGCCGTCCAATATTGGCAAGGGCAGGGCAAACCCAGGAAACGCAAGTTCGCTACCCTGCGCAGCGGCTACCATGGCGATACTTTCGCGACCATGTCCATGAGCGATCCGAATGATGGGATGCATCGTCGCTTTCGCGGTTTACTGCACGAACCCACCTTCTTAGACTCGCCTCCATTGGGCTTTGAAACAGACAACCAAGTGGTAAGTGACTACCTGCGGAAGTCCAAAAAAATTCTACAGCAAAACCAGGAAGAACTGGCGGCCCTGGTCCTCGAACCCATCATGCAGAATGCCGGAGGTATGCGGGTGTATAGCCCCAGAATCTTGGCTGGCCTACACGAAGCCTGCCGAGAGTTGGGAATCCTGCTCATCTTCGACGAAATAGCCACGGGCTTTGGACGAACCGGCCGTCTTTTTGCCTACGAGTGGGCCGAGATCTGCCCCGATATTTTGTGCCTGGGCAAGGCACTGACGGGCGGCTATCTAAGCCTAGCTGCCACCCTGGCCAAATCGAGTTTGGCATCGGGCATAGAAGGACCTGAACACGCTCCACTCATGCACGGCCCCACCTTCATGGCCAATCCGCTGGCTGCTTCGGTCGCTAAGGCCAGCATAGATCTACTGCTGTCGAGCAACTGGTCTCAAAAAGTGCATGGCATAGCGCGGCAACTTCGCGAAGGTCTGTCTTCTTTAATTGGACTTCCGCAGGTGGATGCCATTATCGTGCAGGGAGCTATGGCTGCCATTCACCTAGATCGACCAGTCGATGCTCCACGCATCCAACAAATCGGATTCGATCACGGAGTGTGGATCAGACCGTTTCGGAACCTCATTTACACCATGCCACCTTACACCATTTCGGCAAGTGAGCTGGCTAAAGTGATAGAAGTGATGGCTTTGTCGGCCAGGGAGATGGGATAAGCCCGCCATCGCTCGCGGGGATTAGCATGAGCTATCGCTCTGTGCGGGGATAAACTCGCTATCGCTCGCCGGGATTAGCATGAGCTGCCGCTCTATGCTGGGATAAGCTCGCTGCGCTCGCTGGAATTCGCGCGGCTATCGCCTCTGCTGGGATGAACTCGCTATCGCGAGTTGGGAAAAACCTTACCTGCTCTATAATCCCACGACCGAAGGCTGAAAGCTCCCGCCAAAGCGGAGGAGTTATCACACAACAGCTTTGCTGGTGTCATTCCCAGAAACAGTAGCCGGGTCATCGCTCATCAATCGCGACTTAATGACGAAGCGTATCCCCAACGGAATTTCCAGGCTGAAGCTGGCTCCTCGTCCAGGTACGACATCCAGTGTCAGGTGGGTATGTTTCCAGTACTCGTATTGGAAAGAGGACATATAAAATGGACAGCCGTGTACCTCCCCTAGCAATATATCAGAATCGTCGAGGTAGAGTTCGCCTTCGGCAAAGCACATGGGCGATGAACCATCGCAACAGCCGCCACTTTGGTGAAACATAAGAGGACCATTGACTTCGCGAAGCTGGTCTATAATTTTCTCGGCTGCAGGGGTTATATCTACTTGATTAAGCATAATCGTAAATTAAAAATAGGTTGTTCGGACCTTTGATCCGAACAACCCAAAAATAACCTTTTTGTTTCAGGCGCTGCCCGAAAGAAAAAGGTTAAAAGAAGCCCATGGCATTCTTGTCGTAAGAAATGAGCATGTTCTTCGTCTGGCGGTAGTGATTGAGCATCATCTTGTGTGTCTCCCGACCGATACCCGACTTTTTGTAGCCCCCGAATGGCGCATGAGCAGGATACAAGTGGTAGCAATTGACCCACACACGACCGGCTTTGATACCTCTCGATATCTGGTAAGCCTGGTGCGTGTCGCGCGTCCATACACCGGCACCTAAGCCATAGAGCGTGTCATTGGCGATTTCGAGGGCCTCGGCCTCATCCTTGAAACTGGTTATGCAAACCACGGGGCCAAAGATCTCTTCCTGGAATACCCGCATCTTGTTGTTGCCTTTTAACACCGTTGGCTCGATATAGTAGCCGCCTTCCAGGCCTTCGACATAGGCTGGCTTACCACCAGTCAGTACCTCACATCCTTCTTCTTTACCGATTTCGATATAGTTGAGGATTTTCTCGTACTGGTCGTTGCTGGCCTGAGCACCCATCATCGTTTCTGGGTCCATTGGGTGGCCCAGCTTGATGGCCTTTACCCGCTCAACAAACTTCTCGACGAAAGAATCGAAAATACTCTCCTGTACCAGTATACGAGATGGGCAGGTACAGACTTCGCCCTGATTTAGAGCGAACATAGTGGCACCTTCCAGGCACTTATCCCAGAAAGCATCGTCTTTGTCCATGACATTGGCAAAGAAAACGTTGGGTGACTTACCACCTAGTTCTAGCGTTACCGGCACGATGTTCTTGGAAGCATATTGCATGATGAGCTGACCAGTGGTAGTCTCGCCTGTAAAGGCCACTTTGCATACATCGGGGTGGCTGGCCAGAGGCTTACCGGCTTCCACACCAAATCCGCTCACTACATTAAGGACGCCCGCAGGTAGCAGGTCATGGATCATCTCCAAGAAGATCAAAATACCTACTGGGGTTTGCTCAGCTGGCTTTAGCACAACACAGTTGCCGGCAGCAAGAGCTGGTGCAACCTTCCAGGCGGCCATCAGCAGTGGGAAGTTCCAGGGAATAATTTGTGCAACAACACCCAGAGGCTCCAGCACATTCATGGAGAGGGTATTGTTGTCTAGCTCGCTAACCGTTCCTTCTTCAGCGCGAATGACGCCAGCAAAGTAACGGAAGTGGTCTATGGCCAAAGGCAGGTCGGCAGCTCGCGTCTCGCGAATGGACTTGCCATTATCCCAGGTTTCTGCTCTGGCCAGCGCATCCAGGTTCTCTTCCATTCTGTCGGCTATCTTGAGCAATATGTTGCTGCGCTCTGTGGCCGAACTGTTGTTCCAACTATCGGCAGCATCCCAGGCGGCCTTGACAGCCAGATCGATGTCTTCTGATGTGGAACGGGGAATGCGGGTAAATGATGCGCCATCCACCGGCGAAATATTGTCGAAGTATTGTCCGCCAACTGGGGCTACCCATTTACCTCCGATATAGTTTTCGTATTGATCTTTGAATTTTGGCTTGGCCAACGCCTCAGCGCGACTAGCTATAGTGGTACTCATGAACGACTGTTTTTGATGAATAATATTGATGCCTAACTGAGATTCTGGCCCAGCTAGCTTTGATTTACATATTCAAATCCAATGACTAAATTAGAACCTTAAGTTAACACCTTGTTAGCATTATTCTTTCAGGCTTTTGTAAGATTCTCCAATTTTTATTCTGCCACAATAATAGTTACCAAATCTTCGTTACATTTGGTTGAAATAAAAATAAAGTAATCGCCTTGATTTAATGAAGCTTCCCAAGCATTACAGGAAAGGCCGTTCCTTGCAGTCGCTAGTCGAAAATGAAACCACTTATGGGCTTAAATCAGCCCAGCTCTCCATTTTCGAAACCCACCAAGTAGCAGAGCAAGTGTTTCTTCACTTCGACCAGCCCGTCTTGGCCAGTATGATCGAAGGGAAAAAGGTAATGCATTTGGCTCATGCAGACCCTTTTGCATTCTTACCTGGCGAATCCATTCTTATGCCTGCCGAGGGAGACATGGTCATCGACTTTCCGGAAGCTACTCCCGAGAATCCGACTAAATGCCTGGCGCTCTCTATCGATCCAGAAGTCATAGACCGCACGGTTGTTCGCATGAACGAAGAGCACACCCGAATCGATAATCTATCGTGGACGCCCTACCGCGGTTCTTTTCATCACCTGCAAGATCTTGCTATAGATCAGATTGTACACCGGCTATTGTTCCTCATTGTCGAAGGTCACCCACAGAAGGATCTTTTCGTCAACATGAATTTGCAGGAACTGCTCATTCGCATCATGCAAGCAGAGAGCAGCACCTACCACCTGGCCGATGCCGAACTAAAAAGCAACCACAGACTGGCGCATGTCATCAATTACATCAGAGACAACCTACACGAAAAACTATCGGTTAGTGATCTCAGTCAGCAGGCGCACATGAGCGAATCCAGCTTCTATCGCACTTTCAAAAATGAGATCGGAGCAACACCACTGGATTTCATACAAGAAGAGCGCCTCACACTGGCATCTTCTTTATTGCGCAGCACCGATAAGTCCATTAGTCGCATCAGCGATTATTGTGGCTTCAGCAGCCTTTCCTACTTCGCGAAAGTATTCAAACGCTGGGCGGGTGTATCGCCATCGAAGTTTAGAAAGCAATATGAGATGACTCGCCCAGCAAGTGGAATAAACATGGGCTATAGTCAAAAGCCGAGATAGCTCACTCCAACCGCTGAGATTTACGAAGAGATAGGCCCGAGTAATCCCAGCGACCGAAGGGAGCTTATCACTGCGACGGCGAAGCCGAGTCAGTCCCGCGAAGATGTTAGCCTGAGTAATCCCGGCACCCGAAGGCTGAAAGCTCTCGCCAAAGCGGAGAAGCTCTTCACTCTTCAAAGTGATTCCAGCCTTGCGCTTTTAAGTCGTGAATATTCCCACCCTTGGTGTGTAGTTTTACCCCCTCGCCTGCTTCGGTCATTTCCCCACAGATATAGATATCGGGTAGAAAGCGAACCTTTTCCAGGTCTTTTGGATCAACGGTAAAGAGGAGTTCATAATCTTCGCCCCCACTCAGGGCGCAGGTGATGGGGTCCAGATTGAATTCGAGGGCCTGAAGCTGGGCGTCATCGTGTATGGGTACACCGTTTTCTTCGACTATAGCCCCCAGTTTACTCTGCTTGCACAGGTGAAAAATTTCGGAAGCCAGCCCATCGCTGATGTCGATCATGGCCGTGGGTACGAGATCGTTTTTGGCGAAGAGATCGACCATATCGGTGCGTGCTTCGGGTTTGAGCTGCCGCTCCAGCAAATAGCGGGTGTTTTCACCCAGGTCGGGTTGCACTTCGGGATGCTCCTGAAAGATACGCTTTTCGCGCTCCAGCAATTGCAGCCCGAGATAGGCAGCACCCAGGTTACCCGTAACGCAGAGGATGTCGCCTGCCTTGGCCGTAGACCGCCTGGTGATGCGCCCGGCCGGAGCCCGGCCGATAGCGGTAATACTTATCACTAAGCCTTTCATACTACTGGTCGTATCGCCGCCTACCAAGTCGACGCCATAGTAAGTACAGGCACGACGAATACCCTTGTAGAGCTCGTCCAGTGCCTCTACCGAAAACCGGTTGCTGATGGCGATGGAGACCGTGATCTGTTGGGGCCGCGCATTCATGGCGCATATATCCGACAGATTGACCACGACCGACTTGTAGCCCAAGTGTGCCAGGGGCGTGTACCCCAAATCGAAGTGGATGCCTTCGAGCAGCATATCGGTAGAGATCACCAACTGCTCAGGCCCGCCCGTATCTATGATGGCAGCATCGTCTCCTATCCCCAGGCGAGTGCTCGACTGAGTCTGGGGAAAATTG
>JBCDFE010000225.1:0-7671 GCA_039178745.1 Bacteroidota bacterium | reverse complement strand
GAAAATGGAAGGGTTCGTTTTCGCTTTGCCAGCCATCAGGTACTCAAGCGACAGCGTGTGTGCATGGGCCAGGTCCATGATGTGTATATAGTCGCGCACGGCGCTGCCATCGCGGGTGTCGTAGTCGTTTCCGAATACCATCAGCTTTTCGCGCTTTCCCGTAGCCACCTCCATCACCACAGGGACAAGCTGCGGATTGATGCGGCGTGCATCCTCGCCAATGTGTATGGAGGGGTGCGCACCGGCAGGGTTGAAATAGCGCAGCAAGATGGTCGAAAAGCCGGGATTGGCCCGGCAGTAATCTTGCAGTACATCTTCGCCCATCTGCTTGGTGCGGGCGTATGGTGATTCTGCTTTCTGGCGCGGCGTCTGCTCCGTTACGGGCAGGCTGTCAGGGTTGCCATATACCGAGCAAGAACTGGAAAATACCAGATTGGACTTCCCTTGCTTGGCCAGCCCATCGATCAGATTGAAAAGGCTATTGAGGTTGTTGCGAAAATAAGCCAAAGGTTCTGCTACCGACTCGCCGACCAGCTTGTAGGCCGCGAAGTGGATGGCACCGTCAAACTGCTCGTCCTCAAAAAGTTTTTCCGTTTCGCGCTGATCTGCCAGGTCAATTTCGTAGTTGCGCACGCGCACACCCGTGATCTTTTCTATGCCGTCCAAGACACGGGCGTTGGCATTGTGGAGATTGTCGGCAGAGACTACATCGAATCCGTTTTCGATCAGGTCTACTATGGTGTGGCTACCGATGTAGCCGCAGCCTCCGGTTACTAGTATTTTTCCTTTACTCATGATGTAATTTGATGTCTTCGGGGTCTATATCTATACCCATTTGGGCCATTAAAACCGTAGCGTTGAAAGATTGACTGACCCCGCGCTTGATTTTGTAGTCGAAGTCTAGCTGACCGTCTACTATTTCGACTTCCATAGCGTAATTCTCCACTTCACTGCCGGGCTCTTTCTCCATTTCTGCCAGCTCCAGGTCGTGGGTCGCTATGATGCCGGCACCCTTAGATCGGATCAATTGTCTGATCAGTGCTCGCGCACCTGTGTGCCGATCTCGGCTATTGGTGCCCTTGAGGATTTCATCGAGCAGAAAAAAAACGGCTTGCTGTTTCTTCTCCACCGAATCTATGATTTTTTTCAATCGCTTTAGTTCAGCAAAAAAGCTACTCGTATTGTCACTCAGGTCGTCTTGGGTGCGCATGCTGGTCCACACTTGCAAAGGCGGAAAGGACAGCGACCCTGCACAGACTGGTCCTCCGGACTGGGCCAGTACCAGGTTGATACCTACGGTGCGCAGCCAGGTCGACTTGCCCGCCATGTTGCTGCCCGTTACCAGGTGTATATGCCCATCGGTAGCGCAGTCAAAATTATTGGCCACCCGATGGGTCGGATCGATGAGCGGATGCCCAAGCTGCTTGGCGACTATTCGGGCTTGTTCATTGGGTTGCGGCCATGCCCAGGCTGGCTGATTGTAGTGCAGGTTGGCCCAGCTCATCAGGGCGTCTACTTCGGCCAGGGTTTCAAACCAATCTAGCAGATTTTCCCGGTGTTCTTCTCGCCATTTGTCTAGCTTGAGCTGGTAGTGTAGGCTATACAGGGCCGCGATTTCGAATAAAAAGGAAAAGACATTGTAGCGTAGGTCTAGTCGGTCTATGGCATAACTCAGTTGGCCTATGGCTCTGGAGGCTTCCTTGTCACTTCCTAGTTTGGCGTGCAGCCTTTGCCAGTAGGCAGAGGATCCCTGCCGGTCCTCTATCAGCTCTACCAGTACTTTGTATCGATTTAGGGTCTCGCCAGAGATAGCGGCCTGCTCGTGTATGTCGTCGCTTCTTTTTTTGTACTTCCGCAGGTAGTATCCCGCTGGCAGCAGGCAGATCACGGCCAGTAAAACAGGTTGCCCGATTACCAAAAGGTAAAAGAATAACGCAGTCAAAACCGGAGCTAAATACATCATGGCTATAGCCCCGCGGTCTGACTTTTCATCACCCAGCAGTGGCGGTAGATTCACCCATTCTTTGAGCTTTTCGACCCGCCCTTCTTTTCCTTCTTTCGTGCCCATTCCATGGGCGCGAAAGGTATGACACCAATCGGGGTCTGGACCAAACTCTTGTATGGCGGCTTGTTTTTCCATGATCGTCTCCGGGCTAAAGGGATGCTCCAACTGTCTGGCCAATCGATCTTTACCCAGCTGTGTGACCGTTCGATTGAGATATTGAAAAATAGAATTTGGCCCAAAAATGTCGAGATCTCCAGCATAAGGGTGGTCACTACCCACATAGCTTTGCCCATCTGCCCAGCCTGCAAAATCGTGATCTAGTGCGCGTAGTTCTGCCGCAGCCAGCTCAGACCTGCGCTTTGCTATTTCTGCCTGGTATAGTACGGCTCTGTGCACTTCGATACCCCTGCTGATCAAGGGCAATGCTAAGACAATGATAGCTACAGCCAGACCAATACTGTATGACCAAACCACAATCAAAGCCGCTACCAGCACAAAAAACAGCACTAAACGAAGCAGTGCGAGGCGATCGTATTTTTTTCGAAGCGTACCATAGCGCAGCTCGTAGGTCTGTTGGCTTTCTCGATAATAGCTTGCAGGCGATTTCACAGCCACAAATGTACGGCTCACATATAAGTATTAGTTGTATTTTGCATTTTCTATGGGTCTTGATTCGGTTCCAATCGTACTGCCTTTATCCACGCCATACAGTAGTGGTACCGGCTTTTATTTGCCGGCGTATGGTTGGGTTGTTACAACCGAGCATCTGGTTCGAGATAATGCGCAGGTCATTGTCACTCACCCAGAAAGAGGGCGCATGTTGATGCCGGTCATCTACCTGGATCCCTACTATGACCTGGCTCTTTTAGCTACCGAAGACATTTGGCCAAAAGTGTCTACCAATGGCCAGTCAGTTGACCTTGGACCCAAGCCCGAGATCAATATGCCTGTAACGGCCCTGGGGCGCCCATCCAATATGCGCAAGCCTCAGGCAAATGGTACCATCCAAGATACGGCATACAAAGATCACGGCATTACTTACATCCAGCACGATGCCTGGTTAGACATTGAGCACTGTGGTGGTCCATTGATAGATGAGGAAGGAAGGCTACTCGGCATCAATTTTTTCGATTACACCCTGGGCAAACCCAAGGCATACGCTTTGCCTGCGGCTACGATCTATAGCTGCCTTCAGGAATTTCAAGCAGGCAAGTCTGCAAAAGCTACTCGTTGCGACCATTGTCAGGCCCTTAACTTTGAGCTGGGCGTAGAAGACCAAACCCATTGCATAAGTTGCGGTCAGCCCATACAGTTACCCAGCCAGGTCGCCTATTACAGAGCCGAAGGTATTCAGGCAACCATTGAAGATATCATAGATGGGCTAAACTATGACCCTAGGCTAACGCGTCAAGGCCCCAACCTATGGCAAATCAGCCACGGTAGTGCGCGCATTATGATCAGCTATCACGAAGAGAGCGGCCTGCTTACCGGCGATGCCCACCTTTGCCAGCTGCCAGACGCTCATCCTCCAGAGTTTTTTGAGTACCTGCTTCGCCAGAATTATGAGTTGGAATATCTGACCTTATCTACGCGCGGTCGAGACGTCATCTTATCTCTACTTATCTTCGACCGCTACCTCAGCAAAGAAACAGCCCTACCTCGGATTGAACATTTATTAGAGCGGGCAGATTACTACGATAATGTACTGGTCGAGCGATTCGGAGCCGAATGGGGCTACAAGTAGTAACAAAATGCCTGCATTATTTATAAAATAAGCAGCGGAAAGGCCGCGTTTAGCCAATAGTTGTGTAATTTTATTACTCCGAACGTTTGATTCGCGACTGTCTCTCCCCGTACGCCACCGTATTTTAACGTGCGAAGGTCCAAAACCTCGCTCCAATTTACTTACATTTGCTGCCTGCCCAAGACAGCAAATCGACACTCCCCAAGTGTTGACCCTACAATTTCGCGTCTCTATGCAAAGAATTAAGACTCTCTTTCTACTACTATTTTTCGTCGGCAGCTTATCTGCCCAAGACATTCACTTCTCGCAATTCTACCTATCACCGCTCAATTTGAACCCAGCGATGACCGGCGTTATGAATTGTAACAGTCGATTGTCCCTCAATTATAGAAACCAGTGGGCGTCCATTTTGGGCAGCAATGCCTTCCGGACTTACAACATCTCCTACGATCAGCGCATTCCCGTTGGCAGGAATGATTTCTTCGGTATCGGGGGAACCTTCTGGGGAGACCGAGCAGGCACGGCAGACTTTGCCACGACTACTGGCAAGATATCCCTCAGTTATTCTAAGAAAATGGGCGGAGGCCGAAACTATGGCAATTACCTTGTGGTAGGTGCCGAAGGTGGAGCCGCTCAGAGAAGTCTCAACTTCTTGGCCTTGCGCTGGGGTACCCAGCACGATGGTGAAGGCGGCGTTGATCTGAGTGCTCCTTCCCTGGAAGATGGCTTTGATCGCGATCAGTTTTTATTTGCCGATATGGCAGCAGGCCTGTTGTGGTTCATGGTTTTTGATGAAAACAACTCCTTATATATTGGCGGTGCTTTTCACCACTTGAATAGAGCCAACCAAAGCTTCTCCAATACGGAAGAAGATCTACTTTACAGCCGCTACACGGCACACGCAGGTGGCGAGTTTATGGTGGGACGCCGCTTTGGTTTGGTGCCAGGAGTTATCGTCATGACTCAGGGGCCAAGCTTTCAGGTAAACGCAGGTACCAGCTTTAAATTCCTACTCAATGGTGGCCGCAACAGTAGTACTCAGGCCTTTCAGATCGGGGTATGGTCTAGGGTCAGTAATCGGGTAGAAAGCGGCGTGCTGAATGACGCTTTGATACTGAGCACACGCTTTGATGTAGAAAACTTCAGCCTTGGCTTTAGCTACGACGTAAACGTAAGCCCACTCAAAGACGCAACCAACAACAATGGCGGCTTTGAACTGGCATTACAGTACAAAATCTGCGGCCCAACTAACCGTGGCGTTTACTGTCCTACATTCTAAAAAAGCTTACTGACTGGCAGCTTGCCAGGAAGTGTTGAGCGCCCTTAAGGGCCAAGAGCGAGAGACTACTAGATTTACCTGCCTTGCATTTGTTCAGACCGTTGATTGCTGAATAAATGCAAGGCTTCAATTTATTTGCAAATCAACCCAAAAACAGACATGCTATGTTTGGTAACTCCAACGGAAAGGACGACAAGAAAGGAAAATCAGAAGGCCCAGGTAGAAGTGCATCTAGCTCTGGTGGTCACGGCCTGAACACGATTACCGATGGTACCCGGATCGAGGGCGATATAAAAGCCAATAGCGATATCCGGATCGATGGTCATATCAAAGGCACGCTCAGCTGCACAGCCAAGGTAATTATTGGTGTGAAAGGAAAGTTTGAAGGCCAGATTACCTGCGAGAATGCAGTAATAGAGGGTACCTTCACTGGTGAGCTTCATGTGCGAGACATGCTGAACCTGAAGGAAACGGCAAAAGTCGACGGCCAGGTCTCTACCAACAGACTGGCCGTTGCCCCGGGCTGTGACCTAAATGGAACTTGCAATACGAGCGTCAAACCAGGGAACTCTGCAGCGAGTAATGGCAACCCACTGACCTCTGGGGCAAAGAAGCCCAAAGCTGATGCCGGCGTCAAGGCCTGATAAAAAACCGGACACACAAAACCAGCGTGCTTGGATGAAGTACGCTGGTATGACTACCCAGTTGGCTGCATCCATTGGTGTATGCGCCTTCATCGGAATCTATCTGGATGGGTACTTGGATACCAAACCCATACTTACTGTTATTATGTCTCTGGTTGGCGTGTTCGGAGGTTTGTACCTTGCACTCAAAGATTTACTCTAGATACGATGTCGCAAACTGGCTTCTTTCGCGGGCTAGGCATAACCACTATGCTAGCTGCTCTGGCCGCCCTTGGCTTTCACATGGTCGAACGAATCAGCAGCCACTGGCCACTCAGCCTTGGTGCCATTATCTTATATGCCGTTTTAAGTATCGGTATGTACTACATCGGCGACCGTACGGCCAGGGCCAAAAACAAACACTTATTTACCAATGTCACCATCGGCTTTACCTTACTGAAGATGTTGACTTCCGCGGGTATCATTGTCATCTACCTGCTGATTGTAGAGCCCGAAGACAAGCTGTTTATCTTGCCTTTTTTCGTGATTTACTTTTTATACACAGCCTTTGAACTGCTCTTTATGATCAAGGTGGCTAGGGGTTGATTATCCGACCTTTTAGTCGCGATCAACGTGGGTGGTCAGGTCGCTGGTAAAAGCACCTTAATCGGCATCGTCTGAGATCAAATCTTTGGCCCGTGGCATCACCTCTGGCGTATTCGCCTACTTCGTTTATCAGGCCATCCAAAGCCAGAACCTCAATCAAGTACAGGGCCTCAACGGTACCCTTGAGTGGATCAGAAGCCTGTCGAGTGTTGGCATCCTGCTTGACATCATCGTTTTTGACCTGGCCGCATATAGCGTTTTCCAATATTTCCTGGCGTGCTACAGCCAACTAGGAAATCGATAAATAAAGTCGCCACCCAGCATAAGCCGAGTGGCGAACAAAATGATTTCAGATCAGAAATCTAGCGTTTTTATAAAAAATAGGTACTTGATCGGTATTTATACATTGATCTCACAGTCTAGCATCAGGGCCGCTGGATGATGAAAGACTCGCGGTCTATTAATCCACCCGAATTGTCAAAGCCCATTAGCATGTAAGTCCCTGTAGGCCATCTCGAAACATCTAGTCTCAGCTTATACTCCAGGCTAATGGGACGATCTAGCAAAACTTGGCCAAAAGCATTGACCACTTTCAGAGAGCTATATCCCGTGTTATCACTTACCGCTAGTGGAAAATCTATATTCAACCAGTGTCCAAAGACGGGATTAGGATACAGGGAGAGTTCTCTTCCGACAGAGGATAATTCATATCTATTTTCATCTATATGTTCTGTCAGTTGACCCGTACCAAAACACGGATTATCAAGAGCTTGACAGCCGTACTTGCTTATATGTACGCAATTTGAAGGAGGGCCAATAACCCCACTCCTACATATAGACCTTATAGTGATAAAGGCTCCATCAGTCTGATACCTAGCAGGAATTATGGCTCGATTATCGAAAGGATCTGTCTGGACGATGGTGTCTAGGTTTTGCCAAGTGGTGAGGTTGAGAATGCTAATTTGAAACTCCGATGCATCGCAAACCGAGGTCCAGGTAATTTCAGTACCTATGCTTGGTATGGTATTGTAACAAAATGCCCTTGGGGCAGACTCAGCACAGCAATCATATGAGAAGGTGTGCAACTCATCACAAGTCCCCAGTAAATTAAATACCCTCACTGGTACGTTGGCACAATCCTCAAAGCTGTTTGCGAAGCTGACATATGTCGGATTTTGATTAGCAGTCCCATCTAACAGCCAATCGATATATGCATCCACGGGATTTCCGGCGGCATCGACGACCCACACAAAACCCTCAAATCCTCCTTTGCTACAGTCGGGATCTCCTTCATCTACACACTGTTGGGTTTCGCTGAAAGCGGCATCCTCACATGTTGCAAAATTCACCGTAGGACAGTCGCCCAGACAAAGTATCTCTCTGCTTATGGTCGTGTCGCATACCGTACCATCGG
>JBCDFE010000224.1:0-7695 GCA_039178745.1 Bacteroidota bacterium | reverse complement strand
GCCCTCTACCACCAGTAGCCATGCTCATGGCCGTGCACAATGAAGAAGCCGTAATTGCCCAAAAACTGGAAGCTACCCTGGCACAGGACTACCCCGGCAATCTCACGGTATACATAGGTTGTGACAATTGCAGCGACCGCACCTGGCCCATCTTGCAAGATTATGTCAAAAGATATCCTGATCGGATAGTAGCTAGTGAAAATCCCCACCGGATGGGCAAGCCCAATACCATAAACCGGCTTTTTGAGGAGCTGGAAACGGAAACAGGCTTGATATTGTGGCTAACCGACGCCAGTGTAATGCCTGCCGAAGATTGTCTGAAACAATTGGTCTACCCTATCCTTGCTAATGACAAGATCGTCCTAGTCGATGCTCAGCAAATACATCATGGTTTACAAGAAGCGGGTATTAGTCGATCAGAGGATAGCTACATCAGCCGAGAGGCCAAGATCAAAGTAGCGGAAGGTAAGATATATGGCCATTTGATTGGCCCATTCGGTGGATGCTATGTGCTGAAAGCTGACTATTTCAGGCCGGTTCCTGACAACTATCTAGTCGATGATTTTTTCCTCTGTATGTCGGCATACGAATCAGGTGGGCGTGGCATCAGTTCACCCGATGCGCGAGCATTTGAGGCAGTAGGTCAATCAATGCGAGGGGAGTTTAACCGAAAGCTGCGCATTGCTACCGGCAACTGGCAAAACCTGATGCGCTTTAGATCCCTTTGGTGGCCACTGACTAGTGACTTGGCTTACGCTTTTTTCAGCCATAAAATACTAAGGTGGATTTCACCTATTTTAGGCATCATCATGTTCATCTGCTTGGCAGTATTAGCCTTTGGTTTGAGCAACTATTGGGCGACTGTCCTGTTGTACAGCCTGAGCGCTCTGGTATTGATACCTTCTTTACTGGATGTGACCTTGTCCATCTTAGGTGTAGATTTACTGGTATTCCGCCACTGGCGCTATTTTCTAACCATGAACTTGGCCCTGCTATTGGGCTTCTTTCGCTTTTTAAAAGGAGTACGATCCAATGTCTGGCAACCTTCCCAACGACACAACGACTAGTCAAACCATAGATATTAAACTCGACAGCATAGAATCCGCCGTAGCTGATATTAAAGCCGGCAAAGTAGTTATCGTTGTCGATGATGAAGATCGTGAAAATGAAGGTGACTTTATCTGTTCGGCAGAGCTCATCACGCCAGAGATCATCAACTTCATGGCTACGCACGGTCGCGGCTTGATCTGTACGCCTATTGAAGGTACTCGCGCCGACGAGCTGGACCTGCCGATGATGGTCAATGCCAATACCGCCCTACACGAAACGGCTTTTACGGTATCTATCGATCTAGTCGGGCATGGGTGCACCACGGGCATCTCGGCCTATGATCGGTCTACGGGAATCAGAAAGCTGACTGACCCAACGACCAAAAAGTCAGACTATGCCAGACCCGGTCATATTTTTCCCTTGCGCGCTATGCCGGGCGGCGTGCTGCGCCGAACAGGCCATACAGAAGCTGCCGTAGATCTGGCACGAATGGCCGGACTGTATCCGGCGGGTGTACTAGTAGAAATCCTGAATCCAGATGGCAGCATGGCCAGGCTTCCACAACTACGGCAAATCGCCGACCAGCACAGCTTGAAGCTCATCAGCATCAAAGATCTGGTCGCTTATCGCCTTCGGACCGAGCGCCTGGTGCAAAAGATAACCTCGCTCGATCTGGACACCCGCTATGGGCAGCTACAACTGCACGCTTATCGACAGCTAAGTACAGACAATGTACACCTGGCCATTAGCATGGGCCATTGGCTACCCGACGAACCCATCCTGACTCGAGTGCAGAGCAGTCAGGTTACCCCCGACTTACTGCACGTGCTTATGGCTGGCTTCGGCACGGGCCTGGCTGCACCGTTAGAGCACATCGCTCAGGAAGGCAAAGGCGTGTTGCTGGTCATGCGGCCACACCAACCCGCAGAAGAGGTGATCAATGAACTCCATGTCATCCAAAACCGAATCGAAGAAGGCCTTTCTCCCAGCAGCGAAGAGCGCAGCATGAACCAACGCGACTTCGGCATAGGCGCTCAAATACTTAGAGACCTGGGCGTCAGTAAACTGCGTGTGCTGACTAATAGCCCGAAAAGGCGCGTAGGCCTGATTGGGTATGGATTAGAAGTAGTGGAGAACGTGAGCTTATAATTTTCGGAGAGCAAAGCCATCCAAAAATCAAATCTTAGGCCCTGCTTGCTTTACGCCTTCCTCCGCCTGAGCAGCAAACTTTTCGAAGTTACTATTGAATAAATCCGCTAGCATCTTAGCTTGCTTGTCGTAGTTTTCTTCGTTTCGCCAGGTATCTCTTGGGCGAAGCAGCGCATTGGGTACGTCTGGGCAGCGCGTGGGAATGGCCAGGCCAAAGCATGGCTCCGTTTCGAAGTCTATCTTGTCGAGTTCGCCGGTCAGGGCAGCTTTGATCATGGCTCGCGTAAAAGTCAACTCCATCCGACTCCCTTCGCCATAGGCACCGCCCGTCCAGCCGGTATTGATCAGCCAAACACTGATGGGGCTGCCTTCGGCTTCGGCCTCTTTCAACTTATTGCCCAGCATATCGGCGTACTTAGTCGGATGCAGCGGAATAAATGGCGCACCAAAACAAGCCGAGAAAGTAGCCTGAGGCTCAGTGATGCCTGCCTCTGTGCCTGCAATCTTGGCCGTGTAGCCACTGATAAAATGGTACATCGCTTGCTCAGGTGTCAGCTTACTGATCGGGGGCAGCACACCAAAAGCATCACAAGTCAAAAAGAACACATTGCGCGGCAGATCACCACGCGAGTTGTACATAATGTTGTCGATGTGATAGATCGGGTAGCTGACCCTGGTGTTTTGCGTGATACTGCTATCCTCGTAGTCTGGCGTATGGCCATCTTCTCTGAGTCCGATATTTTCCAGCAAGGCTCCATACCGGATGGCCCGGTAAATCTGGGGCTCTTTGGTTTCTGACAAATCGATCACCTTGGCGTAGCAGCCGCCTTCTAAATTGAAGACATTGGCCTGGCTCCAGGCATGCTCGTCATCACCGATCAGGCGGCGGTCGGGATCATTGCTCAGGGTCGTTTTCCCGGTTCCCGACAGACCGAAAAAGAGCGCGGTATCGCCCTTGGTTCCCACATTGGCCGAGCAGTGCATAGACAGCACATTGCGCTCAGATGGCAACACGTAGTTGAGCACCGAGAAGATGCCCTTCTTGATTTCACCGGTATAAGCCGTACCTCCAATGATAATGGTTTGCTTGGTGAAGTTGATTATCGAGAAGTTTTCCTGGCGGGTACCGTGGACCGCAGGATCAGCCAGACAACCGGGAAAGGCATAGATGGTCCACTTGTCCGTTTTCAGTCCCTTGTGGTTTCCGCCATCCGGGCGCAAGAACATATTATAAGCAAACATATTCTGCCAAGGCTGCTCGGTATACACTCTGATATTGATGCGGTACTTGTGGCTGGCGCAAGCATAGGCGTCACGTACGTAGACCGTTTCGAGACCCTTGGCGTAATCCAGCATCTTGGCCTCCAGTTGATCAAAAACATCCGAACCTATCGGGATATTAATGTCGCCCCAGTCGACCGTGTCGCGGGTAATGTCGTCTTCGACCACGTAGCGATCCTTGGGCGAGCGCCCCGTAAACTTGCCGGTATTGATGATCAGGGCACCCGTGTCGCTTAGACTGCCTTGCCCAGTTTTGATACTGGCCTCTACCAATGCGGAGACCGAAAGATTTTCTTGAAGATTGTGGTGTTGCATAAAATCTAGTTAGGAGAATGCGAAGGTAAGGATTAGTCTGTTAGGGGATTGGAAGATCTGGCTTGGCTTTGGTGCTTCGGAGAGCTTGGAATTTTTACTTCAAATTTAGACCAGGGGGGAAGTCTGTTAGAGGATTGGAAGGACCAGCTTGAGATTGGCGCTTAAGAAAGCTTGGAATTTTTACTTCAAATTTAGACTAGGGGGAAGTCTGTTAGTCTGTTAGGGTATTTGGAGGTATATATTGAGATTGGTGTCACAGAAAGCAAGGAAACCAGTCAAACTAAAAGACTAAAAGACTGCCCACGAATGACATTTCAGGGACCTAGCCTTTCGAAGATTGCTCATGTACAAAGCAAAAACCAATCAAACTAACAGACTAAAAGACTTCCGCAGGTCGTAGCATTCCCCCCAATACTAAGCTCCCTACCCTACCTGAATTCATAGAATTTAAACAAATACCAGATTTCATAGAGGTTAGATATTCTTTTGGTCATGAGTTTTGTGGCCGTTAATCCCTCATCCCACATCTTTAAAACTCATCTATTTTATGACACGCTTTTATTGCTCATTCCTACTTTCTTTCGCTGCCTTTACCCTTACAGCCCAAACCAATACCTGGGTCGTACAAGATGGGCTTTGGAGTCAAAGCAAAAACTGGTCGCTTGGTATCGTCCCTACCGATGATCACGATGTCGTCTTGCCCGCAGGTGCCGAAGTCACCATAGAAGACGACAACTGGCAAGCCCAGTCTGTTGACATAGATCAGCAGGCCATTCTAAACATTCAACCCGATGCTTATCTATGGGTCAGAAGCTGGAGCCACAACGGGTCTACTTTTCGCAATGAAGGCCATTTGGTCGTTGAAGGGCGTTTGGTCGTTCGCCACGCTTACTATTCCAATAATTCATCCGGTATTTTCAACTCTGGTCATATCGATGTAGCATACGGGGGTTCTCTCGAGCTCCACCACAACAATTTTGGCGTTGAGAATGTAGGCACAGTCAACATCAGCGGCAACCTGCAAGGTAATAGGCACCACCAGATGATCTCTCAGCATTCGGGTGGCAGCATGAACATAAGTTCAAGCGGATATGTGTATGCTCGCCGCATAGATGGAAGAGTGATCAACTCTTCGGCTGGAACTTATATCAATAACGAAGGTCGTATTCGATTGGCATATCAGATCAATGGAGGCGGGATCAATATTTATGGCGAGTTTGACAATGCCCCAGGAGCTGACATTTGGATTCAGGATGCAGAGCAAAGCGCAATTACCGTTTCTGGTCAGGATGCTCACTTCACAAATACAGGAAAGATCAGACTGACGGGATCTACTTTTGGAAGCTATGGCATATACGTGGGACAGCACGGATTTTTCTATAACTCCCCGTGGGGTGAGATTGAAATGCTCGGTACAGAACTGGACGATTCTGCCATCTCAATAGCCGTCAATGGGGAACTGACTAATAACGGAAATATTCACGTAGATGTCAGTGGAATGAGTGTAGCCGTTTTAGTGCATTCAGGAGACCTCTTCAATTTCGGCCAGATAGAAGTGACCACAGACGGAGTTTGGGGTATTCGTATTGGCAACTCGAATGCCCGTTTGATTAATGATGGCGGTTATCTGAAGGTTTATGGAAATGATCTGTCGATTATGGCCTATGGGGATATCTTCAACCAAGATTGTGGGATCATAGAGGCAAAGAACAGTCTTCGCCTTCAGGGCGGCAGTCAGCTGAGCAATGATGGCTATTGGGAACAAATTGGGGGTACTGTGGCTTTGTCTTCACCCAGCCAGATCGTGAATGATGCCGTGATATATGACCCCAACAATGCTTTTATTGCCATACTCAGTAACTCTTCATTCCAGAATAATGGCATAGTCATTAACCGGCAAGCCTATACGCCACAGAGTGGGCAGAGCTACTATCAGGTTTTTGAGGTGGGAGGAACTGGCTGGGGTTATGTGGACCCATATTGGACAACCAGCCCGAATAGCGGTCCATCTTTCTCAGAATACGACTTGAATGACAATAGGATCAAGTTCGGGGGCCTTCCTTATCAGATCGACAACCTCTATGCAGAAGTAGGTATAAACGGATGCGATTTCAGGACGTATAGGATCCCGTTTGCAGGGGCAGCTAACCGACCCCTTTCACACGAAGATGTACCACCTGCGGAAGTCCTAATTGAACAAATAGTAGATCAAAAAGACCTGTCGCCATCTTCAACAACGGTTTTCCCCAACCCCATTCAATCCGACTTTCAATTGCACTTTTCTTCGGCCTTGGAATCGCCCGCTCAGATTCAGCTCTTCGATATGAGTGGTCGACAACTGGCGCAGTGGACAGCAGCTGCTGAAATCGGGCAGATGCAACTCAATAGACCTGCAAACATCCCCTCCGGGAACTACTTGCTGAATATCCTCCACGCCAATGGAGAAGTGGAGCAGCAGCGACTTGTATTTGAGTAAATAAACCAGTTCCATTTTAAACTCATTTAGCCTGCCTTTTGCTTTGGACAAAAGGCAGGCTAAAGGTTTTATCAAAACTCAATAATTCGACATGCGCTCCATTCAATTATTCCTTTTTATCCTGGCAAGCCTGAATGTTTTCGCCCAGACCAACACCTGGATTGCTCAAGACGGTCTCTGGGAAAGTTCCAAAAATTGGTCGTTGGGTATCGTCCCTACCGACGATCACGATGTCGTCTTGCCCGCAGGTGCCGAAGTCACCATAGAAGAAGATAACTGGCAAGCCCAGTCTGTTGACATCGATCAGCAGGCCGTACTTTATATTCGGCCCGATGCTTACTTATGGGTCAGAAGCTGGAGTCAGACCGGTGCTACTTTTCGCAATGCAGGCCATTTGGTAGTCGATGGACGCTTGGTCGTTCGCCATGCTTACTATACCAATAATTCATCCGGTATTTTCAACTCTGGACACATCGATATAACACCTGGAGGTTCTCTCGAGCTCCACCATAACCATTTTGGCCTTGAGAATGTAGGCACAGTCAATATCAGCGGCAACTTACAGGGTAATAGGCACAACTGGATGATCTCCCAGCATTCGGGTGGAAGCATAAACATAAGTTCAACTGGATATGTGTACGCTCGCCGCATTTATAGCAGAGTCATCAATATGAATGCAGGTACTTCTATAACCAATGCTGGCCGTATAAGGCTGGCCTATGAAATTGGCGGAGGCGGAATTTATGTGTACGGCCAATTCGAGAACCTAGCAGGTGCTGATATTTGGATCCAAGAATCTGATTATTCTGGTATAGCAGTTGATGGAAGCAATGGTCGTATGATCAATCATGGAACAATTCGATTAAATGAAAATAACTCCATCATCAGTGCTTTTTATGTCAGTACGAATAGCCAAATGCACAATACCCACTCTGGTATTGTAGAGATCAATACCCCAAACTTAGTTGGTTATGCACTTTTAGTACAACTAGGTGCTGAGTTTATCAACGATGGGGAAGTGGACATCGATGGGTCAGGATCAGATTACGCCGTACGAATTGTAGGTGTCAATAGCCTTCTTTTAAACAAAGGCTACTTTGCAGTCGACGGTGATTTTTATGCAGGAATTGGCTGCAGGCCTGGTGCTCAGCTGATAAATGACACAGGAACACTCGCGGTATATGGGATTATATGGTCCTTGGATATACAAGGAGAAATGATTAACGAAAGCTGTGGGCTCCTAAAAACCTGGTCCAGAGTATTTTTTAAGGACAATTCCGACGTCTCCAATTATGGCTACTGGGAGCATAATTCAGGCCAAGTAGATCTAGAACCCGCTAGTCAGTTAAAAAATGAAGCCGTCATATACGACTTAGGTGGTGCCTTCGATGCCATCATCGCTAATACCTCTTTCGGCAACGATG
>JBCDFE010000223.1:0-7722 GCA_039178745.1 Bacteroidota bacterium | reverse complement strand
GTTGCTGGCAGAGGATCGTTTACCGATGCCTTTCCCCTTTTTGGCTATTCGCTCCAAGACTATGAGCAGCTATTCGAAGAAAAACTGGAGTTGCTGCTCAAAATCAGAGAGCAGGAAACGATCACCTGGTCGGGTCAGTTTCGGGCACCCTTGCGCGAGCAAGGTATTTATCCCAGACCCTATCAGCGCAAAATTCCCATTTGGAGAGGTGTGGGTGGTACCCCGGCATCTTTTGCGCGGGCGGGCGAGCTGGGACTTCCCCTTATGGTCGCCATCATTGGGGGGCAAACGCATCGGTTCAGGCCACTCGTCGATATTTACCGAAAGGCCGGTGAGCAGGCTGGCTTCAAGCCCGAAGAGCTAGAGGTTGGCGTACACTCCCTCGGCTTCGTAGCAGAAACTACCGAAGCAGCGAAAGATATCTTTTTCCCCGGTTATGCCAAGGCCATGAATAAAATCGGCCGGGAAAGAGGCTGGTCACCCATGACCAGGGATTCTTTTGAGCAACAATCGGACGAATTGGGCGCACTGGTAGTCGGAGACCCAAAAACAGTGGCCGACAAAATCAAGCGGCATAGCGAAGCCTTGGGCGGCATCAGCAGGTTCAGCTTTCACATGGATATCGGTCATCCCTCACACGAGCATCTGGTACGGGCCATAGAGTTGATAGGAAGAGAGGTGAAGCCAGCACTACAACAGATGTAAATTAGCCAGAAAAGAAACCACCCGCGGAAGTCTACATATCAAAAAGCTGCGAAAATTGATTGATGCCACTGAATTTCACTTCACAAATATCCCAAACAGCTCCTTCCCCATTCTGGGCTTTATAGAATTGTAGCTTGTCTTAAATGTCTTGACTGAAAAGTAAGGCTCCAGATAAGATAAATACTCCTCCCGTGTACCTCCGAATGGTCGATTGCCTTCGGGGTTCAAAGGAAAGTCAAACCACAAGCCGACCAGCTTGCCGCCAGGTTTGAGTAGCCCGTTCATTTTACGGGCATAGGCCGAGCGGTTCTCGGCAGTGGGCAGAAAAGAGCAGAAAAAGGTCTGTTCTACAATAAGATCGTACTGGCCTCCGTGCTCGAAAAAATCACCTTGTAGAAGATGAGCTTCGGGAAAATCGGGTACCCGCTCAGCAAAAGCCGATAAGGGCGATGGCGAAATATCGAGCACATAAACCTGACCGAATCCCTTGCGGTGTAAATACTCGGCCTCGTACGCATTTCCGGCTCCGGGTATGAGGATGCGCCTGTCCTTATCTGCAAGCTGATCGAAATACGTTTGGAGCGGCGTAGATGGGTAGCCTATGTCCCAGCCGGTACGGTTTTCGGCATATCGTTCTGTCCAGTATTGCTGTTGTGTCATCACCTTTCTATACGCTGGTTTTCTATGGCCTGTTGTGCCATTTGACAAAATAGGCGCGTCACTTTATTGAGGTGCGCAAACTTCTCATTCGTCGTCAGCCCCTTTTGGTAGCGGTAGTAAATCTGCTGAACGATCACGGCCACCTTGAATAAACCGTAAGCGTAGTAGAAAATCAGATGGTTGACCGGTCTGCCGCTTTTTTGGGCATAGCGCTCTACAAGGTCACTGCGGCTGGGATTACCGGCAAATTGGGTGGCCGAAGGCGGTAGCGACTTCAACAAAAGCGGATGATCATCGGAAGAAGTCCAATAAGCCAGGGAGGTTCCCAGGTCCATGAGCGGATCGCCGAGGGTACACATCTCCCAATCCAGAACGGCCCTGATGGATGTCCATGAATTGTCTCTAAAAACGACATTGTCGTATTTGTAATCATTGTGTATCAGGCTATGAGCATATTGCCTGGGCTGGTGCTCATCCAACCACTTCATGACTCGCTCGGCTTCTGGAATGTCTTCTGTAGCGGCCTTGACATATTGCTTACCCCAATTTCTGACCTGCCGCTCTACATATCCCTCAGGTCTGCCTAAATCGCCCAAACCGATTCGGTTATAATCGAGCTGGTGAAGCTGCACGAAAGTATCTAGCCAAGCATTTGAAATCTGATCCCACTCCGTTTTGTCTACTTGCTGCTCATTGGCTTGCGGCGCCGTCAGAATAATGCCTTCCACCTTCTCCATCAGGTAGAAGGGTGCGCCAATGACGGAGAGATCTTCTGTATAAGCAAAGACCTTTGGAGCTTTTTCAAAAGACTGGTTCAGCCCCTGAAGCACTTTAAATTCCCGGCCCATATCGTGGCCGTGCTTTATGGCTCCTTTGGGCGGTCTGCGAAGCACATACTCCCGGTTTTCTATCTTCAGCAAATAGGTCAGATTGGAAAATCCCGTCGAGTATTGCTGTACATTAAGCGCACTAGATGCGTTGGAAATGAGCTCGTTTTCCAGGAGAAAGGACTTCAATACTTCATCTGGTAATTCTTCCCCCTGCCTTACTTTTTTCAACATGTTCTTTATGCTTTTTCCTTAACCAGATTTCTGCCCAACTGGTACATGTGTACCTCATCTGGCCCATCGGCTATGCGTATCACGCGTGCATAGGTCCAAAAGGAGGTCAATGGCAGATCCTGGCAGACCCCCATCCCACCGTGGGCCTGGATCGCCCGGTCTACAACTGTGCAGCACATTTGCGGCACCACCACCTTGATCATAGCCACCAGCTGCTTGGCTGCTTTAATTCCGAATCGGTCGATTTTATCCGCTGCCGAAAGGGTTAGCAGTCGGGCTTGTTCGATCTCGCAAGCAGAGCGGGCTATATCCTGGCGGATACTGCTGAAATCTTTCAGCTTCTTCCCGAAGGCTTCTCGCTCAGCCACGCGCTTACACATCAAATCCAGAGCACGCTGGGCTGCACCGATCAAGCGCATACAGTGGTGAATCCGCCCTGGCCCTAGTCTGCCCTGGGCAATTTCAAACCCCCTACCCTCGCCAAGGATCAGGTTACGGGCTGGCACCCGCACATCGGTAAGCTGTATTTCTGCATGCCCTTCTGGAGAGTCCACGCCTCCAAAAACGCGAAGAGGTCTGATCACTTCAACACCCGGCGCGTTTGCTGGCACCAGAATCATACTTTGTTGCAGATGCCTCGCAGCTGTAGAGTCCGTTTTTCCCATAACGATGTACACCTGACAAGATGGATTCATCGCGCCCGAAGACCACCATTTGCGGCCGTTAATCACATACTCATCCCCGTCTCTGACGATGGAAGTCTCGATATTGGTCGCATCGGAGGAGGCTACTTCAGGCTCGGTCATCAGAAAGGCAGAGCGGATTTCGCCATCCATGAGTGGTTGCAACCAGGTCTGCTGCTGCTCTGGAGAGCCGTATTTAGCCAAGACCTCCATATTGCCCGTATCCGGTGCCGAGCAATTGAAGACCTCCGACGCCCAGGTTACCCGGCCCATCAGCTCTGCCAGTGGCGCGTATTCCAGATTGGTTAAGCCGGGGCTAAAATCACCGTAATTTTCAGGCAAAAAGAGATTCCATAAGCCCTCGGACATCGCGCGCGCTTTCCACGTCTCCATCTCTGGAAAATGAGTCCATAAATGCTTGGCCGTAAACTCAGCGTAAGCCTGCTCATAGGGAAAAATATGCGTCTGCATAAAGTCGTCTACCCGCTTTTGCCATTCCAGCGATTTTGAGCTGTATTCAAAGTTCATATCTGCTATTTACTTAGGCCACCATATATCCGCCATCAGCAGTATATACGCCGCCCGTACTATAACTCGACGCATCAGAAGCTAAAAATACTGCTATGCCCGCCATCTCATTGGCTTGGGCCATACGCTGGCTGGGCAGGTGAGTCGTAATCTTATTCAAAATGGCTTCATTCTGCCAAAGGGCCGCACTGAACTTAGTCTTCACCAAACCCGGACATATCGTATTACTGCGTATGCCCATGGGACCGAATTCTATGGCCTGACTCTTAGACAGCATAATCAATGCCGCCTTGCTGATGCTGTACATACCCAAACCCGCCGAAGGCTTCAACCCCTCCACCGATGCGATATTGATGATCGATCCGCCACCTCTGGCCTTCATACTCTCCACGCAGTGATTAGCCAGCAACATGCAGGCTTTCACATTCACATCCATAATCTTGTCGAAAACTCCGGCATCGGCTTCAGATAAGGGACCGTAGGTGGGGTTGGTTGCCGCATTGTTGACCAGTATGTCGACGCCCCCGTAGTGAGCAATCGTTTTTTCTATTAAGGACTTCCGCTGGTCGGGATCTCCTACATGGCAAGCGATCCCTATTGCTGCTAAACCCTCATTTTCAAATGCTTCGACGACTTCGTCCACAGCCTCTTGCTTCCTGCTGCTGATCACGACTTTGGCCCCGTGAATAGCCAGTCCCTTAGCTATACTCTTCCCAATACCTTTAGACGAGCCCGTAATGATGGCGACCTTATCCGTCAGGTCAAATTGCTTGATCATTTTATGCTTTTATATCCAAAAGTGGAATATAGCATAAAATGATGGCCTTGCTGGCCTATACCCAGAAACGAGCATGACTTTGGTTCTTGCGAAGCCAAAGTCATGCTCTAATCGATTAATTCCAAAAAGCTACGCTAAAAGCAGAAAGAACAACTAGAACTATCGTCAGATACGCCCTCTGGTCTGTGCGACGAGGTTGGGTAATTGGACTCGAACTGGATGATGCCCTCACTCAGTTTTCTGGGTGTCTCGATAAAGGAACCGGGAATAATTTCATCGGCAGGAATATCTTCGCGCGTCACCGTTCTAAATAGTTCTTGCGCAAATGAAGAACAGTTATTGGTCAGCTGCCAAGTATGATTTATGGCAATGTAGTTATTAAATACCTCCAACTGCTGCTCGTCTATAGGCAGAAATCTGGAGTATCTGGCAAAACCGTTCTCTACATTTACACGCACGTCGGTAGCATTGCCATTATCTGGTACAGCAGGGTGCATATCGGGCCACAGGCCGTAGAAGGTCGTATTACCATTCTGTGTAAGACTCACCCAAGCGTGACCATCGTCAAAAGCGGCATTTTCGGGATCTACATTGGAGTGGATACCCAAGATAGGCTTATCATTTGGGCATTCGCGAATCTCAAACTCCCAGGCCGTTCCACCATCCAGGCAGCCAGACACATATACGGTTATTTCGTCGCTTTCACCCGGATCGTAGAATACATTGAATGTACCCTGGGTACCCAGGAAGCCATCACCTGGCGTCACGCGACTGCACTCTTTGATGGGTGGCTGAGGGTTAGAATTGGAAAGTAAGGAGCCCGTACTTCTAATCCACTGCCCGTTGTATCGAATATCTACCCGGTCGGGCACCACAAAGGTGTTGAAGTCGATGGAAATGAATCCTGGATCCATGCCCAACTTAAAGGTCTTGTTGGTGATGCCGTCGGCACCTTCTACCAAACCTACAGTCGTACCATCCATACAGAAAGACTGAGGCTGCTCGATTTCGGTGAATAAGCTGCGCATCTGGCCCGAAGAAGAGCCACCGGCCCCAAACAATTTGTAATTGATGATCGAGCTGCCCTCCTTCACATTTTCAGGTATACCAACGCTGACTACCCGCGAAGATCGACCTTCCAGAGTATCAGACTCGAAGCTGATACGCCAATAGTTGTCTGCTCCATCGATCTGTAGGAAAAGACCTTCGGTGTCGTTATCGGCATTGTAGATAAACGGCAAGAATAAGAAGTTATTCACAGAGACCGTTGCCGACTGCTGGGCGTTGAGAATGTCGAAATTGAAGTCGGACTCCAGTTCGGGAATGTCCCCTTCGATATTGACTGCATTGTTGATGAGCAGTGATCTACTGAAGGCACTTGGATCTTCGATTGGATCGATGCTACCGATTGCTATATTATCATTGTTACAACTGGAATACAGCAACACAAAAATAGCCGTAGCGAATACGAGTTTTATATTATTCATTTTAGTCGAATTTCAGGATGTAAGAAAAGCCCGCAGCAACCGGAAAGCTACCGAGACTAAATTGTAGGAAGCCCTCTATTCGTTCCGATAGGGCATAATGCCCGCCGACACCAACAAATGGGCTGATTCTGAAAGGTATGGATGGTACCTCGATATTGTAGTTTTCCAAAGAGCCAGTGCCGCTATAATTCCTTTGTCCGAAGGAAGCCAGCAAACCTACTGTTCCACTGAGTCTGAGTCTTTCTATGTCTTCGAATTGGTAGTAGTAGGTACCGTAGAGTCTGATGAGGGCATACCTGGAGACATATCGATAAGTATCGCCCTGAAATTGATACTTTAAGCTGGATCCAGAGGTATATCCTACAGAGCCCCCTACTACAGCTACTCCCTCGTCCAGGATGGCTTTCTCATAGGACAACATCACGGGAGGGACGAGCATCTTATCATCGCCCTCATAAAAATTACCAGGGAGGGCGACTTCTACCCGGAATAACTCTGCTACTTGTGCATACAATGTTGTTTGAGCTATACCTGAGCACAAGATTATCAGGGATATAGCTTTTAGGGTCTTGTTCATAGTGGTTTATGATATTGGATTACAAGATGTTTCGGATGCTAAACTAAAAAATTAAATCAGAAGAGATTGTCAAAACATTAAAAACACCTAAAATTGGGTACAGCTATTCTTAAAAAACAAATGCGGCTCGTGAATGAAGTCAATCTGAACTTAGTCACGAGCCGCAGCTGATCATTTACTACGCCAAACGCATTGCGATCAACTCTTGGGAAGAATCAATTGGAAATCATGCGTCTACTAGCCATGTTATCTCCCTGCGTAAGTCTATAAGTCAAAACGCCTTTTGCACCATTTAGCTCCTCGGAGTAAATACCAACTTGATTAAAGCCGGCATTCCCATCGATTTCCCTGATCATAATGACTCGACCAATGGCATCTTCTATGACCAAGGTAGCTTTGGCAGTTACAGGAAGCTGGAAGGCTATTTGGGTGAAATCCTGGAATGGGTTGGGCATATTTTGCTCAAGCAGAAAGGCTATACCGACATCGTTGCTCTGTACAAAATCGATGCCTAAGTTGGCTAGTCCCCCATCCAAAGGATAGGCCTCTGATTTAGTAATGCGATTGGTTATACTGAGCAGATCACTTAATGATGCCTGCAAACTCGAGCGGATTCGAAGACTGAATAGCGGACTATTCTCATCGATGCCGTCCACTTTTTCATAACTGAAGGACATCAGGCCCTCTGAAATGAGATCAAGGTTTACATGTTCTGCCTGCAATTGACCATACTCCAAATCGATTAATTCCAATCCGGGAGCAAATTCGAGCGTTCCCTGAAATCCGTAGAGATCGCTGGCTCTGAATTCTATGCTATATTCCTCACCGGGGGTCAAATCCAGCTCATCTGTGATCAGTGCTACGGAAGAGCGCGCTTCTACCTCTTCGACTAGCCCATTAGCAAACTGAGCAGAGGAAACATTACCCATTTCCAGGGCATAAAAGTCAGCATTCAGGATATCACCAGTCAAGTCATTGAAGTTGATGACACTCGGCAGGTTCTCGCTTAACCACTCACTGGGATCATCAGAAAATGCATAATCGCGATCTACAAACTGCCAGGTCGGACCAGCTATGTAGTTTTCCTCCTGCCCCATAATGACCATCCGAATATGCACGGCATCAATGACGTTGATCACTATGGGGCAGGAGGAAAACTACATAGCTGGTCCGACCTGGCAGTTTGTAGATCGCGATTATGCATTTTCTGATGATCCCAGTGAGTGGTTAAGCGAGAACCTGC
>JBCDFE010000222.1:0-7745 GCA_039178745.1 Bacteroidota bacterium | reverse complement strand
TTTGCTTCGGATCTAAACCCCCAAATAAGAAATTGGTAATGTAGCTTGCCATAGGGTAAAGATACGATGAGTTTATTACCGATATTGCCGCCTGTGGAAAACAGACTAGACTATGCCAAAAAGACGAAATCGTCAAAGTGAACTTACCGAACTTGCCAGACAGCTGGATATGACCTACCACGCTGGCGAACACAACGAGCTATTGGGTGAGTTGCGAGACTTTCGCACTTTCAGCCGTGGCTTCCGCCACCGAAAAAAGATACGGCACCTACTCAGGCGGCAAGATGGTATGCTCGACTACGACCTTAAAATTTTTGACTTTCATCGACTTAAGGGAAAAAGCAAGCGCCCCATCAGTCAGACGGTATTTTATCTGCGCTCCAAGGATCTGGTATTGCCCCAGTTTTGGCTCAGACCAGAGACGGTGCTACATAAGCTAGGGGAGATCATCGGGCAGGAGGACATAGATTTTGTGCGCTTCCCCAAATTTTCTGGCCACTACAGACTTACAGGAGATGACGAAGTTTTCATACGCCATCATTTCACCGAAGAGCTACTTCATTTCTTTAGTGTAGAAAAAGGCTGGTATGCAGAAGGGGTAGGCTACTATCTGGTCTTCTTTCAGAAGGGGAAGCTGCTTTCCGCCAAACAAATCAAAAAGCTCTATGAGAAGGGCATGTATGTATATCAGGAGCTAGCCAAAGGAACATAAAGATACCTATTTCAGGTACTGCTTCATTTTTTCCAGGTCGCCTTCTATTTGCCCTTTGAGTCTGTTGAGTGTTGCTTGAAAGTCGGCTTCAGTGCGTTGCAGTTTAGCGGTTGCCTGCTCTGTCGATTTGCGGAGACGTTCTCGTTGTGCGTCCAGTTTTTTGATGTCGGCTTCCAGCGATTTGATCTGTTTTTCCTTCTCTGTGATCTGAGCGCCGAGTTGTTTTTGCTGGTCGAGCTTATCACCTACCTGAGAACGACGATTTTGCGCCAGGGCCGTTTGAAACTGCTGCTCTTCTTTGGCCAGCACCTGCAAATAGTGGTTGGCCGACTCAAAAAGACTTTCAGGCGTTACCCCCATACTCTGAGCTACCGTAAAAGCGGAGGTGAAGCGGGTGGCTTCATCCATGTTCATTTTGCGCAGATTCTGCAAGGCTCGCTTAAACTCCAGGTAGTCGAATCCGGGGAGATCTCCCTCGTCCATGGCTTTGAGCAGCATCTTGGCAAAGCGATCCGTGATTTGCCCAGCTGGTGGTGGGGTGGGGGAGTTGCCCGCAGCAGCATTTGCTTTTTTTGTACTTCCGCTGGTCGGCGCTTTGCCGGTTGGCTGTTTGTTCGTTTTTGCTGTAGTCTTACTGGCTGTTTTAGCCTGCTCGCCTTCTTCTTCGACGATGAATAGCGATTTGAGGTTTTTCCACATAGCCTATTCGGAGTTTTCCGAAAGGTAGGCATTTGTGTGGGAATGTTTTTATCTCGCCACCGATGCCTTTGGACTTCGTCTAGGGAAGTCTGTATGTAGAACATATATCCATCCCAAAACTGTTGCTTATGAGGTATTTTGATTTAGGACTTCAACAGCTTATGTATGCGTGAGAACTCCGCTTCTGGGCTATGCTCACCACCTGCGAAAGTCTGATAGAATGTTGATATTCAAAATGGTTTATGCTCGGTCTGGACTTTGATTTTGATCGTACTGTGCAGACAAAAGGCTCTTTTTTGTTCGTTCGCAGGGATTTGATTTTTATATTAGAGGTGTTTTATAATTCCGCACTAAACGTATATTTGCCCTAGATTTAGGCAGCGAATCACACAATGCCCACGTTTGATGAGAGCGTAACGAAGATTTAAAACAGTATACACACACGACCAGATCACCTCATCTAAATACTTAAAGACTTAATGATCAGGCATCTCATGTCTGAAGTTTTGAATTTCAAAGGGCTACCTTTCATGGGGTTCCCTACTATTATTTAACAAACTCACAAATATTTATGAAGCGAGTTAACTCCCTTTTCTGGGTTTTGCTGCTCAGCGCCTTTGGGATGGCGTTGCATGCGCAAACCCAAGTCAGCGGAAACGTAACTGATACTGATGGTGAACCTCTTATTGGAGCTTCCATTTTAGTTGAAGGTACTTCCACTGGAACTGTTACTGATCTAGATGGTAACTACACACTAACTATTCCTGCCAATGCGGAGACTCTTTTATTCACTTACACTGGTTTTGAGGCTACGACTGTTGCTATTGTGCCAGGTAAGACTGAATATGATGTCGAGCTTGCCCAAGGCTTGCAGCTTAGCGAGATCGTTGTATCCGGTCAAGGTGTAGGTATAGAGCGTAAACGTTTGACTTCTACTGTTGATGTGATAACAAGTGAACAGCTAGAATTGGCTCCTGTCACTCAATTGGACCAAATATTGCAATCTAGGTTGCCTGGTGCACAAATACGTCAAACATCTGGTCAAGCTGGTACGGCATCGATAATTAGAAACAGAGGTCCAATCACAGCTAATGGCTCAACTACTCCTGTGATAATAATTGATGGTGTACGAGTTGACAACCTGAATTCAAATCCCTCTTTGGGTTTGGCAACTGGTGGAGCCGCTTCTTCATCGCTTGCCGATATACCTGTAGAAGCTATCGAGCGCGTAGAATTCATCCGAGGAGGTGCGGCTACTACCCTTTACGGAGCTGATGCAGCAAATGGTGTTTTACAGATTTTTACAAAGAGAGGTACTGCTGGTCAAGCTAGAGTATCTGGAGGTATTATGGCTGGTATCATGGTTGGCGAAACAGAGTTTCTTCGATTTCAGGAAACCGCCGACATATTGTACGAACCTGGATTGGTTCAACAATACAGATTAGGTGTCGATGGTGGTTCTGAAAGGGTGACCTATAATTTTGCAGGAAGCTTTTACAACGATGATGGGTTCATTGATATTCAGACTCAGCGCAGGATCAGTGGACGTTTTGGCTTGAAAGCAATTGTCAGTGATGATCTAACATATTCCGGGTCTGCTGCATTTACTTCAAATTTCTTTACTCGTGATTACAATGCCAATACAAGCTTTGCACGGTATGGTAATCTCGAAGGTGGAGATTTTGGTCTTTTGGATGAATTACCACAGTCAACTATTGATTCGATTAGAACTAACTACGCAGAGCAAGGAAGTTTAACAGATATTACGGACGCTGTTCGTCGCTTCCAAACTTCTCAACAATTGACCTACACTCCTTTTAAAGGCTTCACAAGTAGGTTGATCGTAGGTCTTGATAATAGGAGTAACCGGGCCGAGGATCTTCAGACCAATGCATTGCTAATATCTAAAGGAGCAGTAGGTCAGGGTACAGCAGATCAGGGTGCCATTACTCGTTCAACAAGAAACTTTTTGACATTGACCACAGACCTTGCATTAAGTTATGAGGCTGAAGTTGGAGACTTCACCTTTACTACTCAAGCTGGTGGTCAATTAATTAGGAATCAAGATGAGCAGCTTTCTATAACTGCAACAAATCTAGTTGAGGGTTCAATTTCACTGAATAACACTGCAGATCGAGAGGTTCAGGAATTTTTCAGAGCAGTGGCTTTTGGTGGATTTTACGTTGCTGAGAATATTGGATTTAAAAATAAGCTTTTCATAGATTTAGGTCTAAGGTGGGATTTCAACTCCGCTTTTGGAGAAGATATTGGTCTAGTCAATCTTAAAAGAGCAGGAATTCGATATAGTCTAACGGATGAGCCATTCATGCAACAAGGTAGCCTTTCTGATATTATAACTAGATTGAGCTTCCGAGCAAATTATGGCGAGGCATCTAATTTCCCAACACCATTCGCAAGGGACCAGGTTTTTAATTCAATTGCCTTCAATGGTTCACCTGCTTATACTTTTGGAAATCCAGGAAATAGTGAACTTGGACCAGAGGTTGTTACAACGGTAGAAGTTGGAGCTGATGTAAGTTTTATTAAGGGGCGTGTAGGCGGTAGCATCACTTACTATGAGTCTGTTACCGAAGATGCTTTGTTCACTCCACCTAGTGTTCCTTCTAGCGGTCAAAATGCTCAGCAAGCTAATGTTGGTGAAATTGAAAATACAGGCTTTGAAATCGAGGCTTTTATCAAACCAATTGAGACAAGAGATATTGATTTTGTTATTAATGCTTCTCTTATTACCAACGAAAATATTGTTACTAGTTCTGGTGGTGCTCCAGAGTTTAACGTAGGAGGCTTTACATTTCTAGGAGCATTTGTTAAAGAAGGCCTACCACTGGGATATTTAAGAGGTGATATTGCAACCATTAATGAAAATGGTGAAATTGAAATTGAGCGCCTTGCTAATTTGGGAAAGACAAATCCAGATGGATACGGTACACTTGGCTTTAACTTTAGATGGAAAAGGTTAAATATATTCGGTAGTGCAGACTATCAATATGGAGCTCAAGCTGTAGCAGTTGATGATGTATTGCGCTTCTTCGGCGGTGTAGCAGATGAAGACCGCTTCCCGGAAGAAATTGCGAATGCTTCTGGTCTTTCGTTTTTTGATTTAGCGGGTTATTGGGTAGAGGATGCGAATTTCTTCAAAGTGAGAAATATTGGAGTCTCTTATAATCTTGATGTCTCTAGCTCATTTTTTAGCTATATTAAGCTAGGATTTAATATGCGAAATCCAATTGTAACTGGTTCTGCTAGCTTTGATCCCGAAGTTACTGGAGCAGGTATTCAGGCCCAAAATGGATTCTCAGGTGGTGGCTTTGGATTCGGTACAGAATCGGCTCCTAAGCAATACCTATTCAGTGTTGACTTCGGCTTCTAAACAATTAGTCAATTAGTCAATAATATAAAAACATAATAAAGGATGAAAAACCTTTCAATCAACTTGATGAGATTTGTAGTAGTGTTGCTACTAGCAATTTTTCTTTGGACTTGTGAAGATTCAGAGGAGACATTTGATCCCATCAACCCAAATTTATCGGTAGATAACGTAATTGGAACAATTGAATCTGCTTCTCGAACCTTACTTGGAGCAGAGCGCCAGTTGTCCCTTACTCTTAATGAATTTGTAGCTGTTGGAGCAATAGCCTCGGATAATTATGTAAATACACGTACTTTTTTTAATCAAAATTTTGATGCGTTAACAATTGCAACAACTGATGCAGATGTCAATGCACTCCAATTTGATATTGCAAGGCTACGTGCTCTTACTACATTAGCATTGGACGAAGTTGGTCCAGCAGACCCTGACTATACATCAGAGCAGGAATCTGGGTATTTTTTCCTCCGCGGAATGGCATATTTGTATGGAGGCAGCTACTTTGCTGTGCTTCCTGCAGAAGCTGGTGGGAATGCCGTACCTGCTGCTGACCATCTAGCTAATGCAGTCGCAGACTTTACTTCTGCTATCCAGGCAGATGGAACAGGAACCTATGGTCTGGCCGCGCATATCGGAAGATTACGTGCCAACTATCTTCTTGGAAATAAGACTGAGGCTGTATCGGATGCAAATGCAATTATATCTGCTGCACCTGATTTTCTGTATTCTGCCAATTTTGATGGAATAAATACTTCAGCTGCAGATAACAATACTATGCAGGATGCCCTGTTTGATAGAGGATCATTTGATGACCTACAGCCTTTGCCAACTCTTGATTTCTTAGATCCAAAATATAATGGTAGTGATCCAAATTTTGATTTTCCTACCCCTGTAGTTAAGGTCGAAGAAGCTCATTTTATTTTGGCTGAGGCAGCTCTTTCAGAAGGACGACTTGAAGATGCAAAAGACATCATGAGGGATATAATTGGCCTAGTTGCTACTCGCCCTACAGCTACTTTTGATGATCGTGTTGAAGGACGGACACATTTAGCTCCAGGTTCACGTCCTGATACTAGTTTTGTTATGGTAGCGCCTGGACCGGATCGACCGCTAGAAAGTGGCTTAGTGCTAGACAGAGGTGCAGAAGAAGTAACAGTGCCCACTGTTTCTGGAACGTCCTATGATAATGCAGACATTGATGCAATCGGTGATATAGATTTTGCCTACGAATCTCTGTATCGGATGCGTCAAGAAGTATTTATTGCCGAAGGCATGAGATTTATCGATTTAGGACTTAGGATGCCAGTTTCTCAAAACGAGGCAGACGCTAATCCAAATATTCGTGACACTGATCAACAAGCTGTAATACCTCCATTTTTGGCATCAGCTGGTGATATAGATGCGATTGACTATGATGCTGCTGCAGGGACAGCTACAGTTCTGGTCAATGTTAATCGATTAATTTCAGAAAATCGGACTTCAGCTTTTGTTGCGCCATTTGAATAATGTTCAGATAGGTAAAGAAAAGTAGCTAGACTGTCCAATAACTATTAATATGGTAATTGCCCTTTTTCAGACTTGAAAAAGGGCAATTCCATTTTACCTTTATTTTGCAGCCTTATGGCCCGTATAGCCCACATAGACCTCGGCCCCTGCCCACTTCTCCTGGCTCCTATGGAGGATGTCAGTGACCCGCCCTTCCGCGAGTTGTGTAAAGAGCAAGGGTGTGATATGCTTTACACCGAGTTCATCTCTGTAGAAGGGCTGATCAGGGATGCCGATAAAAGTGTACAAAAGCTCGACATATACGACTACGAGCGGCCCATCGGCATCCAAATATTTGGTGCCAATCTAGACTCCATGGTCAAGGCGGCTGATATTGTAGAGGAGGCCCAGCCAGAGCTGCTCGACATTAACTTCGGCTGTCCGGTCAAGAAGGTAGTGTGCAAGGGCGCGGGCGCAGGCATCTTGCAAGACATTCCCAAAATGGTCAAACTGACCAAAGCCATAGTCGATCGGACTAATCTACCCGTAACGGTAAAAACCCGCCTGGGCTGGGATGACAATACCAAGTACATCGAAGAGGTAGCAGAGCGTCTTCAAGACGTAGGGATCAAAGCACTTTCCATACACGGCCGTACCCGCAAGCAGATGTACAAAGGGCAGGCTGATTGGACCCTTATCGGAAGAATCAAAGATAATCCGCGCATCAATATCCCCATCTTCGGGAATGGCGATATCGATTCACCCCAAAAAGCAGAAGAATATCGAGATCGATATGGAGTGGATGGCATCATGATCGGTCGCGCTGCTATTGGCTATCCTTGGATTTTTAGGGAGATCAAGCACTATTTCGAGACTGGAGAACTGCTTCCGCCACCAACTATTTCCGAGCGAGTCGAAGCAGCCAGACGCCACCTGACCAGAAGTCTGGAATGGAAAGGACCCCAGCTTGGCGTACTGGAAATGCGCAGGCACTACAGCAATTATTTCCGTGGTTTGCGTGGCATCAAACAGCACCGTATGGTGCTGGTGCAGGAATACGATCCGGCCATCCTGTTCGCTAAATTGGAGGAGATAGCCGAAGTCTATGAAGAAGAAGTATACTCCTTTGCTCGCAGCTGACGCTAAACCGAGATCAAAGCTACGCCCAAGCCCATCCCAATCACGACCAGCTTTCGCCAGCTCACACTATGATGTTTTTTAGCGTCAGCTTCGAAAAGGATTGTTGTGCTGATATGTAGCAAAGAGCCAATGACCAATGCTAAGGTAGCTTCTATCCAAAGTGGATCTAAAATGAGAATCCCTCCCAGCCATGCACCCAGTGGTGCCATAAGGGCAAAAGAGAATAGGCCCGCATAGACAAATAATTTAGAATAGTTACTAAATCTGAGCAGAAGGCCAAGCGCAAATGCGGCAGGAAGCTTATGCAGTATGATACCGATC
>JBCDFE010000221.1:0-7757 GCA_039178745.1 Bacteroidota bacterium | reverse complement strand
TCCTTCAAACAAGCCCTGAAAACCGGCCTGCAAGCGTTAGACCCAGAGCAGTTTGAGGCAGCGGCCAATCGAGAAGAAGCCCTGGTGCTGGACGTGCGCGATAAGAAAGACTTTGTCAAGGGATTCATCCCCAACAGCATATTCATTGGCATAGACGGTGGCTTCGCACCATGGGCCGGTGCACTCATTCCCAAGCTGGATCGTCCAATCCTGATCGTCGCTCCCAGGGGGAGAGAGGAAGAAACGGTCACCAGGCTAGCCCGCGTGGGTTTCGATCACGTCATTGGCTACCTGGACACCGATATGGAAGGATGGAAAACCAGCGGAAGGGAGCTGGATAGAGTGGACACGGTGAGCGCTCTGGAGTTCGGTCAAAAAGACATGGCCATGGAGGGGGCAACGGTCCTCGATCTGCGCAAACCCGGCGAATGGGAAGGCGGCCACTTGTCTTATGCGGTCAATCAACCGCTCGACTATCTGAATGACTCTATGGCTGAGCTAGATCCAGATCATACCTACTATCTACACTGTCGCAGCGGATATCGCTCAACCATTGCTGCCAGTATACTCAAGGCGCGCGGTTTCGACCGACTTATCAACATCCAGGATAAGGTAGACGATATTCTGGCCACTGAAAGCTCTGCGACTATCGTCTAAAAGTATGTACAGACGGCAAGCCTGGTTCCCTCGCCCGCTGCGGTATGAAGATGGTGGTTTCCGGCGTGAATGGCTGGGTGGTGTCACGGTTGGTGTACTGCTCGTTCCTCAGGCTATGGCCTACGCTTTGCTGGCCGGTGTCGACCCCATTTATGGCTTGTATGCCTCTCTAGTGCCACTTCTCGTATACAGTTTATTTAGTAGTTGTCCACAGGTTTCCGTAGGGCCAACCGCCTTGGCCTCCCTCGTTACCTTGGGGGCGCTTGCTGGTTTGGCCGAGCCCTTTACACCTCAGTATCTAATGCTGGCCATTGCGCTGGCTGGTTTGACGGGTCTGATTCAACTGCTTTTTGGCCTATTCAAATTTGGTGTGATCGTCACCTTGCTCAGTCGACCAGTAATTAGTGGCTTCGTTTCTGCGGCGGCTGTCCTCATCATGCTATCTCAGCTCAAGACGCTTTTTGGTATCGATATGCCCAGAGCTTCCTACCTGATCGGAACCCTGCAAAATTTTTTCAACCACCTTTCGGGCATTCACTGGATTACTGCCGCCATCAGCGCAGGCAGTCTTGCTTTTTTGCTCTTGCTGCGCAGGTTTTTACCCCGTTGGCCAGGCACGCTCTTGCTCGTAGCATTGGCTACCTTTTTTTCTTTTCTGTTCAATTGGGAGGCATTGGGCGTTCAGCTGGTAGGAGATCTACCCAGGGGATTACCTCAATTTGTACTTCCGCAGATAGATGCCTTTCCCCAAACGACCGAGATCCCTGGCTCTATCCAAGGAACAGAAGGTGATGTTCTGGGTCGATCCGTCTGGATTACCCTGCTGCCTGCTGCCCTCATTTTGGCTATGCTATCTTTTGTCGAAACGGTCTCCATAGCCAAAACCTATGAAGAGCGTCATGCCTATTACCGCGCCAGGCCCAATAGAGAACTTATAGCACTGGGGCTGTCTAAGCTCGCGGGTAGCTTCTTTCAGGCTATACCCACATCGGCTAGTTTTAGTCGGTCTGCAGTTGCGCATCGTCAGGGTGTCACCACATTCAGGGCGCATCTGTTGACTTTGGTGGTGGTCGTGCTCGCACTCTTTGTCCTGACTGATCTATTTGCACATCTGCCTCTAGCCAGCCTTTCGGTCATCATTGTCCTTTCTGTAGAAAAGCTGTTCAACCTGGCAGAGATTAAGCGTCTCTGGCACCTGGATCGCAAAGACTGGTTTAGCCTTATCGTTACTTTGGTCTTAACCCTGCTAGGGGGACTCCAGTTGGGTATCGGGGCAGGTGTGCTGGTTTCGCTTGGCCGCGTCATGATGCGCAGTGCGAGACCACACCTGGCCGAGTTGGGATGCTTGCCAGGAACCACCGAGTATCGAAATGTAAAGCGCTACGACCGGCTACTAATCGATCCCAACATATTGGTCGTTCGTTTCGATGCCGAGCTATTCTTCGGCAATGCCGACTACTTCCGCGATGAGCTGGAAAAACTAATCGAAAAGAGAAGCCCGGCACCTAAAGCTGTAGTCATAGATGCCCATACTATCAATGACCTGGATTCCACGGGCATTTACGTGCTGGAACAGCTTCATGAGCGACTCCTATCAGACAATATCGCCTTGTACTTCTGTGGGGCTATAGGCCCGGTTCGCGATCAGCTATTTGCCAGTGGGCTTATGGATCGATTTGGCCGGGATCATTACTTCAATACCGTTCAACGGGCAGTGAGTAAAATCAACGGAGATTTGCCCGATGCAGGAGATCGGCCTGCTTTGCAGCATTCGTGAAGCTGTGCCCTACATCTCCATAATCTTCCCCCCTTCAGCTACCTGAAACCTAGTAGCCGTACTTCCGCTCGCTTCGTAATCATAATCTCCGGCAGCGCCCTGGCCAGAGACGACATAGATGGTCATCTCTTCATTGATGGCAGCACTAGACTGGGTCAATTCGCCATCTAAATAGGTAGTGCCGGCTATCACCCTGCGGTCTATTAGTTTTCCGGACTTGGTATCTAGTGTGGCCAGAACGTAGTGATATTGCAACAGATCGGCTCGCCAGTATATGATGGCCTCGTAAGCTTCTGCTGCTAATCGATAACAAGCGACAAACTCCGTATACTCATCGTTGACTTGCCCCTCTTCGATTGGCAGCAAATAGTCGCTGACCATTTCTGGTGGTAGCGGTTTAGTCACCTTGCTAATGGCACCGACAGTATCCTGGCCAATGGTTAGGGGTAAATCGGCTTCGATAAAGCGAGCTAAAAAATCAGATTGGGTGTAAACGGCAGTTCTTGGCATGTTGTATTAACCCACTTCACATAGAGTTAGTTGGCCGGCAAAGTGGCAAAAACCCATTAGCTTAGAGGCGAGAAAACTACCCCTCATATCACCCCTTGCTATTATGAACAAACACGTGTTGCTGGGACTCATGCTATGTCTCCCGGCTTGGCTTAAACTATATGCGCAAAATCAGCGCCTTGAAATAGAAGACCTCAGTAGCTGGAATAGCATCCAATCGCCTGCCATCAATGCCGATGGTACATACGCAGCTTACACCATTAAGCCCGACTACGGAGATGGCCGCACTGAGGTTGCAGCCCTCGGTGAAGAAGGCCGTCGTTTTGTACTTCCGCAGGTCGAGTCTGCACAGTTTACGTGTGGCGGTCAGTACTTGCTCGGTTGGCAGAAACCTAGATTGGACACAGCTCGCGCCTACAAACTAGACGACAAGGAAAAGGCACTCAAAGACATGGACAGTCTGCTGGTGCTCAATCTGGAAAATGGTGAAAGACAATTGATCCCGCAGGTCTACAGCTGGAAAACCGGCGAATATTGGGATGATTTTTACGCCTACACGACCTCCAGCTTATTAGCCGATAGTCTTCAAGAAGGCCTGGCTGAAGGTGCTCGTCGTTTGGTGGTTCGCCGTTTTGGCAGCCAGGATAGTCTCAGTCTCGAAGGAGTAACGAGTTTTGAACTCTCGGAGCGCGGAGCTTCCCTGGTTGCTACACGAGCAGCTCACGATAGCCTCTGGGCCGCAGAGGTCATTTACCTGGCCGCTGACAATTGGGCATGGCAAACCATCTGGACCGCTTCCGATCAACGACTGGGCAAGTTGGGGATCAGCGAGATGGGCCAAGATGTAGCCTTCATCGCTTCGCCAGAAAGCCTAAAAGAAGAAGAGCAAGCTCCCTGGTCGCTATACACTTGGCGTGGTAGTGGGCTGGCCCAGGAAATCGACTACCAATGGCTTCCCTACGGTTATCGCATCAGCCCTGATGCCCGTTTGTATTATTGCAAATATGCAAATCGACTCTACTTTGGTATTACTCCTCGAAAACCAGAGCAAGACAGTACCATTCTGGATGAAGACGTAGCCAGGGTAGAAGTGTGGACCACGCAAGATGCCCGCCTTTACCCTCAGCAAAATGTGCTGGCAGACCGAGAGCGAAAGCGGAGCTACGCCTGCATGCTCGATATAGACCGATCCAGGGTGCAGATCATAGAAACCCCCGAAGCGAACAGCATGCTACTGCCCGAAAGCTGTAGTCTGCCTTATGTAGCGGTCTACGATCAATCAAAGTATTTGCGCGAAACCAGCTGGGCGGGTTTTCCTACCCGAAGCGATGTTTATCTGGTCGATGTCAGTTCAGGAGATCGGCAGTTGGTGGCCGAGGGTATATCCGGTACACCACAGTGGTCGCCTGCGGGCAAATATCTATATTGGTACAGCCGGCCGGATACGGCCTGGATGGCCTATGCCATAGCCGATCAGCAAACTCGCCAGATGACTGACAATTCATTTTCTGCATTCTATGACGAGGATAATGACCGGCCCATGCACCCCAGCTCCTACGGTTATATGGGGTGGAGTGAAAATGATGCATTTATACATATTTACGATCGCTACGACATCTGGCGAATCGATCCCAGTGGCGATCGGCCACCGAGCCGTATAACTAATGGCCGATCGGAAAACCAGCGACTGCGATACATCGAGATCGACGAAGACAAGGAATACTTTACGGAAGATGATCGATTGCTCATCCGCCACTTGGATGAAGATGATCTACATGCTGGCTACAGCTGGTTATATTTGCCAAATGGCAGGATAGAAACCTTGCAAAAAGGGCCATATAGCTACACCCGAAACGTAATTAAGGCCCGCGAAGCAGAAGCATATCTATACACGTTTGAAGATTTCGAGACCTTTCCCGATTTGCAGTATAGTACCGACCTGCGGAAGTCCGAACAAAAAGTATCGGATGCCAATCCCCAACAATCGGAATACGGCTGGGGGAGTGCGGAGACTTTCGAATGGATCGACCCGCAAGGCCGTCGACTCAGGGGTATGCTGATTAAGCCGGCCAATTTTGACCCCAACGAGCGCTACCCGATGATCGTCAACTTCTACGAGCGATCCAGTGAAGGTCTGTATAGGCATAGGCCGCCGTTTCCCCATAGATCGACCATCAACTATGCTTATTACGCCAATCGTGGCTATCTGATTTTTAATCCAGACGTCGTGTACCGTGTGGGCTACCCTGGAGAGAGTGCCTACGACTGCGTAATGAGTGGCTTGAATAAGCTGATGGAAAACCCATGGGTAGACCGCAATCGCATTGGGTTGCAAGGACATAGCTGGGGAGGATACCAGGCAGCTTATCTGGTTACTAAAACTGATCTCTTCGCCTGTGCAGAATCTGGTGCACCGGTGGTCAATATGTTCTCGGCCTATGGAGGGATCCGTTGGGGATCTGGTTTGAGTCGGGCTTTTCAGTACGAGCAAACGCAAAGCCGCATAGGTGGAACACCCTGGACACACCACCTGCGCTATGTAGAAAACAGTCCGATTTTTACGACAGATAAAATCAATACGCCCCTCCTTATTATGCATAATGACGAAGACGGGGCTGTGCCTTGGTATCAGGGCATAGAGTGGTTCACGGCCTTGAGACGACTCGACAAGCCCGCCTGGTTGCTCAACTACCAAGGTGAGCCACACTGGCCCCTCAGGCATGCCAATCGCGTCGATTTTCAGCGGCGAATGAGTCAGTTTTTTGATCATTATCTGCAAGGCGCCCGCATGCCAAGATGGATGCGAGAGGGTGTGGATCCATTAGAGCTGGGTATCGAACAAGGCTATGAGCTATCGAGGCAATAACCGATAGTTTTTACCCGGCTTCTTGCCTACCTTTGCGCCCTTATGGATAAGCGCCTGCTGAACGTACTGAAGTTTTTGGGTTTTCTGGCCATTGGACTGGTCATTTTGTATTTGGTGTACCAGCGTCAGGCGAGCGCCTACCTGGAGCAGTGTATCTCTGATGGCGGTACAGAGGCCAGTTGTAGCCTGATCGACAAGGTAGTGAGTGACTTTGCCAGTGCCAACTTCTTCTGGATATTCATGACCATGCTGGCTTTTATCATTAGCAACATCAGCCGGGCCATAAGGTGGAATATGTTGCTTCACCAACTGGGGTATGCCCCTAGACTGACTAATTCGTTTTTGACCATTAGCCTTGGTTATTTTGCCAATTTGGGCATCCCCAGAATGGGGGAATTCGTTCGGGCAGGCAGCCTGGCCAAATACGAGAAAATCCCTGTTGAGAAAGTCATGGGCACCGTGGTGGTCGATCGTATTATAGATGTGATCTGCATTTTGATCATGACCGCTCTGGCAGTAGGACTTGCTTTCGGCAGGCTAAACACCCTTTATCAAGAAAATGCTGATTTCAGTGATAAGCTGGCAGGCTTGCAGTCTATCCTGATTCCACTGATTGTTATTGGAGTTGCCGGTCTGGCACTTTTGTTGATCTTTCGCAAGCGCCTTTTAGCCACAGCTCTCGGAAAGCGTGTAGAGCGTATACTCTCCGGGTTTTTAGACGGCATAAAGACCGTTGGCAGATTGAGTAGTCCGGGCTTGTTTTTGATGCATACGGGCATCATCTGGCTCATGTATTTCTTTATCACCTACTTCTGTTTTTTTGCTTTTGCACCTACGGCAGGACTGAGTCCTGTAGCGGGTTTGGTCACTTTTGTGGCTGGTGGCTGGGGTATTGTCGTACCTAGTCCGGGAGGCATGGGATCTTACCATTTTTTGACTGGCGAAGCCCTTCAGCTATACGGGGTAAATGCGGGCGATGCGTTCAGCTGGTCCAATATTGCTTTTTTCAGTGTGACCATAGGTGTTAGCGTTGTCGTGGGCTTGATCTCGTTGTTGCTGCTGCCGCGTATCAATCGAGATTATGAGCCTGAAGTACAACAAAGTGAGGGAGAATAGCATCTTAGTAGCAACATGCGCTATTCCTTACGCTTAGGCCGCATTTTCAGCATACCGCTCTACTGGCACTGGAGCTTCTTGCCAGTCGTAGTTTACTTGATCTATGCAGCTATGCGCGGCCCAGGCCCAATAGACTGGTATAGGGTAGGTTTGATGACTGCTGTTGTTGTGTTGCTATTCGGCTTCGTGCTGGTACACGAACTAGGCCACGCGCTGACGGCCAGGCGATTCGGTTTACAGACGGAGGCCATCATCTTTTTTCCACTCGGAGGCGGGGCCTTGATCAGAGGGCGGCCAAAGTCCAGCTGGAGAGAGATCGGTGTTTATCTAGCAGGACCACTCAGCAATCTAATGTTGGCGCTTTTATGCCTGGGTCCATTACTGATTTTACCTGAAGGGAGGTTCTTTTTGCGATACTACTTCTGGGGAGGGGGGAATTTTAGTTTGCCCTACGAGCCAGTTGCACATTTGCTGGCCCTCAGCTTATTGATTAATCTCGTGCTGTTTGGTCTAAACTTGCTGCCGGCCTATCCGCTAGACGGGGGGCGCATATTGCAGGCGATGCTCAGACCCAGACTCGGTCAGGTATGGGCCACACGTATTGTAGCGAGCTTTGGTCTGATGTTCAGTACGGCGCTCTGGTGGATGGGCAGCCAACGCCAAGATTGGTTTATGCTGGCCGGTGCCTTTTTTATCGGCTTTTTGTCTTTTGGTGCCATGGCGGCTACCGGCCGAGAAGCCAAACTCATGAAGCGTACGGTAGAAGAGCTTATGCGCTCCATGCCAAAGAATAGAATATACCTCAGTACGCAACTGGCAGGGCTCATGCAG
>JBCDFE010000220.1:0-7766 GCA_039178745.1 Bacteroidota bacterium | reverse complement strand
TGGTATGATGAGCAGTGGATGGTTGCCTACTACTTTGGTGCCTTGTTGATGGCCAGTGTACTCCGGTATCTGCTGCTTGTTGGCGATGATTGGCTGCGCAATCGGAAGCAGCAGCAGCAAGCTGACACGCGCCCAGAAGTGACCGACCAGCGGAAGTCTACGACAAAAAACGGCTTGCTGCCTGGGGTCAGACTTGCTATGCTTTTGCGCTATTCGGCACCGCTCGTGGTGGTGGCCCTGGCGGGTATTGTCAATAGCTTAGTGGGGCCAGCGATGATTAAATTTTGGCATGGTGGTACGGTTACTCAAAATCTGGACTGGGCTGGATACTACGCCGCAGCCACAAAAATGGCCGTTTTCATAAGTTTGTTTGTGCAGGCGTACAACTATGCCGCAGAGCCCTTCTTTTTTCGCCAGAGCGGATCGGATTTGGCCAAGGCCGATCGCCGCATATTCGCTGATGCCGCCCGGGCATTTATTTTGCTGAGTAGCCTGGCCGCAGCTGCTATTTTACTGCTACTTCCCTGGCTGGAGGGCTTTGTTGCCGCCGATAAGCGGGTGGGCTTTTATTTGCTGCCTCAGCTGCTGGCCGCCAATGTTTTGCTGGGTCTGTACTACAATTTTGCTATGGCCTACAAGCTGACCGATCGCACCTATTTGGGCGGTTTAATTGCGCTGGCGGGCAGCACCATAGTCGTAACGGGCAACATTTTGCTGGTACCCCGCATCGGTATCGATGGGTCTGCCTGGTCTATTCTCGTATGCTTTGCGCTCATGTGCGTGTTGGCCTATCTGGTGACTCGCAAATATTTTCGCATTCCCTATCGCCTCGATAAGATGCTGATCTATGCCGGACTCTCGGCTGCGGCCGTTTATTTGGGCACGCAATCTGAAGCAATGCTGGTCAGGCTGGTCTTTCTTTTTGGACTTACGCTGGTGGTTGGTTTGCTGGAAAAGGATTGGTTGCTGGGGCTTTTACGCAATAGAAAAGTGGATTAAAGCCATTCCACTATTCCAGCCAGTTTGAGGGATTTAGCCGCTCTCTTCCCGACCAAATTTCGAAGTGCAGCGGTTTGCGGTCTTGTGCCATAAAGCCCAGGGTGGCTCCAGCATCTATGGTGTCGCCCACTCGTGCTACGGTACGGTCCAGGTTGCTGTATACGGTATAATACTCACCGTGGCGCACCATCATGACCTGACGGTAGCCGGGTACGGAGCGGCTGCTGATGACCTCGCCACTAGCTACAGCTTTTACTCTGGCACCTGGCGTTGTTTGTATGTCGACGCCCCCATTCATGATGGTCACTGAGGGCACTTCGGCATGCGGCTGTCGACCAAAGGGTTTGACTATTTCGCCGGCCGCTGGCCAGCTCAGTCGTCCTCTGTTTCCCTCGAAGGTCGAGGCTGCAGCAGTGCTGTTTTCCCTTGTTCCGGTTTCTCGCTCCCGTCTTCTTCGGGCTTCTATCTCAGCGGCAATGGCAGCCTCTATGCTTCGGTCTAGTTCCTCTTGCTCACGTCTTTGTCTCCTGACGCGCTCTACCAGTTGGCGCTCGTCGCGGTTGAGCTGGTCCACAAGCGCAGTTTGGCTGCCCATGGCTGTTCTCAATTCCAGGTCTTGATCATTGGCTGCCAGGAGTAGCTCTTCTTTTTCTAAGCGCTGCTCTTCTAACTCATCGAGTTTTTGATTGAGCATCTGCTGGGTCTGTAAGATCAATCGACTTTGCCGTGTGCGATAATCCTGATATTGACGCAAATAACGGTATCGTCTAAACGAGCTATTGAAACTATCTGCTGATAAAATGAAAGTGAGCCAGCTGTTGGTTCGTTGTGCCCGATAAGCGGCCCGAACGGTTTGCGCATACTCTTGCCTGAGGCGGGCCAAGTCGTCTTCCAGGCTTACAACGACTAGCTCGTTTCTGGCTGATCGTTGTTGATTGATTTCAATTTCTGCATTGAGGGTTTCTATCAGGGCCCGCCTTTGTTCGATTTGCCGCTGAATCAAATTCAGGCGCTGAATAGCGGCAGATCGCTGCTCTTGTGTAGCCTCTAGCTCTTGGGTTGTTTCCTGCAACTCCGATATGAGCTGCCGGCGGCGCTCCCTTAGCTCGGAAGCACTCGACTGGGCAGCGATCGATAGGCTCAGACTAAAAACCAAGAGTAAATAAAGTAATCTAGGGTGCATGGCATAAAAATAAGGAGGAAGCGTAAAGTGCGGACATTCTTGGGCAAGAATGCGTCATAAATAGATGTAAAGACATCAATTTTTTCTACTGCAGCGAACGATTATACCATTGGTGGGTTCTAGGCTGTGTTGTACCTCAAATGACCTAAGGAGAACACGCATGCAATATTTATTTACCCGATTGTGGATCGGGCTACTGGTTTTATCGTTATTTGGCCATCTAAATGCTCAACCCTCTGCGGGAGGGCGGGAGCTCAAGTCTACTATAATCGGGCAGATCATCGATGAAGGGCAAAGCAGCCCGCTCGACTATGCCACTGTTTCTTTGTACAATACCGAAGATGAACTTTTAGGCGGTAGCATTACAGATGGTGAGGGCCGATTTGAGATCGAATCGAGACCGGGCAGGTTCTATCTGAAAGTGGAATTTTTGGGTTACCAGCCGAAGACAACGGAGGTTTTTGATTTGAGTCCCAGACAGGTATACAATGCTGGCATTATCTCGGTCAAATCGGCTTCTGCCCAATTGGATGAGGTTATGGTAACCGCTGAGCGCTCTACAATGACCCTCGCTCTCGACAAGCGCATATTCAATGTAGGTAAGGACCTGAGTAGCCAGGGCGGTAGCGCCACCGAGCTATTGGATAATGTGCCCTCTGTGCAAGTAGATGTAGAGGGCAATGTAAGCCTGAGAGGTAGCGGCAACGTTCGCATACTGATCAATGGGCGACCTTCTACTTTGCTGGGTGGTGATGGGAGTGGCCTTCAGCAACTTCCCGCCAACTTGATCGAGCGGATAGAAGTTGTTACCAACCCCAGCGCCCGCTACGAGGCAGAGGGAACCAGCGGCATCATCAATATTATACTTCGTGAGGACCAAAGTCGTGGCTTAAATGGCAGCTTCGATCTGACCTTGGGCCAACCAGATAATGCAGGGGTTTCGGTTAATTTGAATCGTCGATCGGATCGTTTCAACTTTTTTACCAATATCGGGGCCAACTTCCGCAATCGGCCAGGAGATGGCAATCTGTATACCGAAGTGTACAACCCCAACGAAACACTTATATCTATTCAAAATAATGAACGGACCCGCCAAGGTTTGGGACTCAATTTTCGATTTGGGGCAGATTACTTCTTCAACGAGAATAGCAGTCTGACTACGGCCTTTACCTACCGCCTGGGTGATGACAATAATGAAAATGTCATCAGGTATTTCGATTATATCAATAGTCTGGACAATCCAGTTGGGCAAGAAACCAGATTGGATGAAGAATTTGAAGACGAAACGAGACTGGAATACTCGCTAGAATACGAGCTCAAGCTACCCGGGCTCGACGGCCACAAGCTGACGGCCGATTTCAGATACCAGGATGAATCTGAAATCGAGGGTTCCGATCTGAGCAACCAATTTTTCGATGGCCTGGGCAACCCCTCTGATCGGGCAGATCTGATTCAAAGATCCAACAATAATGAAGGGTCGGACCAACTCATATTTCAAACCGATTATGTGCGCCCGCTAGGGGAAGACCACCAGTTGGAGGCGGGTGTACGCGCTTCCATTCGCAATGTTGACAATGACTTTCTGGTCGAAGAGCTGGACCCAGATACCGACGAGTTTTTTGCACTCGATGGCTTGAGCAATACCTTCGACTACGAAGAACGCGTCTATGCAGCCTATGTCACTTACGGAAACAAGTTTGGCCGCTGGTCATTTCAAGTGGGGCTGAGACCAGAATACAGCTTTATCAATACGGAGTTGTTGCAAACTGAGGAGAGCAATGAGCGCGAGTTCTTCAATTGGTTCCCTTCCGCCTTTTTGAATTTGGAACTGTCTAACCAGAATAGCCTACAGCTCAGCTACAGCCGTCGAATAAGCAGGCCCAGTTTTTGGCGCCTCAATCCATTCTTTACGTTTACGGATAACCGAAATTTCAGGTCGGGCAATCCCAATCTGAATCCTGAGTTCACCAATTCCTTTGAACTAGGCCACCTGAAGTATTTTAGCAAGGGATCTATCAGTAGCGCGATTTACTTTCGCGAGACTCAAGATGTAGTAGAAACTATTCGCGTGGTAGACAGCGAGGGCAATAGCGTAGCCAGGCCTGAAAATCTGGCCACCAATTATTCCTATGGTCTGGAAGTCAATCTGAACTACGACATTACCCCGTGGTGGAGATTTACCTCCGATCTGAATTTCTTTGGCTTCGAGACGGAAGGTCGGGCGCTGGAGCAAGATTTTGCTGCCAGCGGTTTTACCTGGTTTGCCAGGGGTACATCGCGTTTTAAGGTGAGTCCCAAATTCGATGCGCAGTTGCGCTACAACTATCGGGCACCCAGAAATGAGCCCCAAGGCCGACAGCGAAGCCTGAGCAGTATCGATCTTGCGTTGAGCCACGACCTTTGGAAGGATCGGGCAACGATCACCCTTGGGGTCAGGGATTTATTGAATAGCCGAAGGTGGCGATTTACCAATTTCACAGACAATTTCTTTGCCGAAGGAGACAGCCGCTGGCGGGTCAGGCAAGTAGACTTGACCTTGAGTTATCGTCTGCAACAAGACAAACAGCGAGATCGTGGCGGCCGAGGAGGTGGGTATGATGGAGATGGAGGCTACTAGATCAGGCAGTTTGCAGACCTTTAAGCATGGATTTACGCCTGATTTTCAAGCCTGTAAATGTACATAGATGGCCGAGCGCTCGTGAACAGTGCTTGCGGTTGCTTGTTTAAAATCAGTTGCATTTATACAGATGACTCAATCATGATAAAACTCACTACAAACGACATCACCGTCAGTGCGGAAAGCTTCTATCAGGCAGAGTATAGTGAGCCTGAATCCGAGAAGTACATCTTTGCTTATCGCATCCGTATCAGTAATGAAAGTGCAGTAACCGTTCAGCTACTCAATAGACGCTGGCGGGTGGTAGAAGGCGATGGGCGCGAGCACATTGTGGAAGGTGAGGGTGTGATTGGTCAGCAGCCAGTAATAGAACCCGGAAAAAGCCATGTCTATATGAGTTGGGTGCAAATGCACACGCCCATAGGCTCTATGGAAGGATATTATGAGTTTAGACGCAACTGGGAAATAGAGCCCAGTCTAGAGGAACGGTTTCAGGTAGGAGTGCCCAAATTTACCCACTGGCTGCCCGAGCTGGCAAATTGACCTTTCTTACCTTTGCAGACCAAATCAGTCTGACCAGACCTTGTATAAGGACCAAAAGGTAGTCGTTGTGCTGCCGGCTTACAACGCGGCGCTGACGCTGGAGCGCACCTATCGAGAGATTCCACTGGACCTAGTAGACGAGGTCATCTTGTGCGATGATGCCAGCGTAGATGAAACGGCAGCCCTGGCCCGCAGCCTGGGTATAGAGCATGTTATTGTACATCAGAATAATAGAGGATACGGGGGCAATCAGAAAAGCCTGTACCGAAGAGCTTTAGATATTGGTGCTGATATTGTCATTATGCTACATCCTGATTATCAATATACGCCCAAGCTGATACCTAGTATGGTCAATATCATTGGAGAGGACCTGTTTCCCGTGGTGTTGGGTTCGCGCATATTAGGTCGGGGAGCCCTGGAGGGTGGTATGCCGATTTATAAGTATATGGCCAACCGCTTTCTGACCCTGATACAAAATTTACTCATAGACTATAAGCTATCGGAGTATCATACGGGCTACCGAGCATTTAACCGGGAGGTACTGGAGGCCATAAACTTCGAGGCCAATGACGACGATTTTGTATTCGACAATGAAATGCTTTCTCAGATCATCTATGCAGGTTTTCATATAGGCGAGGTAACTTGCCCGACCAAATACTTTGAAGAGGCCAGCAGTATAAACTTTAGTAGAAGCATGAAGTATGGTCTGGGCGTACTGCGAGTTTCCCTGGTGCATAGGTTGTGTAAGTGGGGGTTGATGCGGTCGAAGTTGTATGAGCGCTAATGGTTATGAGCAAGATTCAAAAACCAATATCCAATAGATCGAGTGCAGATATTGATCTGAGAGGAAAGCCTCCACCTGCGCCTGCCTGCCATCCGCAGGTAGGCAGGGAAGTCCAAAAACTACTCATCCAAAGTGCGGAGCGCTACAATCGTCCTGACTTTATAGACCAGGATCCCATCTCGCTGCCTCACGCTTTTGAGGATCCACGCGACCGAGAGATTATCGGGTTTTGGACGGCCATGCTGGCCTGGGGCCGGCGCGATACCATCATCAAAAAATCTTGGGAGCTGGTAGAGCTAATGGGCCATGAGCCATATAAATTTATCACCGAGCACAAAGAGAAAGACCGCAGCCGTTTTGCGGATTGGAAGCACCGGACTTTTCAATATACAGATACCCTATACTTTCTGGAGTGGCTGCACCGCTACTACCGGGAAAACCATAGCCTGGAAGCTGCATTCGCAGACCACCTACAAGAAGAGGACGAAGACATCACGAATGCCATAGCTGGTTTTCACGAGCAGTTTTTCGCATTTCCTTTTGCGCCTCAACGCACCAGGAAACACGTAGCTACCCCCCTGCGCAAATCGCGCTGCAAACGGCTGTGCATGTTTTTGAGGTGGATGGTCAGGCAGGATGATCGCGGGGTAGACTTTGGGCAGTGGCAAAGGATCAGGCCCAGCCAGCTCTGTATGCCATTGGATGTACACGTAGAGCGCGTGGCCAGAAAGTTGAACCTTCTGGAGCGTAAAGCTTGTGACTGGATGGCCGTACAGGAGCTGACCAGCCGCTTAAAACTCATTGATAAAGAAGACCCCGTTCGCTTCGATTTTGCCCTTTTTGGCCTTGGCGTATTAAATGATGACAATTTTCAGGCACAAATTCGCTAAGCTGTTTAAACCCAAAGTAGATACAATCGTATATTTGAGGCAGCGCATAGGCTGCAAGGCCTACCACCATCTACATAATCTCAAACTTGCATTTTAAAGACAGCAGGCTAAAAAGACGCGCCCCATGAACAGATTTTTACTTGCCAGCTTGTGGCTGGGCATTTCCCTAACCGCAATTTCTGCCCAAGAGGTAGACACCGACGTCTACAGAACCATAGACGGTCGGTTCAACAACCCTACTAACGAAGAGTGGGGTGCTGCACGAACTCCCCTTTTAAGATTTACTGGAAACGGATTTACGGATAGCATCAGTGTACCGCCCGGTATAGATCGCCCTAATCCCAGGGTCGTATCTAATACGCTTTTTGCTCAAGAGGGACTAATCAATGACCCGATGACACTGAGCGACTACACCTGGGTGTTTGGCCAGTTTATCGATCACGATGTGGCTTTGACCGAGCATCCCGGAGAGCCATTTGATATTCGTGTGCCGGCCGGAGATCCACAATTTGACCCCCTCGGTCTTGGAGATGTTTTCATCAACATGACCAGGAACGGCCCAATTCCTGGTACGGGCACTTCGCCTGACAATCCCCGCCAGTACGACAACGATATTACCAGCTTTATCGATGGCTCTGCGGTCTATCATTCCGAACAAGAGGCAGCGGATTGGTTGCGTACCTTCGAGGGTGGAAGATTAAAGACTTCCGCAGGTAATTTGCTCCCATATAATACGGTAGATGGCGAGTT
>JBCDFE010000219.1:0-7891 GCA_039178745.1 Bacteroidota bacterium | reverse complement strand
TGGTGATGACCTACAGAATCGCGAAAGCCTTTGGGGTTTCTACGTGACTGAGGCTATGATCCTCAACGAAGCTGACGCCCAGGGCATGATGGTTCCTGAGGAAGAAGTAGAGTCGCTGACCTTTGGCCCCAGATACAGCTCAGTCATTCGCCGCAACTGGTCCGGGGCCAATGGCCAGTTCGATCCTGCCATACTGGAGCAATACCGCCCAATTGTAGAAGGTGGTGCCCGCAGCATCCAGGAAGCCATAGAGGCCCGCCAAATAGGCCCGGCCTTTGCTGATTTTTGGGACTATCAAAATCGCCAGATTGTTGCTCAGCGGCAGCAAGACAAAATGACGGCCATGGTTGCCAAGGGTATGTACGCACCCACCTGGCTGGCACAAGAGCAGGCAGACGCCCGGGTAAACGGCCGACAGGTTGCTTATGTACGTATACCCTTCGACGAAATCGACAATAGCGACATCAGCATCAGCGATGAAGACATCGACAATTACATAGCTGAAAATCCTGCTCTTTACACACGCGAGCAAGAGGAGCGTGTGCTCAACTACGTCGTTTACGAGGTTATTCCTTCAGCGACAGATTCTGCAGAGGTTCGCGAGACCATGATGGAGATCAAAAACGAGTTCGAAACAACAGACAATGACAGCTCAACAGTGGCCAACTACCAGGGTACCATGGATGCTGTGTTTCAGCCTCGCGCCCAGGTGGCAGCAATCGTGGCTACAGAGCTCTTCGATAGTATGGCTGTAGGTGAAGTCTATGGCCCATATGTAGAAGGATCTGCGTACAAGCTGGCCAAGCTCGTTGACAAAGAGACCATACCAGAGACCGCAGATTCTCGTCATGTTCTAGTCAGTCTGAACCCGCAAGGCGGCCAGCCGCGCACCGTAGAGCAAGCACAAGCTAAAGCAGATAGTATTGCCGACATCTTGCGCAGAGGCGGAGATTGGGATGAAATGGCTGCCGAATTCAGCGACGACCCCGGCAGCAAGGACAAAGGCGGCCTATATGAAGGCACCTCTCCTGGTCAGTTTGTGCCAGAGTATGACGATTTGATCTTCCGCACTGGCGAATTTGGAGAAATCTATACTGTAGAAACGCAATTTGGTGTACACGTCATAGAGCTGCTGGCGCAGGGTGACCCCATCGACCGTATCAAAGCAGCGTATATCATAGAGCCTATCATTCCCGGTGACGATACCGACAAAGCCGTACGCCGACAGGCGCGTGCGCTCCTTAGCGAGTACGGAGATAATTTGGAGACCTTGAACGCCGCTGTTGAAGAGGCTGGGCTTAGGCTACAGCGCTCAGAAGCCCTCGATATCAATGACTTTAACATTGTCAACCTGGCGGCTACCGAAGAGACCAGAAATATGGTTTGTGAGGCCTTCAGCTTGAGCGAAGGTGATGTCATTGACCGCCTGTTCGTTTTTGACCATCCTGTAGAGGTCTATCCCGAAAAATACGTCGTAGCTGCGCTTTCCGATGTCTTACCTGCTGGCTTGCGCAGTGCCGGAGAAGCCCGCGAAGAGCTTTTCCCAATCGTTGCTAACGTCAAGAAAGGCGAAATGATCGCTCAACAAATCGGTCAGCCGAGTAGCCTAAGCCAGATTGCTTCTCAATACAGTGTAGAGATAGATACTTTGCCAAGCGCAAACCTATCTACCACCAACCTACCCGGTGTGGGTAATGAACCCAAGTTTGTTGCCGCAGCCATGAATTCAAGTGTTCAGCAATTGACCTCTCCTATCGTAGGCACGACAGGTGTATTTGTTGCTCAACCCCTGACTGACCCCACCGAAGGCCAGAGCGGCAGTTTGCCAACCACGCGCCAACAACTGAATGCAAGAGCGCGCCAAACGGCAAATAGCCTATTCGTTTTGGGCCTGAGGGAAAACAGCACTATCGTAGATGATCGGTCTGTGGCCAATTGCCAGTAATTTACATTTCAGTTACAACCATGTCACCACCTGGATAATTAAGCATGAAGTGGAAAATCGAAGATATCTCTTCCATCCATGCTTAATTATCTCTAACTTTCTGCCATGTCAGATGAAATCAAAAATGCCGGTACTAAGGGATACGTCCTCTTTTTTGGGATCGTCTTTTTCCTGCTGTTCATCATTCTCGTTGTGTCTATCTACAAAGCCAATATGAACTTTGTACCCGTAGTGCAGTAAAAGCAGAATGCTCAAGTCTAGTAGAATTGCCATATTAATTGGCTTAGTAGGCTTCCTGACGGCTTGTGTAAATGACCCGGAAGAGATCGCTTTATTGGAAAGGCCGCCAACCGCTCAAATCGAGGTTGCCCAAGGCGTGCGCATCATATACAGCGACTCTGCCAAGGTGCGCGTCATCATAGAAGCGCCAACTATGCATAACTATGTGGACCCCGCTAAACCGAAGCAGGAATTTCCGGATGGCGTGCTCGTTACCTTCTTCGATGAAATGCAAGACACTAGCTCCATTTTGAGTGCGTACTGGGGGCAATACGACAAGAGGGAAAACCAGGTTATTGTTAGAGATAGCGTAGTCTGGCAGTCCATGGATAACCGCATGCTAGAGACCGAAGAACTGATCTGGGAGCAGAGAGACGAACGCATACACACCAACAAGTTTGTGGTCGTAACCCAGCCCGATGCCATCATTCACGGCTATGGACTGGAGGCGCCCCAAGATTTCAGTCGCGCGCGAATCAAACAAGTTACTGGGCGGGTACCTATAAATCAAGCTCCGCAGTAGTATATTTACGTCAGTCCATGCTGCTTTTCGGAATCATCTTTTTTCTTTTATTATCTGCACTCTTTAGCGGATCTGAGATTGCCTATGTCTCAGCGAATAAGTTGCGGGTAGAGCTGAAGAAAAAACGGAACACCCTACGCAGCCGAATCTTGAGCTACTGGTATGAGGAACCTAGTGAGTTCCTGGGCACCATGCTCGTTGGCAACAACATTGCTCTCGTCGTTTTTACAGGCCTTATCTCTGTTCCTCTTTCCGGCTGGTTGTCGCCGTGGTTGGGCGAATCCAGCGAGCTTGTTCAACTATTAGCAGAGACATTAGTGATTACAGCTATTGTCCTGGTTTTTGGCGAGTTTTTGCCCAAATCGATATTTCGTGGATTGAGCGATAGCGCACTCTATTTTTTCGCCTATCCTTTGCGCGCCTTGCAGTGGCTGCTATACATACCCAGCCAGGTTATGGTCAAAAGCAGCAATGCCCTGCTGAGCCTGGTGGTCAAGCGTCCCTTCGAGCAGCTTACCACGGCATTAACCCGCACCGATTTGGAAGCTTTTGTCAATGAGAACAGAACCGACGATGAAGAGACCAGTGATTTCGACCGCGAGCTTTTCGGCAAGGCGTTAAACCTAAGCGAAGTTCGCGTAAGCGACTGCATGATTCCAAGAAACGAGATTCAGCATATAGACGAGTCGGCCAGCATAGAAGAGCTGGAAGAGCTATTTCAAAGCACAAGGCTTTCACGCATCCTCATCACTCAGAGCGACATCGATAGCGTAGCGGGCTATGCGCACCACCAGCAGCTGCTTACCTACCCACAAAATATTCAGGACATCTTGCTGGAGCTCCCATTCGTGCCCGAAGTGACTCGCGTACCAGACCTACTCGATCGGTTTATCAGAGACAAACTCAGTATCGCTTGCGTGGTCGACGAATATGGTGGCGTCTCCGGGGTAGTCACCATGGAGGACCTGCTGGAGCAGATTTTTGGTGAAATCGAAGACGAGCACGACGATGACGACTATATCGAAGAAGTGCTGAATGGGCATAGCTTTCTATTCAGTGGCCGATTGGAGATCAACTACCTCAACGAGAAGTACGACCTCAGCTTCCCCGATGGGGAATATCATACCCTGAGCGGCTATCTCGTCACCCGATCTGAGCGCGTCCCTGAGCAAGGCGAAACCCTCGAAATGGACAATTTTCACTTTGAGCTGACCGAGGTGAGTAATACCAAAATAGAGATCGTCAAAGTCACCAGACTCGAAGAGGAGGAAGGGTGATTATCTTAGACTTTCGCTGGTCGGCACTTCACAGGCCAATGCTTCTTATCTTGTGCTCATGCAAGCACTTTTATTGAATTCCGACAAAGAACTGAGCATACAAGAACTTCCTAAGCCATCACCAGGCCAGGGACAAGCGCTCGTCAAAATCCACGCAGCGGCACTCAACCATCGAGATCTCTGGATACAAAAAGGGCTATATCCTGGAATAGAGTTGCCTAGTGTGCTGGGCTCTGACGGTGCAGGAGTTGTGGAAGAAGTTGGCCATGGAGTAGACAAAAGCTGGCTGGGTAAAGAAGTACTTGTATACCCGGCCCTCGGTTGGCCCAGCAAACAGGATTGGCCCAGCCGAGACTACCGGGTGCTGGGCATGCCCCAAGATGGCACCATGGCCGAGTATCTATGTATAGACGCCGCCAATTTGTATGAAAAACCCAAACACCTCAGCTACCCTCAAGCTGCAGCCTGCTCACTGGCTGGCCTGACCGCCTGGCGAGCGCTCGTCATTCGCGCTGGTTTGCGTTCTGGCGAGCGCGTACTCATTACCGGCATTGGTGGCGGTGTGGCACAGATGGGTCTCCAGTTCGCTGTAAAAGCAGGTGCTCAAGTCTATGTAAGCAGCAGCAGCCCAAAAAAAATAGCTGCTGCCGAGTCCATGGGCGCAGCCGGAGGCATCAACTACAAAGACGAAGATTGGCCCGAACAACTAAAAGCGCTGAGCGGAGGTATCGATCTCGTCCTCGATAGCTCTCCTCTGGCCGACCTCAATCGATACCTACGATTTCTCAATACCGGAGGACGTATTGCCTACTACGGCGCAACAGCGACCCGAGAAGCTCACCTAAACCTGGGTAAATTCTTCTTCAAACAAATTTCCCTCCTCGGCAGCACTATGGGCTCCATGGGCGATTTTGGCGACATGCTCGACTTCATATCCGAGCACGAAATCGATATTCCCGTAGACTCGACCTATCCCCTCAGTGATTTCAAAGCCGCCTTTGAGCGGATGGAGAAAGGCGAGCAGATGGGGAAGATTGTGTTGCTACCCCAATAAACTCCTCATCACCTCGCCCTTCATTCTCCTGCTGATCACTAGTCGATCTGCTCCTATTTTGACTTCATTTCCATCGATAGATTCAATTCGGTCTTTGGCGATTACGCAGCTTCGATTAATGCGCAAAAACCGATCTGCGGGTAACAATTCTTCTAATTCTCTTATCGTCATCAGGCTCATATAGTTGCCCGTATCCGTGAAGAAGCGCACATAATTATCAGCTGATTCCACATACCTCAATTCATGAATCGATATGCGCACCAACTGCCTGCCGTCTTTGATGTAAAATGATTCTTTGTCCGTTTTATCGATTATAGCTTTAGCCTCCGAAAATCGCTTCAATGCTTTATTGGCGGCCTGCAAAAAGCGCTCGAAACTAATGGGCTTGACCAAGTAGTCGATCACATCAAACTCGAAACTCTCCAGAGCATACTCACTATAGGCGGTAGTAAAGATCACTTTAGGTGGATCGATCAACGTCCGCAGGAAATCTGTACCTTTTAGCCCTGGCATGTTAATATCCAACCAGAGTAAATCCACCCCTCCTTGATTGAGGTATTCGCGGGCCTGTACAGCGTTTGCCACACTGGCCAGATTGTCCATAAAATCGAGCTGCTCGACGTATCGCACCAGCCCGCGTCGCGCGGGAGCTTCATCATCGACGACCAGACAATTAATTTTTAACACGGCATTCCAATTCAACTTCGAAGATATCGTCGCTTTCCCGAATAGTCAGTTGATGTGCATCGGAAAAAAGAAGGTTTAAGCGCTCGCGCAAGTTCTCCAGGCCTATTTGGGTGCCTGATTCTCTAGTGCTTTTATCGTAGGTATTGGATATACTCAAACCAAAACGGCCATCATACGCCCAAAGCTTGGCATCCAGCCTGTTTTTACTAAGACTCTCAAACCGGCTCAAGTACTTCGTTGCGTTCTCTACTAAGGGATAGAACAGCAAAGGGGGTATGCTCAAATCTTCATCGAGCTCTGTAAAGTCCCATTGTATGATTGCCTCATCTCCGGCCCGAAGCTGCGCCAGGCGAAAATAGTGATCCAAAAAACTTGCTTCTCGGTGTATGGAAATTTTATCCTTTCTGCCGGTTTCCAGATGGTATCGCAAAATACCACTAAAGTCAAGTAAGTATTGCTTGGCCAGCTCCTTGTCTTCGTCAATCAAATGATAGATACCGTTGATGCCATTAAATAACGTATGTGGTTCCATTTGCGCGCGAAGCTGATTCAGTTCTGCATGTAGCATACTGCGTTCTAACTCCACATTGCGCAATCGTTCTTTGGGTAGTAAATAGGCAAAAGACGCCAGCCAGTAAATCGTATTTATGGGCAGTACACTAATCATCAAGTCAATCAAGACTAGTGGCTCCTTGAAGCCCTCCAAGGCTATAGGCATATCTGCCGCCTGCCAGTAGGGGTCGAGGTAGCCAATATGATCGGCATAGAAGAGGTCGGATATACTTTCCAATAAGCTGACAACTAAGATACAGCTCGCTGAGATCACCCAGTATCTCCATCGTCTAGCACGAAACTTAGGATAGGCCCGTAGCGCATTGGCATAAAACAAGACTGCATTGAAGAGCATGCCATACACAAGCGGCCAGAACAAACTCCCATCCTCTGTAGAAAACAGCGACCAGTACCAGGTAGGCTGAAGCAATAGCCAGGTCAGCCCTACCCAAATAGATAGGTGCTTAGCAAGTATGAGTACTATTTTCCAAGCTCTCATCAATCTACTGCGCTACAAATTGCTCAAAGATCTGAAAACCGAGCACCTCCGACTCATCCTGAAAGCCATTATTCGATAATAGCACCATCGCTTTATCCGCTTGTGGGTCGGCCAGCAAAAGCGTTTGAAAACCGCCAGTGCCTCCGTTATGAAAATACCATTCTTGCCCAGAGAAGGTCAGTGTAAACCAAGAGAGTCCGATTCTCATACTCTCGCTTTCCGTAAAGGTCGGCACTTTGCATTGCTCAAAGATATGGGCTAGGGCCGCTCCCCGACCAGGCAGTTGCGCCTGAGCATACTTAGCCAAGTCTGGCAAATTGGCCACAATGCCCCCTGTCGGAATCCAGGCTCCCATCTGCCAATATTCAGCCAGCACCCCATTGGCCAAGTATGGCTTTACCATGCGCTTACGCAAATCGTTGCTTGTAGACGCCTGCGTATTAGACAAGCTCATAGGGGCAAGTACATACGCTTGTAGCAAGTCTGCATAAGACCGACCACTATGTCTTTCCAACAAAATGCCCAGCAAAGCAAAGCCCAGGTTGCTGTATTCGTGCACTTCGCCTGGGGCACTTTGTGGTTCGTAATCTTTTAGGAAAGCTAGTATTTGGTCTCTATCGTAGTGCACATAGGGATCCATCATATCAGCTTCTTCAAAAATATCATCAGGCAGGCGAGGCAGACCACTTGTATGGTTAAGCAAATGCTGCACCTGCATACCGGCACACAAGCCATGAAAAGCAGAAAAATCTTCTGGTAAAAATGAAGAAACCAGGCTTTCCAAATTCAAATCCTTTGCCTCGAAATAAGCCACCACCAGTGCTGCCGTGTAGGTTTTCGAAATAGAACCAATCTCCCAAAAATGATCGTTATCAGGCACCTCCGCAGTTTCGCGGTCTGCCTCGCCATAGTGGTAGTATTCGATCTCATCACCATGGATCAAAGCCAGGCTTATAGCGCGATTTTTTGCCCGTTCTATGTAAGGCCCGACTTCGGTGTCGACCCAGTTTAGCTGATCCCCAGGCGTTGTATCTGAAGCCTTAACCGCCACCTTTTTGCTGCATGACAATATCGC
>JBCDFE010000218.1:0-7918 GCA_039178745.1 Bacteroidota bacterium | reverse complement strand
GAATGCAATATTTACATCCTATGGTTTTTAGATTTATTAAAATAGAATTAATTTTATTTCTATTTGTTAATCCATTTATTTTTTCATCTTGCATTGATGAGTGTGAGTCTGACGAGTATGGCGAAGAAATAAATCTGATCATACCTTGTAAACTAGGGGAAGAATCTGATACTCTCAAGCTAGGGGATACGCTTTGGATAGAGTTTAATTTTAGCAAAGAAGTTGAAGTAAAAAATGAGAATAACCTTGTGAAATTGGATAGCTTCCAGTTTTTTCCAGAGCTTTTTCTTGGTGAGGTTTCGTCTAGCCAAATAGAATATTTGAATGATCCTGAATTTGTAGAGTTAGTTGGGGCTATTGAAATTTTACCTCTTGCAACTGTAGTTGTATACCCGCTCATTTTTACTGAGTTGGATAATTCATATCAATTCAGGTCAGGAGTGATTTTAAATCGCACTGGACTTTTTCTTGCGGCAATCAACCCTTGTTTAGTTTGCCTTGAAAGATATAATCATCCCTCCTTGATATACTGTGAGAGTAAAAAGAGAGATCTGGAAATTTCTTTCATTAATGAATTTTCATCTCAAGAAAACTTAGAAATGCTGACAAGTCAATCAAGCGTGGAATCTATTCAAAATGAAATAAATAGAGCTGAAGAATTTTTTCAAGCGGCTGGCACTGCCTTCTGGGTCGTAGAGCCTTGAGTTGATTTATAGATTCGGCATCTTTTTTTATAGCTTAAGGACGCGGATTGGGCGCAAGCATAAAGCCAACCAGCTCATTATGATCTATTCAAGTCATCCTGGCCTAAAAATTGCTACCTACGGCATAGTTTTGCTTGCAGTCATCAATTTTGGGTCTGGCTGCAATCGCTGCCAAGACGAGGATTATGGCGGCTGGCTAAATCTTGAAATACCTGTAGAGGTAGGTGCAGATCAAGATACATTTTTTCTAGGCGATACCCTGTGGATCAAAATGGATATGAGTAAAGACGTATTCGTTCAGAATGCAGATAGGACAATTAGGCTAGATGATTTTCAATTTTTCTTAAATTTTTTCCTCGCGGAAATATCTACAGATCAAGAATTGTATTTAAGTGAATCAACAATTGTTGAGCGTGTTGGCAGACTTGAGAACCAAGCTTTCCAAACAAGTATAAATTATCCGATGATCCTTGAAGAAACACCTTCATCATATAGGTTAGAAGTTGGAATTCTGTTAGAGCATACAGGTTTATTCTATGCTGCCATAAGCGATTGTATAAGATGTTTGGAAAGATATGTACATCCAGCCTTGTTTTACTGTAGTAATAGAAGGAGAACCCAAGATTATTTTTTTCAAAATATTCACACCAGCCCCAGAACTTTGAGAACGTCTTCTTACAAACCAATGTAGATTACCTTGCCGAGTTGACAGAATACGAGGAGTTCAGGGATGTTGGTGGCATCGCCTTCTGGGTCGTAGAGCCCTAAGTACCATATCTCCCCCTTCCACAACACATATTAGGTTTTTCCCGTTTCTTGCAGAAAGTAGGCCTTCTCAGAAGGCGGTTTTCCCTATACATTTATCTATCAAGTCTACTATGGTCACTCTCGTTATAGCGTGAAGAATTTGGCTGCTTAGATTTCTCATTCATGCATTACATCACATTCTACTTGCTGGCTTGCTGCTGCTGTTCGACGCTCTTGGCTCAGTCTACTCTTGGTTTTCCCTACGACCTCACTCGACCACAACTGATCGGGGAGCTAGACAACGACCTGGAAGAAGTCTCTGGCCTGAGCCTGTCGGGAAGCGAACTGCTCGCGGTTCAGGATGAAGATGGCATCATATTTCGCCTCAACGCAAGTACCGGCGAAATAGAAAGCACCATAGAGTTTGGAGATGATGGCGACTACGAAGGCATAGAGCACGTAGGGGAATACGTATATATAGCCAAAAGTAGCGGAACCCTCTACCGGGTCAGTCGGGCGGGTACGGCCGATCAGCAGGTCGACAAATTCAACGGCTTTCTCAATGGCGACAACGATGTGGAAGGCCTGGCTTATGATCGCGATAATCAGCGATTGCTACTGGCCTGCAAAGCACCGGATGTCAGCCCGGAAACCAGGCATATCTATGCCTTTGATCTGAATTCCCAGACTTTCATTACCGAGCCTATCCTGGTAGTTGCTAAGGAAGAAATGCAAGCCTACCTGGCTAGCTGTCGCCCTACTTCCGAGCATGCAGCCATCTGCGACTTTTTTGCCAGTGAAGAAGCCTTTCGCCTAGGCCCCTCCGCCCTGGCCATCCACCCGCATACTGGCCAGTATTTTCTGACCTCCTCGCGTGGAAAACTCATGGTGGTATTGAGTCCTAGCGGGAAAATCCAGCATGTGTTTCGGTTGGAGAAAGACTACTTCCCACAGCCTGAAGGCTTGGCTTTTGCGCCCAATGGCGACTTGTACGTCAGCACCGAAGCAAAGGGCGGCGAACCGGCCAGGATATGGAAACTGGCTATGGTCAAGTAGCACCAGTACTACCGCACACAGAAGCAAGAACGCTGTGCATCGAATTCAGCCACACTCGACTCTCCGGTGGTCAGTCTAATGGTGACTCGACCATCGTAAGTCTCGTTATTAATAAGAGGTGGAAGCTGGGTTGGTGTGCTATTAATCTGATAGGCACGAGCCGTTCGTGATCGGTCCACGGTACTGGTCCATGAGAAAGAAGAGCTGGTCGGGTTGTTATTGACAAACTGACTCAGCTCCTCGGCTGAGGGTAGCCCCCAATCGGTATGTCCATCTTCTGTCAGTGACCGGCATCTGAAGGCACACTCGGCAAAGGTCATATTGGTTGTCTGACTGCTGATATCCTCAGGAAAACGGCCAGGTAGGTCAGGTATCTGGCTATCTACATAATCCTCCAAGTACCGCCTGTTTACCACATGCTGTGCACCAGTTGGATCTGCTGCATTCACGATGCGCTGGTCAGCCATGTTCAAATCCTGGCGTATGCGCAGAGTACCATCGGTTTGCACATCCAGTACATCGCTATTCGTGCTGAAATTGTCTGTCGAGCGTTGCAGCCTAAACCGACCACCCTCATTGGTAATCCTAAAATCAGAACCTATGGCTTGTAGTTCCATACCCGCCTCGGCATCGGTGGCATTGGCGGTCAGGCGCAGGGTTTGACTCTGATTGCCGCGTATATGCAGATTGGCCGAAGGCGCGCCCGTCGTATTGCCCAGGGTCATCCGTCCGTTGCTGCTCAGACTCAGCACATTGGTGGTCAAACCCACGAAAGCATCATCGTCCAGCTGAAACCGCAGAGCCCCTCCATCGTTATTCATACGCCAGTCGGTAAAGCTCGTACCCGTTCCGCCACGCAGCAGCTCCAGATAGCTATCACCAGAGTTGGTGGCCATAATACTTATAGCTGTCGAACCAGATCGAGCCACCACCAGCTGATTGCGATGCTCGTCAGTGCCTATGGCTACATTTCCCTGGTCGTAGTAAATATCGTTTCCATCTACGCTCCATCGGCTACCGGTATTTAGCGCGTATGGCACCGACCAGAAAGGGGTGCTGGCAAGCTCGTAGATATCATTGTTGTAGCGCAAGGTGACTTGGGTGTTTAGTTGCCCGGCATTCCAGTCGATGGTCGAGAAGTCACCCAGCGTAGTATTTCCCTGACCAATTACCAACTCCAGCTGCCCGAAAAGATTGGTTGTTGTGTCGTGGTTTTCCCGATAAATGACCTCGTTATTGTTGGCCGGATTTTCGATTTCTACCACCACCAACATATCCTGATTGGCCACGACAGCCCCGCCATTGTCCCTGATTACAGCCTGATAATTGATGCCCTGAGGTGGCTGAGCCTGCAAAAAGACTGGGACCAAGAGGAAAAAGACAAGAAAGAATTTCATGATGTTGGAATTTTTAAAGCTCTCATTTAATGATCAATCGGCCTCTCTGTACATTTTCTCCCACCCTTAGCTGATAGACATACACTCCTTTTGGCAGCGAGCCCAAATCGATTTGATTGCCGGTATGCTGTCTTGAAGAAAGCTGCATCACCAACCGACCTTGGGCATCGAGTAGCTGCCAGGCATAGGCAGTAGCTTCCTCCGCTTCGGGCCATAGCAACCATATCATTCCGCTGGTGGGGTTGGGGTATATTTGTACTTCCGCAGGTAGGTTCTCCTCTCGCCTATCGACCAGTTCTATGGTGCTGTAAGAGGTTGTCCCATCCCAGTCTACCGATTTGATTCGGTAGTACAGTATGCTTGCAGGAAAGTCTTCATCATACCATCGATAGGTATCTAGCAGCTCAGCTGACTCGATGGCGGGCACCAGCTCCCGACCGGCGAAAGTCTGCCCATCCAAACTCCGCTCTATGGCAAAATGACTCAAGTTGCCCAGGTTCTGAATGGTCCATTCCAGTTTGTTTCGGCTTGGTCCGTCTATTTGGGCCTCGAATCGAATCCACTCTACGGGAAGTGGTGGAGAGAATAGGTCTTCAGGCTGCTGAAATCCTTGTAGCGCATTGACCGTCGGATTGTCGGTCTGACGCAGGCCTACTACGGGCTCGCCTATGGAGTAGGTGACTTGAATGCCCGACTGGATGTCTGTGCCGCCCCCGCTACCGAATAAGTAAGAGGTCACTTCTGGGTCTTGAGCAAAGACACAGCTGTAGGCCAAACTGGCAGCAAAAATCAGTATCGTTCTCATTGAATATGGGTTTTAGCGCACGCAGCGGCAGGTGTTGAAGTTGTCTTTGTCTTGGGCACTTCGCTGGCCGGTCGAGATGATCATGGCGTAGTAGTTTTCCGTACTTCCGAAAGGCGTACTCGTCCAGGTCAGACCAGTTAAATTGGTTCCGGCAAAATGGGCGAGCTGTTCCATACTCGGAATCGTCCAGTCGCTTGAGCCATCTTCGGTAAGTGTGCGGCATGTCGAGCAGCAATTCACCCAGGTCATCGTTCCCTGCGAGCTGCTGATCAGCTCTGGCCAAACGGGTGCCTCTGCTATGGCTGCATCTATGGCGTCGTTCATAAATGATAGAGTCACGGCATGGTCGCCCTGAGTCGGATCTTCCAGGTCTACGATACGGTGAAAGTGCATATTGAGGTTGCCGTTGCCGTCGTTGATGGAGAGCATGGTCTCGTTCTCACCCGACTCGAAACTATTCGTATTGCGCTGAATTCTGAATTCGCCATTTCTATTGATTACTCGCCAATCCATAGCACTATTGGGTCCACTCACCAGCAACTCTATAGTAGCCGAGGGTATGTTGGAGGTCAGGTTGTTCCTGATCTGAGCGCGTTCTACCACATCGGTCCCGCTCATGCGCAAGCGTGGTTGGTTGAAATTCTGATTGGGCGGAAAGTTGTTTTCTCCCAGGTACAGTTTGCCAACCGGTGTAAGTTGCATGATGGGAGTAGCTGCACCAGTGAAGTTGCTGGTTGCCGTTTCAAATCGATAGGCTGATCCATTAGCACGGGTACGCCAGTCGCGCCCGTTGCCATTATCGATGAACTCTATGCCTTGGTATACCGTCCCAGATTCGAACTCCGGTCTGCTCATACGGATGTATTGATCGCCCGTTCCTTGTACATCCAGTCGTCTACCTGGCGATTCGGTGCCTATACCCAGATTGCCAGCGTTGGTCAATCGCATGTGGCTACTTTCCGGTTCTTCTGTAAAGTTGTCGGAGGCCGAATCGAAATCCAGGCTACCCCCATCGTTTTGGATACGCCAGTCGGTAGACGAGAATTCGCTACCTCTATTCAGGGCTATGGTGGGGTCGCCAGCTCCAAACCCCAGCGCATCTAATCGCAAGGTAGGATCACCTACCTCTGCTATATGCAAGCGACTTAATGGCTCTACGACGCCTATCCCTACAGGGCCGTCATTGTAGTAGATGTCGAGGTCTTCACCCTCGCGCCACGGGGCTTGAGCGCGCTCTGCTGTAGTGGCTGCAAAGGCATAAGGCACTGCCAGAATTGGGGTAGGACCTATTGAGATTTCGCTGGTCTGATAATCGACGGATAGGTAAAGAAAGTATTCAGCCCCAGCCCAGTCCAGATCGGATATATTGCCTGTGGGGCTATTCCCCTCGCCCAGCACAAATTCCATCTGCCCGAATGCATTAGTCGTGAGTTGGTGATTTTCCCCATAGTCTACAGCTATAGTGGGCCCCGTGGTGTCTGTTGTGATGGCGACAAATATGTTGAGGGATTCATTGGCAATCAATTGGCCGCTATCATCCCTGAATACCGCCTGATAATTAATGCCGCTTGCCGCCTGGCCAAAGACCCCGGAAGTGAGGCAAATAGCGAAAAATAGAACTAGTGCATATCGCATATCTCAAGTCGTTTTGGTACCGGACCAAATAACTGGAGACTAGCTCAGGAGAACTTGGACTTTCGTTGCAGAAGCGTGCATTTTCGTTCTCCTGAGAGACCTCAGGCATACTGCGTGTGCTCTATGTTCTAGTCTTCTTGATGACCTCTGTGTTGGGATGGTGTACGCCCTGTCTTCTTCTTGAACAACCTACTGAAGTAAGCCGGGTCCTGAAACCCACAGGCGTAGGCTACTTCGCTCACACGAGCTTGGCCGAGCTCGAGCAGCTCGATGGCTTGATTTATCCGTGCGTTGATGATAATTTCACTGGGCGATTCTCCGGTCAGGTTTTTTAGCTTTCGGAAAAGCTGGGTACGACTCAGGTGGCAGGCATCGGCCAAGGCTTGTACGTCGAATGCAGGGTTGCTTAGGCTTTCGCCGATCAGCAGAATGACCTCTTCGAGAAATGGATTTGATGCTACCTGCACAGTGCTGACATCACCATTCTTTTCGTGGTACTTCGTGCGCAATCGATTTCTTTGAGCAATTAGTTGCTCTACCCGGATGATCAGCTCCTTTCGATCAAACGGTTTGGGCAGATAAGCATCGGCTCCTTGACTCAAGCCGGCGTATCGAGCTTCTGGGCCGACCTTTGCCGTCAGCAAAACAATCGGTACGTGGTCAGTAGCTGTATGCGTTTTCATAAGCCGGCACAACTCTAGCCCATCTATTCCCGGCATCATAATATCGCTGATGAGTATGTCTGGCGGTTGCTCTCTGCAACTGTTCCAGGCTGTTTGCCCGTCTCTTGCTGATAGCACCTCGTAATCATCACTTAGGCAATACCTCAGGTAGTCTATAATTTCGGGCTGGTCTTCGGCTATGAAAACGAGTGGGCGGTCTTTTGCTCTGGGATTCGGACTTGTGTCCATCGGCGCATCCGCTTCAATCGGTACTTCGATGGTAAAAACAGTACCCTGTCCAAGGGCTGATCGGAGCTGAATGCGCCCATGCATAGCTTCTACCAGCTCTCTGACTAGGGCTAAGCCTATACCACTTCCATTTTTGTGGTTTGCCCGCTCGCGGGTGAATGGCTCGAATATCCGAGGCTGAAAATCGGGGTCTATACCAGGACCATTGTCCTTCACCGATACGAGCAGATTTCTTGTAGTACTATACCCGACCTGCATCTCAATTTTACTCCCACTGGGGCAATATTTGAGCGCATTTCCAACTAGGTTATTAATGATTTTGCGCCAGTTGTCTGCGGCATATCGAGTCCGAATTTCATCGAGCTCTGATTGGAAAACCAGCTGAATCTGTTGTTGCTCGGCGGCACTGCTAAAGCTGCTGTGCAAATGTTTGAGATAGGAAAGCAAGTCTCCTCGCTCTTCCTCGGCGGGTCGCTGTCCGCTTTTTAGAGCAGTCAAATTCAAGATTTGACTTACCTGTATATCAAGCTGATTCGATTGCTGTGCTATTTGGGCCAGCCGTTTTGCATCATCACCGTTTTTATCGTGTTTAATGCGATCTATCGCTCCCTGAATGATGGTAAGCGGCGTTCGAAATTCGTGGGCTATCCGATTGAAAAGCTT